>DASZQM010000148.1:0-7103 GCA_035549645.1 Solirubrobacterales bacterium | reverse complement strand
GTCCTCCTCGACGTACCAGCGCGAGAGGTGGCCGGCGTATTTGGCCAGCGGGCTGACGTCGAGCCGCTCGACCGCCTGCTGCAGGTGGCGCCGGTACATCTCCGACTGGACCACGGCGTAGCGGTAGTCGGGGTCCTGGGCCGGCTCGGCGGCGCGGCCGTTGGCGCCGGCGCCGTTGTGGGCGCGCGCCCGGGCCAGGTCCCAACCGAGGCTCTGCTCGGGGCGCATCAGCTTCTCCGGCTCGAAGTCGAGCGGTTTGGTGTTGGTGTGCATGAGGAAGTAGCCGAGCGCCACCTGCGGCACGATCGCCTCGGAGACCGGGTGGCCGAGACGCACCCGGGCCCGCTCCTCCTCTTCCATCGCCTGCTCGATCCACTCCGCCAGCTCGTCGATCAGCAGCGCGTTGCGCTTGCTCGAGGAGACCGACTCGGCCTGTTTGGAGACCATGCCGTGGAAGACGTCGTGGGCGGGGTGGTTGATGTCGGCTCCCGCCCCCTTCTCCATCATCAGGTCCATCAGCTGGCGGCGGCAGGTGACGTGGGCCACCCACTCGAGCCCGCAGACCTGGATCGAGGTCGTGCCCTCGAGGCCCGGCGCCGCCATCCAGTAGGCGAGCGCCCGCATGTGCTGGGTCGGCAGGCCGTCGGCGCGCAGCAGCGGCATTTCCTCCAGCTCCTCGCGGTCGGTGAGGTAGATCACCGCGCCGTCGGGGCGGCGCTGCAGCATCCCGTGCTCGAGCCCGAGGTTGGAGAGTTCGGCGACCTCGGGCAGGAAGTCGGACTCGAAGAAGACGCGGTCGAAGGAGATGCCGAGCCGGGCCAGCGTCTTGCGCTGCCCGGAGATCACCCAGGCGCGCGTCTTCGACCAGAGCTCGATCGCCTCCTGGTCGCCGTCGAGCACCCGCTGCAGCAGCTCGTCGGCCGAGTCGTGGTGGACGTCGACCTCGCGGCTCAGCGAGGTCGCCGGGTTGTCGTCGCGGCCGGTCAGCGAGGGGCCGGTCTTGACGTACTCGGCGTAGCAGGCGCCGACGAAGTGGTCGCTCTTCTCGCCGCTTCCCGGCGTCGAGGAGGCGTGCCGGCCGCTCGCCACCACGCCCGCCATCGCCTCGCCCATGCTGCGGCCGACGTCGCAGATGATGCTGCGCCGCTCGACCTTGCCGCCGGCCTCCTCCAGCGCCGAGCCGAGCGCGTTGCCCAGCGCCAGGTTGCGCAGGTGGCCGATGTGCAGCGCCTTGGTCGAGTTGGCGTCCCAGAAGTTGAGCGCGAAGCGGCGGCCGGCGGCGAGGTCGGTGTGGGACGAATCGCCGTTGCCGGAGACGAGCGCCTCTCCCGTCGCCTCGATCCAGTCGCTGGAGAGGACCGCGCGGACCTGCTTGCCGTCGCGGTCGACGCTCTCCACCCAGGACTCGGCTTCGATCCGCTCCAGCGCCGCGATCGCGTCGGCGTCCTCCTGCCAACCCTTGACCCGCGGCACCAGCATCAGGTCGTGGTCGGACTGCGGTTGGTAGGGCGCCCGTGCCGCCCAGAGGGGCCGCTCCTGCTCGCCGCCCGTCGAAATCTCGTCTAGTTGGTCAAAGAGGTTGCTTGCCATAGCCGGTCACCGGTCCCCATTCGTTTCCCGATGCACCAGCCGGGGCTCGAACCCGGATCTCCGGCTTTTAAGGCCGGCCCTTTGACCGATTAAGGCACTGGTGCGCTATGGCGGGGCTCCTCCCTTTGAAGCTCCCTGAGGTCCCTCTCCCTGGGTCCCCTAAATCTCTCTGATCGCTCCAGAATTTTCGGGCATCCTAGCACTCCGGCCGTACCAAAGGACGGAAGTTGGGAGATATTTTTAGGTCTCGCTGGTTTTCCAGGGGAATTCGTCGAGGAAGGCGATCAGCTCGCGGGTCAGCCGCTGCGGCCTGAACCGCCACTCGAAGATCGAGCTCGCTTCGACTAGGCGGGCGTTGGGCAGCTCCTCGGCGAGCATGCCGGAATCGCTGAAAGGGTGGACGGGGTCGCGCGGGTGGCCGACGATCAGGGTCGGCTGCTCGATCAGCCGGCGCTCCTCCCGGTGCGGCGCGGTCTCACCCAGCAGCAGGCCCTCGAGCACGGCAGCGGACGGGCCGGGGCGCTGGCGCACCCAGTCGAGGCCGATGTCGACGACGGGGTGGGTGCGCGGGATCGCCGAGGCGAGGCGCGAGGTGAGCTCGAAGACGGGACGGCCGTAGCGCAGGCCGAGCAGGACCGGGGTGAAGGCGCCGGCCATCGCCGGCAGGGCGTTGTCGAGCACGGGCATCTCGATGAAGAGCCCGCGCGCCCGCTCGGGAGCGCTGACCGCCAGCTCGAGCCCGACGTTGGCGCCGAGCGAGGTGCCGCCGACCACCGCCGCGTCCAGCATCAGGTGATCGAGCAAGCCGACCACCTGGCGGGCGAAGCGCGGCATCGAGTAGAGGCGCAGGTCTTCCGGCCGGTCCGAGCGCCCGTGGCCGAGCAGGTCGAGGCAGATCACCCGGTTGCCGGCCTCGGCCAGTTCGGGCGCCAGCCGCTCGAACATGCGCCTGTTCATCAGCAGCCCGTGCACCAGCACGAGCACCCGCTCCCCCTCGCCGTAGGAGTCGTAGGAGATCCGGTGGCCCTCGTAGAGAAAGTCGGCCATGCCGGAATCTCTACCGGACGGTCAGGTCGAACGACGCATTGACCCCCGGATCCGGGGGTCAATGCGTCGCGCGGTCACGTGGTGGCGGATGCCGAGGTCAATCGCCCGGCGAGGAAACCGAGCGCGCCGCCGAGCGCGAGCAGCGTCGTCGTGCGTACGGGACTCCGCTTCAACTTCGAGGCGGTGCCGTGGGCGGTGTGCTTGACGCCCACCTTGGCGGCCTTGCGGACGGCTTTGCTCTTCAGTGAATTGGTCATGCCCCTCCCCTACCCGTTTCCGTCCTTGCGATCGCGCTTGACAGCGGCGGCGGCCTCTTCGACCTTCTCGACCTGGCGCTCGACCCGGGCCGCGTCCTCCTTGCTTTCGATCGCTTCCTCTTTGGCCTCGAGCTCGTCGAGCTTGGCGGAGCGGTCGCGTTTCGCGTTCGCACGCTCCGCTTTCGCCGCCGACTTCGCCGCTTTCCGTTTGCGGGTCGCGGCCGCTTTGGCAGCGCGCGCCTCGCGTTCGCGGCGGCGCTCGTCCGCCTCACGGCGCTCCTCCTCCGCCTCCTCCTGCAGCCGCGCCGCGCGTTCGCGCTGCTCGGTCGCCAGCGAGACCCGGCGGCCTTCCTGCTTCAGCTGCTCGTCGCCGAAGAGGGTGCCGGCGGCGCTGCGCGCGCCGGCCTCGAGGCGGTCGGCGGCGTGCATGAGCGCGGAGTCGGAGGCGCCGAAGAGGCCGAGTGTGGTGGCGAGCGGAAGCCTGGCCAGCTTCAGCGAGCGGTCGAAGATCGCCTTCGGCACTGCCGGCATGCTCATCGGGTCTCCTCCCGCGGATCGACGGCCGCGGCTGTCCGCTCGGCCTGCCGCGCCTCTCTCTCGGCCTCGGCCGCCTCGCGCCTGCCCTCGGCCTGCTCGGCCGCCGCCCGGCGCTTCTCCTCGGCGAGCTGGCGCTCGGCGCGCTCGTCGGCCGCGGCCTTCTCGGCCTCCAGCTCGACCTCGCGGCGCTCTGACTCGACCTCTGCCTTCTCCTCCGCCAGCTCCGCCTCGCGCTCCTTCTGCTCGGCCTCGGCGGCTTTCGCCGCGGCCTCGCGCTCGGTCTCGGCCTGGACTTGCTGGAGGTTGCCCTCCCGCTGCAGGTCCTGGCGCCCGAGGACCGATCCGGCCGCCGCCTTGGCGCGACCGGCCAGCTTGCCCAGCGGCCCGCCGATGGTGCTCTCGCGCTCGCTCATGGGCTGTCCTCCTTTCCACTCGATCGAACGTAGGTTCCGTCGTGTACCCCCAAACCGAGAGCCGCAACCGGATGGGTTCGAAAATCGCCGATTCGCGCGCAGCCGCCTGCGCGGGCCGCTGCTCAGCGACTGGCCGCAGGGCCGGCCGGCAGCCCTCGCAGCAGACGGGCGAAGACGCCTCGCAGCGTCCGCTTCCCATAGGCGTGGTCCGGATCGAACTGGGTGAAGACGGCGATCGCGATCTTGCGATCGCCGCGGCGCAGAAGGGCGACCTGGTGGTCGACCCGGCCCGAGCCGCTCCCCCAGCCGCCCTTGAAGTAGAGCCGCCAGCCGCGGGTCGTCACCCGGCCGATGCCCCAGCGCTGGGAGGGGACGATGCGGGCGAGCAGGTGAAACGCGTAGCGGCGGTGGCGGCCGGGGATGTAGGTCCGCAGCCGGTACATGAAGCGCGCCTGGTCGCGCGGACTCGTGCGCGAGAGGCCCCAGACCGGCGCATAGCGGAAGTCGCGCATGTGGGCGGCCCGCGCCACTCGCTCGATCCTGCGCACGCCGACGATGTCGCGGACCGTCGTCGCCGCGACGCTGTCGGAGCGCCGGATCATCGGCCCGAGCAGCTCCCGGTCGCCGGCGCTGAGCTCGCGGTCATGGCGCATGCGCAGGTAGGCGACCAGCAGCATCACCTTGAAGACGCTGGCTGCGGGCGCCGTGCCGGCCATCGCCATGCCGCGCAGCCTCCCCCGCTCGTCGACCGCGAAGGCGACGGCGCCGTCACGGTGCCGCGCGTAGCGCCTCGCCGCCTTCACGTCGGGGTGCCAAGCACGCTTCGCCTGGGCAGCGCCCGGCGCAACGAGCAGACAGATGACAGCAGGGGTGAGGAACCAGGCTCGGGACACCTCGAGGCTCCTGGCTACCCGCCGTCAGCCACCGGCGAACTCTCCGCTCCCGCCACCCCCGGCCACCAGGCACGCTCGCCGCAGAGATAGGTGATCGCCGGGATCAGCAGCGAGCGGACGAGGAGGGTGTCGAGGAGGACGCCGATCGCGACCGTGGCGCCGATCTGGACCAGCTCTTCCAGCGGCAGCAGGGTGAGGGTGGCGAAGGTGCCGGCGAGGATCAGGCCGGCGCTGGTGACGACGGTGCCGGTGCTCTCCAGAGCGGCCAGCACCCCCTCCCTGGTGCCGCGCCGCGCCGCCTCTTCGCGCGCCCGGGTCATCAGGAAGATGTTGTAGTCGACGCCGAGGGCGACGAGGAAGATGAAGGAGAGCAGGACGAGGTCGAAGCTCATCCCCTGTGCGCCGAAGAGCTCGGTGAAGGAGAAGGTGACGAGGCCGAGAGTGGCGGTGAAGGAGGCGACCACGGTCAGGATCAGGTAGGCGGGTGCGGCAAGGGCGCGCAGGACTCCGATCAGGATCAGGCCGACGACCGCCAGCACCACCGGCACGATCAGGCGCGTGTCGCGGGCGTTGGCCTGCTCGACATCGTAGTTCTCGGCCGGGATGCCGACGAGCAGCGCCCCCGGCGCAACCTCCTGCAGCCGTTCGCGCACGTCCGCGACCAGGCCGGTTGCCCCGGCGGAGTAGGGATCGCCGCGCAGGACGATCGCCAGCGCGGCGACGTCGGCGACCTGCGCCGGCGGCACCGGCACCGCCAGCTTGACCGAGTCGAGGTGGTCGAGCCCGCGCAGCGCCGCCTCGACTTCGCCGATCCCGAGCACGGCGGTCAGCGGCGAGCCGATCCCGGGCGGGAAGTGCTCGGCCAGCACTGCGTTGCCGCGGCTCGATTCGGTCGCGTGGGTTTCGCCTTCGCCGAAGCCGATCGTGCCGTGGTGGATCAGGTTGCCGAGCGCGAGGATCGCCAGCAGGGCGAAGACGGAGGCGACGATCGTGCGCGGGCGACGGCGGACGAGGTCCGCGATCCGCGCCCAGCGTTGCCCTCCAGCGCCAGGCTCGGCAGCCCCACGCCCCGGCCAGAAGGCGCGCGGGCCGAGGATCGAGAGCAGCGCCGGCAGCAGCGTCAGGGCGGCGGCGAGCATCACCGCGATCCCGATCGCCAGCACCGGGCCGAGCCAGTGGGTCGACTCGAGCTCGGCCAGCAGCAGGACCAGCATCGCCGCGATCACGGTGCCCGCCGAGGCGGCGATCGGCCGGATGCTCTCGGCCAGCGCGGTGCGCAGCGCCGCGGTCAGCTCTCCCCCGCCGCCGAGCTCTTCCCGGTAGCGGTGGACGAGCAGCAGCGAGTAGTCGGTGCCGGCGCCGAAGATCAGCACCAGCAGCAGGAACGTGCCCTCGGTGTTGACCGTGATCAAGCCGGCCTCGATCAAGAGGTAGGTGACCCCGATCGCGATCAGGTAGGCGGTGCCGACGACGATCAGCGGCAGCAGCGCCAGCGGCGGCGCCCGGTAGACGAGCAGGAGCAGGATCAGGACGAGGCCGAGGGTCGCGATCAGCAGCGTCCGCCCCGCGTCTTCGGCGACTTCCTCGAGATCGGCGGCCACTCCGCCCGGCCCGGTCACGTAGGAGCGCAGGCCCGGCACGCGATGAGCGGCGAGGTAGGCGCGGATCTGCCTCACCCCGGCGAGGACCGCCCCGCGGTCGTTCGAGTCGATCGCCAGCGCCACCAGCGCCGCTTCGCCATCGCGTGAGATCGGCCCCACCCCCTTGGCGATCCTCGTCACGTCGCCGAGCGGCTGGCGAGCTTGACCCGAAAAGGGAGCGAAGACCGGCGTCGCGCCGGAGAGGCCGAGTTCCTCCAGCCCTTCCCCCAGCCTGCCGATCGCGCCGAGGTCCTTCGCGCTCAACCCACCGTTGCGCTCGAAGACGACCAGCACCGGCACGTCGTCGCCACCCTTGAAGTCCCGCTGCAGCGCGTCGAGCGCCCGCGTCGACTGTGAGTGCGCCGGCAGATAGCTCGTCTGCCCCGCCGCCGTCACCTCGCCGATCTGGGTCCGCGCGACGAGCCCCGCGATCCCCAGCGCCAGCCAGAAGCCGACCGTGACCCAGCGCCCCCGCGGGCCGGTCACCGCCGCGATCAGGCGCCCGATCATCGGCCGGGAGAGTACGCGCGCCCCCCGGCGGCGGGCCGGACTCAGGCCTCGGCGACCTCGGGCGCTACCGCCGGCTCGCTGCCATTGGCCCTGCCGAGCGCCCTTGGCACCAGCAGGCCGGCGCCGAAGCAGAGGACGAGGAAGCCGGTCGCCATCAGGAAGGTGTCGGTGAAGCCGGTCACCGTGGGCAGGCCGTGGGCCATGTTGTCGGCGATG
>DASZQM010000147.1:0-7295 GCA_035549645.1 Solirubrobacterales bacterium | reverse complement strand
GGAGATGATCGGCGAGCTGACCGTCGCCTTCTCCTGGCTCGCCGACCGCGCCCCGATCCGGGCGCTGATCGTCACCGGCGCCGGCAAGGCGTTCTGCTCGGGAGGCGACATCAACTGGTTCAAACAGGGAGTCGAAAGCGACGAGATCGACCTGCCCTCCGAGGTGCGGCGCGGCGCCGAGGCGCTGCACGCGGCGATCGTCGACCTGCGCCGGATCCCCTATCCCGTGATCTGCGCGGTCAACGGCCCGGCGGCGGGGGCGGGCTTCTCGCTGGCGCTCGCCTGCGACACCCGCATCTCCTCCGAGAGCGCCTTCTTCGCCTGCGCCTACGGGCGCATCGGCGCCTCCCCCGACGGCGGCATGACCTACTTCCTGCCGCGCGTGGTCGGGCCCAGCCGGGCGCTCGAGATCCTGCTCAACGACCCCAACATGACCGCCGAGGACGCCCTGGCCGAACGCCTCGTCGCCGAGGTGGTCCCCCCGGACGAGCTGATGGACCGCGCCCGCGCCAAGGCGGAGAAGCTCGCCGCCAAGGCGCCTCACTACGTGCGCATGGCCAAGCAGCTCGCCAACACCAGCATCGAGCACACGCTGACCGAGCACCTGCAGCTCGAGCGCCACGGGATCGCCGACAGCATGGCGACCGAGGACCTGCGGGGCGGCGTCGAGGCCTTCTTCGGCGGTGGCACGCCCGAGTTCCACGGCCGCTGAACCGGCGGCGCCCATACGCCGTATCCGGTTACAGTCTCCCTGAGCATTCGTCCCCCAGGAAAGGTCTCCCAGCCATGAAGAAGCTCGTCGCGTTTCTGGTCCTGGCCCTCGCAGCCCTGGCGCTCGTCGCCTGCGGCGGCGGCGGCAGCGACAACTCCAGCACCACTGCGACGAGCGGGGGCGGCGAAAGCCAGGCCGAGCAGGGCGGCGTGGCCGCGGAAGAAGCCGGCAAGGGCGGCGAGAAGAGCGGCGGCTCCGGCTCGACTCTCGAGTTCGAAGCCGACCCCAACGGCCAGCTCGCCTACACGACCACCAGCGCCACCGCCAAGGCCGGCAAAGTGACGGTCGAATTCAACAACCCGCAGTCGCTCACCCACGACGTCGCGATCGAATCGTCCAGCGGTGAAGAAATCGGCAAGACCGAACTGGTCGCCGACGGCTCGGACTCGACCACGGTCGACCTCAAACCGGGCACCTACACCTTCTACTGCACCGTCCCGGGCCACCGTGAAGCTGGCATGGAAGGCACGCTCACCGTCAAGTAGCGGAGGGCTGCGGAGAGGCCGCCCTTGACTTTTGTGGGGTTATTCCGGACAAAGTTCAAGAGCGCTCACCGCTGAACATCTGTACAGTCCTCGGCTGAACATGCGTTCAGCCGAGGGGAGAGATTCGATCGTCGAGGCGGCGCTTCGCGCCTTCGGCGAGCGTGGCATCGAGGCGACCTCGCTGCGCGAAGTCGCCAAAGCCGCAGGCGTCTCCCCCGCGCTGGTCGTGCATCACTTCGGCGGCAAGGAGGGTCTCGTCGCTGCTGTCGACGAGGCTGCGCTCGAAGAGTTCGGCGCCGCCTACGAAGACGAGACGCGGGAGGGCGATGATCCGACGGACCTGCTGCGCCGGCGCTCCGCCCAGACGGTCAGGGTTATGCAGGAGCACCCAGCGGCCTGCGCCTACCTGGGACGCGCCCTGGTCGAGGGAACCGAGGGCAGCGCCCGCCTCTTCCGCCTGATGATCGAGGGCGGCCGAGCCGAGATCGACGCCCTGGCCGAGCGCGGCGCCCTGCGCGAGGATGCAGACCGGCTCTGGGCGACGCTACAGCACTTCTTCCTGATCTGGGCCCCACTCAGCTTCATGCCTTTGCTGGAAGGGGAGGCACTCGACGGCCCTCTTTTGGACGAGAAGATCCTCAACCGCTGGGCCGATGCCAACGTCGACCTGCTGCGCGGAGGGCTCTATCGATGAGCCGCTGGGAGACGACGAGCAGGCTGGAGGCCGATGTGTCCCCCGCCGCGGTCTGGGAGAGCGCCTACGCGGATGCCGAGGCCTGGCCCAAGTGGAACGCCGAGATCAAGCGCGCCAGCCTCGACGGCCCGCTCGCACTCGGTGCAAAGGCGAAGATCGCCTTCAACACCGGCTTGCGGCTGCGCTTCGAGGTGGTCGAGTTCGAGCCCGGCCGCCTCTTCACCGACGAGTCCCGCCTCCCCGGCGCCCGCATGGGGCACCGCCACCTGGTCGAGCCAACCGCCACCGGCAGCCGCCTCACCAACACGATCTACATCGAGGGCCCACTGGCACCGCTGTGGCGCCGCATCCTCGGCCCAGCCGCGGCCCGCGCGTTGCCCGGCGCGCAACGCGCCGCGGCCGAGCTGGGGGAACGCCTTACTTGTTGAGTTCGTAGGTGAAGTCGTACTCGGTTTCTTCGTCGTTGCGGGAGTGCAGCTTCATCTGCCCGCTCGCTTCTTCGTATTCGCCGGTGCCGCCGGTGATCGCGAGGGTGGAGTCCCTGCTGTCATAGAAGGGACCCTCGACCGTGATCTGACCGCCGTCGAGAGAGACGGTCCAGATGCACTCCCAGGCCTTCCCCGCGGCGGTACGGACGCACTGCCCGTTGTCCGTTCCCACCTGTTCCTTGTTCGCTTCGTCGAACACCGGGTTGGCAAAGGCGAGCACGTCACCAATCGAGTCTTCCTCCGACGCCGGGCCGATATGGCGAACCGTATCGGTGTCCGCGTGCTCGACCAGGGCGATGGTTTCCGAGTCGGAACCACCCCCACAGGCCGCGAGCAGGACGGCGACGCCCACCACTGTGAACGGGACGAGACGCTGAATCCTCATTTCTCCTCCGGATCGTTTGGATGCCGGTGAATCGAGTCTCCCCGTCTCGATCGAATCGCGTCAACGGCCGCCGAGGCCAATGCCCGGCGTCCCACGTGGCCGCAGCGGCGCGCTATTCGGCCGGAGCGGGCGGCGCCATCACGCGGGTGACGCTGTCGCCGACGAAGCAGGGCTTCTCGTTGCCCTCGACCTCGAGGGTGAAGCGGGTGACCACCTGGTACCAGCCGCCGCCCTTCTCGTCGACCGAGACGACCTCGGCGCGGGCGCGGACCCTGGAGTCGACCGGGACCGGGGCGGGAAAGCGGATCTTGTCCCAGCCGTAGTTGACGCCGAGGGCGAAGCCGCCGGCGGAGATCAGCTCCTTGCGGAAGCCGTCGACGAGGGAGAGGGTGAGGTTGCCGTGGGCGATCGTCGTGCCGAAGGGGCTCTCGCTCTTGGCGCGCTCGACGTCGACGTGAATCCACTGATCGTCGCCGGAGAGCTCGGCGAAGGTGTCGATGTCCTGCTGGGTGACGGTGCGCCACTCGCTCGGGCCGATCTCCTGCCCGAGCAGCGCCTGCATCCCCTCGACACCCTGCACCTCGACACTCGCCATCGGGTGCCAGTCTAATCGAGCGCTCCAAGAACGACTGAAACATGTTGGCGAGGGGGTATGGACGTATTGATGCCAAAGTCGCGACTCCTGGCCGTGCTCGTGGTGCCCTGCCTTCTCTTGCTGTACCCAGCCAGCGCCGGCGCGGCCCCGAGCTGCGCCGAAGGGCCGCAGACCGTCGGCACGACGATCGTCGGCACTCCCTGCGCCGACACCATTCGCATGCCCCGCAGCGTCACCACGGTCTACGGCGAAGGTGGCGACGACGTCCTCTACGGCCAGCGCGGCAATGACAGCATCTACGGGGGCGAAGGCAATGACCGCCTTTACGGGGGCGTCGGCGACGACCGACTCCGCGGCGGGCCGGGCAACGATCGGCTCTCCGGCGGCTTCGGCGCCGATTCCCTCGACGGGGAAGGTGGGGACGACTTCGACCGCGGCGACGCGACGATCGACAGCATCGGCGACTCGGGCGGTGGGAGCGACACGATCAGCTTCGCGACCGGGGTGACGCCGGGCTTCCCCAACACCGGATCCTTCTTCACCAGCGCTGGCTTCCCGCCGGGCGCCGAGGGACGCGGCGTCTACATCGACATGAGCCAGGACTTCGCCAACGACGGCGCCGCCCCGTCCGGCGGCGGCTTCGACGTGCCACTTGGACCGGCAACCGACTTCAGCGCCTTCGAGACCGTGATCGGCACCCCCTTTCCCGACTACATCGTCGGCACCTCTGGCGCCGAGACCTTCTACGGAGGCGGCGGCGCCGACCTGATCGACGGCGGCGGGGGTGGCGACGTCGCCCACGGTGGCGTCGACGGCGACGGCTGCGTCGACGTCACCACCAGTGACTGCGAGTTCTCGAGCGAAAAAATCCAGCTGCGGGACCCCGGCACGATCGCCGTCGGCGTGATGGCGCCGGGCGGCCCGGGAGGGCCGGCGGTCTACTTGACCGGCAGCGACGAAGACGACCGGGTGACGGCGAGCTACGCCTCGGGAGCGGTCACCTTCACGCTGCTCGCCGGCAGCAAAGGCCAGTTCGACTCCGCCGAGGCGGTGGCTGGCGGATGCTCTGCTCCAAGCGGGGGGTCGGTCTCCTGCCCCGTCGCGGAAACGCCCGACTCGATCCTGCTCTCAGGCCTTGGCGGCGACGACGTCCTCTCCGCCCCAAGCCTCCCCGAAGCGGTCTCGCTCGTGATCCTCGGGAACGAAGACGACGACTCCCTGACCGGCGGGGAAACCGAAGACGCGCTGATCGACGGCGCCGGCGCCGACACGGTGAATGCCGCCGGGCGTGACGATGCGCTGCCGAACAACGGCGGTGCCGATCAGCTACACGCGGGCGCCGGCGAGGACCTCTTCATCTCCAACGCGGTCTGCGACGGCGACCTCCTCGACGGTGGCGCCGATCGCGACAACGCCAACTGGGCCAACTTCGAATCCGCCGTGACGATCGACATGGCTCAGCACGTCGCCGGCCTGATCGGGCCCCAGGGCGAAGCCCACTGCGACAACGCCGATGAGCTGACGAGCCTGGAAGCGATCGAGGACATCGAGGCAACGAACGGCGGCGACAACCTGATCGGCGATGCCGGGCCCAACCAGCTGCTGGGCCGGGACGGTCCGGACAACTTCTTCGGCGGCGCCGGCGACGACCTGCTGCTGGCCAACTCCGAAGACTTCGAACCGATCAACTCCGACGCCGACCCGATCGTCGACTGCGGCGAAGGCTTCGACACGGCGCTGATCGACTTCGCCCCGGTCATCGACGGCCCTCCAGTCAACTGCGAGTCGGTCGAAGAACGCGCTCCGAACAGCTTCCGCCCACCGGATACGCCTGCCGATCCCCAACCCGAACCTGAAGTCGAACCGCCTCCGCCGCCGCCGAAACGCGCCCGTCCCCAGCCACAACCAGACCGCACCCCGCCCGCCACGCGCCTGCGCCACCACCCCGCGGCACTGCTCTTTGCCGCGGCCCCTCGGCGCCGCGTTTCCTTCGCTTTCGCCGCGTCGGAGCCGAACGCCGGCTTTCGCTGCCGGCTCGACCGCCAAGCGTGGCGCCCCTGTCGCTCTCCGCGTGCCTACCTGGTCCGCCCCGGTCGTCACGTCTTCCGCGCCTTCGCGATCGACGCTGCCGGCAACCGCGACCGTTCGCCGCTGGCTTTCAAGTTCTCAGTTCGCCGCCGGGACTAGGACGGCAGACTGAGGCGCAGCTCGGTGTGACGGGCGATCGCGGCGAAGTCGGGATCCGCGCAGAGAAGCTCGGCGTCACTGCGGATGGCCACGGCGGCGATCAGGCAATCGGTGAGCTTGCGCGGGGTCTCTCCCCCTCCGCGGCAGGCACGGAAGATCTCCGCCGCGGTCTCATAGTCCTCCGGGCCTTCAACCGCGAGGAACTCGACGCCGTAGAGCAGGCGACGGAGGCGATTACGGTCGGTGTCATCGCGAGCCCCAGCGAGGATCTCCATCACGATCACATCGCTGCCGGCCAGAGCTGAGCCTTTTTTCAACTCAGTGCGAAGGCGATGGTGGACCGGGCTCCCGGTGGCCCGCAGGAACTCGATCCAGGCGGAGCTGTCGACCAGGATCATGGGCGATGCAGCTCTTCGGGAGCGCGAATCTCGGCGAGGTCGCCGCTCCAGCCGCCGCCCTCTTGGGCAAGCACTTCCTCCCTGCTCATCGGCTCGCCGACAAGCCTGCGCAGCGCGAGATCGACGGCTTCTCGCTTGCTGCGCAATCTGTAGAGCCGCATCGCGCGGCCAACCAGCGCGTCGTCGATCTCTATGTTCGTTCGAGTCACTACACCTTTATACACCAGTGGGTGTACGGAAGAACGGCGCGTGCCTTGAAGGGTCGACAGAGAGCTCATGCGATCAACCTCACTTCGAATCGTGGAACGAACAGCGCACCGCTGCCACCGAGCAGCGCGAGAATCCGGGTTACGTAGGCCTGCGTCTCGGGAATCGCGGGGACGCAGCGACAGGCTTCGACCGGCGCCGGGCCGGCGTTGTAGGCGGCAAGGGCGAGCTGGGGCGAGCCGAGCTGGCGGATCAGGTCGGACATCAGGTGCGCCTGCGCGTCCATCGCTTCCGCCGGATCGAAGGGATCGCGAAGCCCGTATGACACAGCGGTGCCCGGCATGAACTGGGCGATGCCCTGGGCGCCGGCGGGAGAGCTCGCATAGGGATCGAAGTTCGACTCCGCCATCAGCTGCGCGGCGAGGAGGGTGGCGGAGACGTTCCAGTGGGTGGCGGCGCGCAGCAGCGGCGCCCGAAAGCGCGACGGCACGAACCCCGGCAGGCCCGCACCGCCAGCAAGGGTGCCGTCTCCCCCATGCCCCGCGACAAGCCCACCGGCGCCAACCGCGTTGCCTGCCTGCGAGCAGGGCGGCGGACCCGCGTCGAAGCCGTAATGCCAGGCCTCCCAGCTGTAGCGCTGGACGAAGCCGAAGCGACTTGCGTTGGCCGCCAACCAGCCGTAGGCACTTTCCGGCCCGAGGTCGAGCTCGGTCGCGCAGCGGTGCAGCGAGTGGCCCGGGGGCGCCACCCAGGTCGGATCGGGATGGGCGGCAAAGAGCGCCGCCTGTTCGGCGTCGGAGCGGAAGGCGGAGTTGACGAGGAGGGCGAGGCCGCTCGCCGCTGCCGCCGCTGACATGCGATCGAACGCCACGGCGACATCCGGCCGCATGCCGTGGCCCTGGCGGTAGACGAGCGGGCCGCGGTAGCCGCCGCCGCTGGCCACTGTCGGCGCGAATTCCCCCGCCGAGCCTCCGGGGGCGGCGGCTTCGGCCACCGCCGATGCCTCCACCCGCGCCTGGCGACTGCCCACCTCCACAGCGGCCACGATCACGGCCTTCGCCCGCAGAGGTGCGAACGAGTCCCG
>DASZQM010000146.1:0-7419 GCA_035549645.1 Solirubrobacterales bacterium | reverse complement strand
AAGCCGCAACAGGGAAGCGGCGGGCAGAGGGGCTCACGGGACAAGGAGAGAGATCTAGATGTTCTCGACGCTACGCACGCGATTCGGCATACCCGGAGTGATCTCGGTTATCGCCCTGGTCTTCGCCATGTTCGGCGGCGCTTATGCCGCCTCCAACTCTTCGGGCGGTGGCAAGGCAACTGCTTCCGCCAAGGCGAAGAAGGGGCCCCGCGGCCCCAAGGGCGCGACCGGTCCCGCCGGGCCGCAGGGGCCCGCAGGACCGCAGGGCCCCGCAGGCGCCAACGGCAAAGACGGCGCCAACGGAACCAACGGCACGAATGGAGCCCCCGGCACTAGCGTCACCAGCAACGAACTCACGGTCGGCGATCCGAACTGCGAAAACGGCGGCTCGGAATTCAAAGCGGCCAACGGCACGACCTACGCCTGCAGCGGCGGCGAAGGGCCGGAAGGGCCGGCGGGGGCGGACGGATCGCCGTGGGCCGTCGGCGGTCTCCCTCCCGGCCAGACCGAGATGGGAACTTGGGCGCTCGGCAAATTCGAATCTACAACCTATCCATACGTGCCGATCTCGTTCACCGTCCCCTTGGCCGCCGGAACTACATTGGGCGCTCAGAGCGTCCACTACGTAAACAAAAACGGTGAAGAAAATGGCGTCCCCGCCACTATCTGCCTTGGGACGGCGAAAAACCCCGTGGCGCCGGAAGGGACTGTCTGCATATACGCCGAAGCCGAAGCCGGCTCGGTCTTCTTCTCGCAGAGCATAGGTCGAACCAGGGCCGGGATGTCCCTCCTCTTCGAAGCGAGCCCGGTGGAAGAAGAACCGGGCGAACTGATACCGGCTTCTGCGCGCGGGACCTGGGCTGTGACCGCGCCGACCCCGCCGACACCCTAGGCGCACCTTGCCCGGCACCTTCAACTCGGGACAGGGCCTCGACTCGATCAGGTCGAGCCCCTGTCCCGGCGGGAGTAGAGAGACAATGCTCAACGAAAGCCCTTCACCGTTTCACCGCCATTCCGGAAGCAGGCGTCGAGGCGCACTCGCATTCCTTTCGCTCCCGCTTCTCCTCATCGGCGCCTTGCTCTGTGCCTTGGCCGTGCCAGCTCAGGCCGCCCGGGTGCGCCACTTGATCTCCAGAGAAGCTCTGCCCTACCCGGGCTACACAATCTTCTGGTCCGCGGTCAACCAGACCACGCACCACCTCTATGTGATGGGCACCGCCCCCAACGGCGAACCGCGTCACATCTACAACTTCACCCCGGCCGGAGTACTCGACCCCGTCGAACCGGAGTTGACCGGAATACAACCGTTCAAACCCTTTGGAATCGCGGTCGACAACTCCGGCGGCGCCCACGACGGTTACATCTACACGACGGAAGTCTTCGGCTTCGTCCAGCAGTTCACCCCCTCGGGCACACCGACCGCGGTGAAAATCACCGCCGCCTCGATCCCGCCCAGCGGCACCGCCCAGAGCGGCGGTCTGCCGCCAGTGGTCAACACAGGCGAATTTCACCCACGCGGAGTCGCGGTTGACGACTCGGGCAACATCTACGTCAACGAGCCCTCGGCGCGAGCCATCGACGAGTTCACCTCGGCGGGGGCCTTCGTCGCGCAGAGACCGGAGAATACGGGGGTCGGCGCCTTCAACAGCATTGCCCTGGATGCGAGCGGCAACGTTTACGAAGCCAGAAGAGAAGAAGGCAAACAGGGCATCTTCGAGTTCACACCCTCGGGCAACTGCGTTCCGGTGAGCTGTGCGGCGCTGATTCCGGGGAGCTTCGATGCCGTCGCCGTCGATCGTGCGAGCGGCACGATCTTCACTGCGAGTACTGATGGTGGCCCCGGATCGTTTCAAGGCAGCTTCAGCGAATACGACTCGAGCGGCAACCTGCTCGGGAGAACCGAACCCGCCAGCCTCTACACGCCCAGCGGCATCGCCATCGACGAATCGAGCGGCAATCTGATCCTTGCCGATGAAGCGAACAGCGTCGCGGCCGATTCAACCCTGCAGGTCTACGGCCCAGCGGAGGTCGTCCCCGACGTCGAAACCGAACCCGCCGACCAGGTAACCGACCACTCCGCCAGCTTTCACGGCAAGATCGGCGCCGCCGAAGTGCCGGGGGCGACCTGCGCCTTTCAGTACGTCAGCGAAGCCGGCTTCAAAGAACACGGCTTCAAAGGCGCCGCCCAAGCCCCCTGCGAACCCGCCGGCCCCTTCTCGGGCTCGGCGATGAACGCAGTCCACGCCGAAGCCTCGAATCTCTCCGGCGGCACCACGTATCACTACCGCCTGCTGGGCGAAAACGGAAACGGCTCAAACGGCGGCGAAGACCTGCCCTTCACCACGCCCGGCCCGAGCGTCAGCGAAACCGAAGCCTCCGAAGTCACCGAGACCTCGGCCATCCTCAGCGGCCTCGTCGATTCACGCAGCAGCCAGACCACCTACGCCTTCCAGTACGTCACCAGCGCCCAGTTCGAAGCAAACGGCTACGCCGAAGCGACGAGCGTCCCGGTCCCAGCAGGAGCGGTGCCGACCCAGACGATCGGAACCGGAGACCTGCAAGAAAAAACGACCCTCGTTCGCCACGCCGAAGCCTCAGAAGGCACCTTCCTAGCCGGACAGTCGATCGAGGGCCAGGGCATACCGGCGGAAACGAAGATCGTCTCGGTCGAAGCCGGCAAAGGAGGGAGCAAGCTGACCCTCTCAAAGAACGCCACCGAAACGCTCGCTTCGGTGGCGCTCACCGCGAGCGGGAACCAGCCGGTCTCCCAGCCCATCGGCGGCCTCGTCCCCGACACGATCTATCACTTCCGCATCGCCGCGACTTCCACCGGCGGGGCAACAGCGGGCTCCACCTTCGGCGAAGACCGGGCCTTCTCGACCTACCCACCGCCGTCGGTGGGGCTGCCCGACGGCCGCGTCTATGAGCAGGCCAGTCCGGTTAAGAAGAACGGCGCCAACATCCAGGGCGAACAGCAGGCGGTGCAGGCTTCGACCGACGGCGACCGCATTACCTTCATCTCGCTCGCCGGTATCCCGGGAGGAGAAGGCGAGTCGACTTTGGCTTCCTACATGGCCTCCCGCGCACCCGACGGCAGCGGCTGGTCCACGCGGGGGATGCTGCCGCCGGCCTCCTACGGGCCTCTCGCCGGAGTCCTCGGTTGGGACGAAGAACTGGCGAGCGTCTATTCCTTCGCCTCAACGCTTGGGGGGTCGACCAGCCTGTTGGTGCGCTCGAGCGCCGATGGCTCGATCAGCGAAGTCGGTCAGGTCGCGCAGGAAGGTACTTCTGCCCAGTCTTATATCGCCGGTGCCTCTACCGACGGCCGGGTGGCCCTGCTGGAAAGCAGGGCGGGTGGCCTGCTTCCCGGAGACCTGGCGGGCAAGCAGAACGTCTACGCCTATGACCGTGAAACGAGCGACCTGGTCCTGGCCGGGGTGATGAACGACGGCTCGCCCGCCCCCGAAGGCGCGATGGGCGGCCCCTACAACTGGTACCGGGGCACGGCGGATCCGAGCGTCGGCCGGGGCGGCGAGTACTACACCCAGCCAAACCACGCGATCTCCACCGACGGGCGACGGATCTTCTTCACCTCGGGCACGGGGCAGCTGTATGTGCGCGAGAACCCGCTCGCTCCACAGAGCCAGATGAACGGAGAAAAATGCACCGAAGCGGCGACCAAGGCCTGCACGGTCAGGGTCTCCGCCCCCGAAGAAGGTGTCACCGACCCCGGCACCAATGCGGTCTTCTCCTGGGCCTCCACAGACGGCTCGCTGGTCTACTTCCTCGACAAGGGAAGGCTGACCGCCGACTCGACCGCGGGGCCGGGCTATGACCTCTACCGCTATGACGTCGAAAGCGGCGAGCTCACCGACCTCACCGTCGATACCGCCGACGGTCAGGGCGCCCAGGTGAGGGCCGTGCTGGGGGTTGGCGCCGACGGTGAGGACGCCTACTACGTCGCCTCGGGGGCACTGGCCCCAGGGGCAGAAAAGGCGCCTCCGAGCGAAACCAACGTCTACGCGCTGCACGGCGAAGAAGCCGTCTTCATCGCCAGGCTCTCGACAGATGAAGCAGGGGAAGCCAACTGGATACCCACCTCAGTGACGGATGGTGGCCCCCCCGTAGCCCGGGCCAGCCGGGTCAGCGCCAACGGCCTGGCGCTGCTCTTCGCCTCGCGCGCCCAGCTGACCTCCTACCGCAACCACGGCGCCCCCGAGCTCTACCTCTACCGCAAAGGCCGGGAGCTGCGGTGCGTCTCCTGCAACTCGACCGGGGCGGCGCCCCAGGGCGGTGCGGGGGTGCAGAGCATTCCCAAGCCCGGAGTCAGCGCGAAGCACAGCCTGGCGATCATGACCCACAACCTCTCGGCCGACGGGCGACGGGTGGTCTTCGATTCCTCAGACCGCTTGGTCTCGGCCGATGAAAACACCGTCAACGACGTCTATGAGTGGGAGGAAAAGGGCAAGGGCTCTTGTCAGAGCGAAGCCCAGGACGGCGGCTGCATCTTCCTGATCTCCTCGGGCACGAGCAGCAGGCCCTCCTACTTCGGCGACGCCGACGTCGAAGGCAACAACGTCTTCTTCTTCACCACCGCCCAGCTGGTGGCCCAGGACAAAGACGAACTGGTCGATCTCTATGACGCCCGCATCGGCGGTGGCATCGCCGCCCAGAACGCGGTGTCCCCGCCGCCCTGCGAAGGCGAAGCCTGTCTCGGGCAGAGCAACTCAAGCAGTTCGGCCCAGACGCCGGGCACCTCGACCTTCGCGGGGCCGGGCAACCCCGCCCGCCCGCCGGCCTGCAAGAAGGGCCGCACCCGTGTGCACGGGCGCTGCGTCAAACCGCGACACGCGAAGAAGAAGCACTCAAAGAAGCACCAAAAGCAAAAGAGACGCGCCGAGCGCGCGAAGGGAGGGTCGGGCAGATGAGGCGGCTTATCGCGGCAATAGCGCTTCTGGGGGCGGCGATCCTTCCTGTCTCACCCGCACAGGCCGCCGAACCAGCCGGGGCCCCGGCCTGGACGATCTCGATAGTTCCCTACCCGACCGCCTTCGAAGCCGGCTCGGTGGCGGTTCCACCTGCCACCCCTCCCGGCTACCAGCTGCACGTCTTCAACGTCGGCGGCGCCCCGACCGCGGGCGAATTCAAGATCGTCGACACCCTGCCGGCGGCGCTGAAACCGTCACCGAGTCTGCCCATCACAGGGGTCTACGGACCCGAAAGTCTCCATCAGAAATTGAGCTGTTCCACAACTGGTCATACGGTTACATGCACCGGCGGCAAAACGACGCCGCTCGAACCGGGCCAAGAGGCGAGCGTGGTGATCCCGCTGGAAGTCCAAGCAGGCGCTCCGGCGACCGTGCTCGACAAAGCCTTGGTCGAAGGCGGGGGCGGGGGGCCCATCGTCGTCAGCCAAGCGACAAAGGTCAGCGCCGAAGCAAGTCCGTTCGGATTCGTGAGCGGTTCGGGAGGCCTCTTTGGCTCGGTTACCGACGCTTCCGGCACGGCCTCCACGCAAGCCGGCAGCCACCCCTACCAGGCGACGGTCGCCGGCTTCTACCTCAACACCAATCTGGCTCCCAACGACAGCCTGTTGGCCCCGGGGGGTGGCCTGCACGAGATCAAGGTCGACCTGCCCCGCGGCGAGGTGGTCAACCCGCAGGCGACCCATCGCTGCACCGAGAGCCAGCTCGAGAGTGGACTGGCAAATAGCAAGTGCCCCCTGGGCACTCAGGTCGGGGTGGTCTGGCTCACGCTCTCGGTCACCGAAGGCCTCGGCGAAGGGATCGAACCACACGCCCTCTACAACATGGTGCCGCCACCGGGGCACCCGGCCGAGTTCGCCTTCGAAGTCATCAGCGGCATCTTCGTGCACTTTCTTGCCTCGGTCAGCTCCGACGGCAACTTCGAGCTCAGCTCGACAACCAGCGACATCCCGGCGGTGAAGACGATCGCCGGCGTGCGCACTCTGCTCTGGGGAGACCCGAGCGCCGAAAGCCACGACGTGCAGCGGGGCGAAGGCTGCCTCAACGGTGGCTTCGGGGGAGAAAAAAAAGCCGAAGAAGAAGAACTCCCCCCTGTCTGCAGGCTCGGGGAGCGCTCTCACAAGCCCTTCCTCGCGTTGCCCTCCTCCTGCGGCGGTTCTCTCACCACCACCGCCCACATCGACAGCTGGATCGAACCCGGCAACTTCATCACGAGGTCATACGAATCGGCCGACCTCGGTGGCCACAAAGTCGGCGTCGACGGCTGCAACCAGCTGCAGTTCGAACCGACGATCGAAGCGAGGCCGACCACGAACCTGGCGGACTCTCCCTCAGGGCTTGACTTCGATCTGCACCAGCCCCAAAACGAAGAATTCGAAGGCCTCGCTACGGCCAACCTCAAGGACATCACGGTGGCCCTGCCTCAGGGCATGGCGCTGAACCCCTCCGCGGGCGGAGGAAGGGACGGTTGCTCGTCGGCGCAGATCGGCCTGAGCACAGCGATAGGCGCAACCCCGATCCGCTTCAGCGAAGCAGGGGCTCACTGCCCCGACGCGGCCAAGATCGGAAGCGTCGAAGTCAAGACCCCGCTGCTGGAAAACCCGCTCGAAGGAGCCGTCTACCTGGCAAAGCCCTTCGACAACCCCTTTGGCACGTTGCTCGGCATCTACCTCTCGATCGACGATCCGCAGACCGGAGTGATCGCAAAGCTCCCCGGCAAGGTCGAAGCCGATCCGAGCACGGGTCAGCTCACCACCACCTTCCAGGAAAGCCCCGAGCTTCCGCTCGAAGACGTGACGCTCCACCTCTTCAACGGCCCCAGAGCCGCGTTGACCACGCCCCAGACCTGCGGCGCCTACACCACCACCGCAAGCCTCACCCCCTGGAGCACTCCAGAAGGCGCGACGGTCGGGAAAGAAGACTCCTTCGAAACCACCACCTCCCCCAGCGGCGGCAGCTGCCCCAGAAACGGCGGCGAAGCCCCCAACAAGCCCGCCTTCTCAGCAGGAACGATCGCCCCCCAGGCAGGCGCCTACTCTCCCTTCGTCCTCCACGTCTCCCGCGAAGACGGCTCCCAGAGAATCGCCGGCATCGACACCTCCCTGCCCGAGGGGCTGACCGGCAAGCTCGCCGGCATCCCCTACTGCCCGGAGTCGGGAATCGCCCAGGCACTCTCGAGGACCCACAACGGCGACGGCGCCCTGGAGCAGCAGAGCCCATCGTGCCCGCCTTCTTCCGAAGTGGGAACCGCAGACATAGCCGCAGGCTCGGGCATCACCCCCCTGCACACCGCGGCAAAGGTCTACCTCGCAGGCCCCTACAAGGGCGCCCCGCTCTCAGTCGTGGTCATCACCCCGGCGGTGGCAGGTCCCTTCGACCTCGGGGTCGTAACCACCAGGGTCGCCCTCGACGTAGATCCCGAAACGGCCGAGAT
>DASZQM010000145.1:0-12859 GCA_035549645.1 Solirubrobacterales bacterium | reverse complement strand
GTGACCGGCGGCACGCCCATCACCTCGAGCGCGTCGATCTCGTCGGAGATCCGCATCGCGCCGAGCTCGGCGACGATCCCGGTCCCGACCTTGGCCGCCAGCATGTAGCCGAAGGCGTAGGGCATGATCTCGCGCAGGTCGCACCAGGCGGAGAAGACGCCGGCGTAGGCGGGCGCGCCCTGGGCGCGCAGCAGGTAGGCGCCCTCGATCCCGCACTGCAGGCCGAGGATGAAGACGAGGCCCCAGATGATCAGCGCCGAGCCGAGGATCAGGATGCCGGCCTGGCGCAGGCTCTCGCCGAAGAAGCGCAGGACGCGGCCGCTGTAGACGAGGCCGGCGACGCGCGAGCCGAAGCGGGCGATCTCGCCGAAGGAGTCGAGCCAGCCGCGCGGGACCTCGAGCCAGGCGTTCATCGGATCGTCTGCAGCTCCGGGTTGGTCGCGAGCAGGGTCTGGGTGAAGGCGTAGTTGAAGGCGAAGACGCCCATGAAGGCGATCACCACGGCCTGGTTGACGGCGCGGCCGACGCCGGCGGCTCCGCCGGAGGCGGTCATCCCCTTGTAGGAGCAGACCACGGCGATGATCGCACCGAAGAGCGTGCACTTGATCACCGAGCCCCAGAGGTCGGTGACCGAGGCGTTGGAGAAGAGGGTGGCGAAGAAGCCGCCGAGCGACTGGTGATAGAGCAGCTCGGCGCCGATGCCGCCGGAGATGCCGAAGACGAGGGCGTAGATGTCGAGCAGACCGGTGATCACCATCAGCGCCAGGAAGCGCGGCACGACCAGGTTCTTGATCGGGTCGACACCCAGCACCTGCAGGGCGTCGAGCTCCTCGCGGATCTTGCGGGCACCGAGGTCGGCGGTGATCGCGGTGCCGGCGACGCCAGCGACGACGACGGCGGTGACGAAGGGGGCGAACTCGCGGATCGAGGCGAGGACGAAGAAGCCGCCGAGCCGGTCCAGCGCGCCGAAGAGGGAGAGGAAGTTGGATGCCTGCAGGCCGGGCGCGCCGAAGCCGAAGGCGACGGTGGAGATCAGCAGCGGGAACCAGCAGAGCTGCAGGGCGAAGAGGAACTGACCGATGAACTCCTCGCCATAGGGATAGGGGGGCTTGACGGCAGAGACCAGCGTCCGAGCGGTGAGGATCATCATGTCCCCGACTTGCTCGAACAACGACTTTGCGGGCAGAAAGGCCCTGTTGACCGCGGATCCGACCATCATGCTCCTCCACGGACGAGTCTATGCGATGCGCCGGGGGCCTCTGTTGAGTTCGGGCTAACCCGCTCCGGAGCAGGCGAAACCCCGTGCTATGTTGCGGCCGCTTTGGGGGGGCACGCCAGACAGGTTTCGCGCAACCGCCGGCACGCGGTCCTCGCCGCGGCCCTGGCCTTTGCGCTGTCCCTCTTCGTCGCCGCCTGCGGAGGTGGGTCCTCTTCCGACTCCAACGAGGCGGAAGGCAACTACAAGGTCGACGTCACCGGAGCCAGCTTCCCCGCCAAGCAACGCCTCGGCGGCACCTACCTGCTCGACCTCGGCGTCCGCAACACCGGCAAGAAGACGATCCCGGCGCTGACGGTGAGCGTCTCGATCAAGGGCAAGGAGGGGGAAACCTCGACCCTCCCCTTCGCGATCCACGATCCCCAGCCCGAACTGGCCCAGCCGGACCGGCCGGTCTGGGTGCTCTCTGCGCACTACCCCAAGTTCGCCGGCAGCTCAGAGCCGGGCGGAGCCGAAACCTCGAACCAGAAGACCTTCGACTTCGGTGAACTGAAGGCCGGCAAGAGCGCCGACGTGGTCTGGAAGCTGAGCGCTGTGCGGGCCGGCAAATACGTCCTGCTCTACTCGATCGATGCGGGCCTCAGCGGCAAGGCCAAGGCCGAGACCAGCGGCGGCGCCACCCCCGGTGGCTCCCTCGCCGTCGACATCAACCCGGTCGAATACAACACCGAAGTAAACGACAGCGGCGAAGTCGTCGAAAAGAAATAGCGATGGCGGGTAGGTGGTCGCCATGAGGCGGCCGGTCCTGGTTAGCATCGCGCTCTCGGCCCTGGCGCTGATCGCCTTGCCGGCCTGCGGCAGCGCCCAGCAGCACGACGGGACCGCGTCGAATGCAAAGCGCGGCAAGCTCGCGCTGAAGCGCATCGGCAACTTCGACGAACCCACCTATGTGGCGGGCGCACCAGGGTTCCCGACGCTGCTATTCGTCGTCGAGCAGAAGGGCAGGGTTGCGGTGATGCGCAAAGGCCACGAGCTCCCGCGTCCCTTCCTCGACATCGAGAGCCTCGTCGGCTCCGGCGGCGAGCGGGGGCTGCTCTCGATCGCCTTCCCGCCCGATTACCGGCAGAGCGGTCGCCTCTACGTCTATTACACGACCCGAGCGGGCAACATCCGGATCGACGAATTCCGGCGCAAGAGCCCGACCCGGGCGAGCTTCGGCTCGCGGCGGACGGTGATCGAAATCGCGCACCCGGTCAACGCCAACCACAACGGCGGCCAGCTCCAATTCCTCGGCAACCTCCTCTACTTCGGCACCGGCGACGGTGGCTCGGGCGGCGACCCGCCCAACAATGCGCAGAACAAGGAGAGCCTGCTCGGCAAGCTGCTGCGCATCGACCCCAGGCCGAGCAACGGCCGTCCCTACTCGGTGCCGGCCGACAACCCCTTCGTCGGCAAGCCCGGCCGCGACGAGATCTACTCCTATGGCCTGCGCAATCCCTTCCGCTTCTCCTTCGACACGACCACGGCAGCGCAGCCGCGGATCGCGATCGGCGACGTCGGCCAGAACCGCTTCGAGGAGCTCGACTACACGACGGTCGCCGGTGCCGCCGGAGCCAACTTCGGCTGGGACGCCTTCGAGGGCAGCCACCCCTACGAAGGCGAAAACAGCGGCACGCCGGACCCGGGCGGCACGATCAAGCCGATCATGGACTACGAACACGGGCGGGACGGCACCGCCTGCTCGATCATCGGCGGCTATGTCGGCGGCCGCGGCGGGCCGGCGCCACTGCGCGGCCGTTACGTCTACACCGACTTCTGCTCGGGCGTCCTGCGCAGCCTCGTCCCCCACCTCCATCGCGCCGGCGACGAACGCAGGACCGGGCTCGTGGTCAACTCTCCCAGCTCGTTCGGCGAGGACACCCGGGGCCGCATTTACCTCTGCTCCCTGGAAGGTCAAGTTTTCCGTCTCGTCGCCCGTTAGGGGTTACAGTTGGCTGACCAGCCAAAGGGTCGAGGAGAGGAGTCACCGGTGGAGAGCGGCACTGTGGAGACGAGCACGACAGCGGTCAACGGCTCGAATGGGATCGCGAGCGAGAAGCCGGCCGAGCGCATCGAGGTCCTCAACCCGGCAACCGGCGGGGTGGCCGGTGCGGTCCAGGCTGCCAGTGCCGAAGCGATCGCCACGACGGTCGCTCGCGTCCGCGCCAACCAGGCCGAGTGGGAGGCGATCGGCATCGCGGGCCGCTACCACTGGCTGGGCAAGCTGCGCGACTGGATGCTCGACAACCGCGAACAGCTCGCCGACACGCTGCAGGCGGAAACCGGCAAGGTCCGCGGCGACATCTTCCTCGACCTGGGCTACGTCTCCGATCTGATCAATTTCTACGGGGCCAACGCGGCGAAGTTCCTCGCCGACGAAAGCGTCCGCCCCCACTCGCCTCTGGTCGCCGCGAAGAAGCTGGTCGTCCGCTACCGACCGCATCCGGTCGTCGGCGTGATCAGCCCCTGGAACTTCCCGCTCGCGATGGGCCTCGGCGACTCGATCCCGGCCCTTCAGGCCGGCGCGGCAGTCGTGATCAAGCCTTCCGAGTTCACCCCGCTCAGCCTCGAGGAAGTGATCACGGCCTGGAAGCAGGAGATCGGCGCTCCCGACGTCTTCGATTGCGTGCATGGCACGGGCGAGGCCGGCGCCGCCCTGATCGACAACGTCGACTGCGTTCAGTTCACCGGCTCTGACCGCACCGGCCGCAAGGTGATGGCCCGGGCCGCCGAGACGCTGACTCCGGTCAGCCTCGAGCTCGGCGGCAAGGACCCGATGATCGTGCTCGCCGACGCCGACGTCGACCGGGCGGCAAACGCCGCCGCCTGGGGCGGCATGGTGAACTCGGGCCAGCTCTGCATCTCGGTCGAGCGGGTCTACGTCGAGGAGCCCGTCTACGACGAGTTCGTCGCCAAGCTGACCAGCGAGGTCGCGAAGCTGCGCCAGGGCGCCGACGGCCGCAAGCCCGAAAAGGACGTCGGCGCGATGACCTCGCCCAACCAGTCCGCGGTGGTCGAGGACCACGTCAACGACGCACTCGCCAACGGCGCCCGCGCCCTCACCGGCGGCAAGAAAGCCGACGGGCCGGGCGACTACTTCGAACCGACGGTGCTCGTCGACGTCGACCACTCGATGAAGGTGATGCGCGACGAGACCTTCGGGCCGGTGGTCGGCGTGATGAAAGTTCGCGACTCCGAGCAGGCGCTCGAGCTCGCCAACGACAGCCGCTACGGGCTCGCGGCCTCGGTATTCGGCGACAAGGAGCGGGCCGAGAAGATCGCTCGCCGGGTCGAGGCCGGGTCAGTGAACGTCAACGACGTGATCACCAACATGGCGGCCATGGGCGTGCCGATGGGCGGCTGGAAGCAGTCCGGCATCGGCTACCGCCACGGCGCGCCCGGGATCAAGAAGTACTGCCGCAGCGAGTCGCTGGTGATCACTCGCTTTGCCGGCAAGCGGGAACCGTCTTGGTATCCGTATACGAAGGGGCGGCGGGCGTTCATCGATCGGTTGTCGCAGGCGCTCAATGCGCGGGATTGGCGCCGGCGGTTGGGGTTGCGCGGCTGACCTCAAGCTAAGGGCGCATGGGGTCGGGCTTGTCCAGCCCGGAAGACCGTTGCGCAGCAGATCGTTGCTGGGGTGAGAGGCGTGGTCGCCAAGCCTTCCGAGCTGGGCAAGCCCGACCCCTTACCCTCCTAGGTTCATGTCTGAGCGAGATTTCATCGGTGCAACCCGCGAGAGAGTGGTCGTCTTTGACGGCGGGATGGGGGCTACGCTCGAGCAGTTTGAGCTGACCCAGGAGGATTACGGCGGGCTTGAGGGGAAGTGCCATGAGGCGTTGGTGCTCAATCGCCCCGACGTGATCGAGGGCGTGCACACCTCGATGCTTGAAGCCGGGGCTGAGGTCGTGGAGACCGACAGCTTTCAGGGGTCGCGGCTGAAGCTCGAGGAGTGGGGGCTTGGCGAGCACACGCTCGAGATCAACACGAAGGCTGCCGAAATCGCGCGTAAGGCCGCCGGTTCGGACCGGTTCGTCGCCGGCTCGATTGGGCCGACGGGGTTCCTGCCCGCTTCGACTGATCCCACCTTGGGCGACATCTCGTTCGGGAAGCTGGTCGAGGTCTTCGAGGAGCAGGCGCGGGGGCTGGTCGAAGGCGGCGCCGACCTGATCATCATCGAGACTGCGCAGGACATCCTCGAGGTGAAGGCGGCGATCTTCGGGGCGCGTGAGGCGTTCAAGGCGACCGGCCGGACGCTGCCGATCCAGACCAGCGTCTCGCTGCTCCCCAACGGCGGCAAGATGCTGCTCGGCACCGACATCCAGGCGGTGCTGACGACGCTGACCGCCCTCGACGTCGACGTGATCGGCCTCAACTGCTCGACCGGGCCGGAGGACATGCGCGACGCGATCCGCTACCTGGGCGAGAGCAGCCCGCTGCCGGTCCACTGCATCCCCAACGCCGGCCTGCCGCTGCAGGGCCCCGACGGCGAGACCATCTTCCCCGAAGAACCGGGGCCGCTCGCCGCCACCCTGGGCGAGTTCGTCGAGCGCTACGGCGTCGGCATCGTCGGCGGCTGCTGCGGCACCACGTCCGAGCACATCGCCGCGATTCGCGAGCGGGTCGACGGCAAGGTGCCGGCGCAACGACCCCAGCCGGAAGAGCCGCGGGTCTCCTCGATGATGACCGCGACGCCCCTGGTGCAGGAGCCGCGCCCGACCCTGGTCGGCGAGCGGGTCAACTCGCAGGGCTCGCGCAAGGCAAAGGAGCTGCTGCTCGCCGACGACTACGACGGCCTGGTCCAGGTCGCCGAAGACCAGGTCGAAGGCGGCGCCCACGTGCTGGATATCTGCGTCGCCCTGACCGAGCGCCAGGACGAGGACGAGCAGATGGCGGCGGTGGCAAAGCGGGTCTCGCTCACCCAGCCGGCGCCGATCCAGGTCGACTCGACCGAGCCGGATGTGATCCGCAAGGCCCTGGAGCAGATCCCCGGCCGGGCAATCGTCAACTCGATCAACCTCGAGGCCGGTCGCGACAAGGCCGACGTCGTCATCCCCCTCGCCAAGGCGCACGGAGCGGCGCTGATCGCCCTCACCATCGACGAGGTCGGCATGGGCAAGACGGCGGAGCGCAAGGTTGAGATCGCCAAGCGCATCCGCGATCTGGCCTGCGAGGAGCACGGGCTCGACCCCGAGGCGCTGATCTTCGATGCGCTCACCTTCACCCTGACCACCGGCGACGAGGAGTGGAAGCCCTCGGCGGTGGAGACGATCGAGGGGATTCGGCGGATCAAGGCCGAGATCCCCGGGGTGAAGACCTCGCTCGGCGTCTCCAACGTCTCCTTCGGCGTCTCCCAGCCCGCCCGCGCCGTCCTCAACTCCGTCTTCCTTCACCACTGCGTCGAGGCGGGGCTGGACCTGGCGATGGTCAACCCGAACCACATCACTCCCTACTCGGAGATCTCCGCCGAGGAGCGCGAGCTCACCGACGACCTCGTCTTCAACCGGCGCGACGACGCGCTCGAGCGCTTCATCGCCCATTTCGAGTCGAAGGGCGACGAGGGCCCGGAGGAGGTGGGCGACCCGACCGAGGGGATGGAGCCCGAGGAGGCCCTGCACTGGCACATCCTGCGGCGCAAGAAGGACGGGGTCGAGGAGTGGATCGACCGCTCGGTGGAGAAGATCGGCGCGGTCCCGACCCTGAACGAGGTGCTGCTGCCGGCGATGAAGGAGGTCGGCGACAAGTTCGGCGCCGGCGAACTGATCCTCCCCTTCGTCCTGCAGTCGGCGGAAGTGATGAAGCGCGCGGTCGCCCAGCTGGAGAACTACCTCGACCGCATCGAGGGGCACACCAAGGGCAAGGTGGTGATCGCGACCGTGTTCGGCGACGTGCACGACATCGGCAAGTCGCTGGTCAACACGATCCTCACCAACAACGGCTACACCGTGATCGACCTCGGCAAGCAGGTCCCGGTCGACGCGATCATCGACGCGGCGATCGAAAACGAGGCCGACGCGATCGGGCTCTCGGCCCTGCTCGTCTCGACCTCCAAGCAGATGCCGATCTGCGTGCAGGAGCTGCACCAGCGCGGATTGGAGTTCCCGGTGCTGATCGGCGGCGCCGCGATCAACCGCGACTTCGGCCGCCGCACCCTCTACCCCCACGGGAAAGAGTCAGACGAGGTGTACGACGCCGGGGTCTTCTACTGCAAGGACGCCTTCCAAGGGCTCGACACGATGGACGCTCTCGTCGACGAGGAGGCGCGGCAGGCGCTGACCGAGCGCATCCGTGCCGAGGCGCGCGAGCTGCGCGAGAAGCCGGCGGTGGTTGACGACGCGCCGCCGACCAGCGACGACAGCGCCCGCTCCTCGGCTCGCACCGACGTGCCGATCCCCTCGGCGCCGTTCCCCGGGGTGCGCGAGGTCGCGGTCGACCTCGACGACGTCTTCCCCTACCTCGATCGTCACGTGCTCTTCAAGCTTCACTGGGGCGGGCGCGGCGTCAAGGGCGAGGCCTGGCGCGAACTGGTCGAGGGCAACGGTGAGGAGGAGGGCTTCGCCAATCGACTCGAGCGGATGTGGCGTGAGCAGGACTACCTCCATCCGCGGGCCCGGCTCGGTTACTTCCCGTGCAACGCCGCCGGCAACGAGCTGATCGTCTTCGACCCCGAGGATCCCGAGCGTGAGCTGGAGCGTCTCGTCTTCCCGCGCCAGCCCCGCCACGACCGGATCTGCCTGACCGACTTCTTCCGCCCCATCGACTCAGGCGAACGCGACCTCGTCGCTCTGCAGGGGGTCACCGTCGGACCCCAGGTGACGGAGTTGATCGAGCGCCTCGAGCGCGAAGGGGAGTTCGCGGAACAGCTCTTCGTCCACGGCCTCGGCGTGCAGGCCGCCGAGGGCCTGGCCGAGTGGCTTCACTCCGAGGTGCGCCGAGAGCTCTCGATCCCCCTCGACCAGGGCCGCCGCTACTCCTGGGGCTATCCCGCCTGCCCGGATCAGTCCGAGCACGAGAAGGTGTGGCGACTGCTCCAGCTCGAAGAGATCGGCATGACACTGTCCGATGGCTACGCCGTGATGCCCGAGCAATCCACCGTCGCAATCATCGCCCACCACCCGCAGGCGATTTATTTCGGAATGAAATCCGGATTTATCCCGGAGCAGGAGGTTCCGGACGAGCTCATAGCGGGTACTGAAAGGGGCGGTGACGTGACACCCAAGGAGACCGCAAAGTAGGACGAGTTTTGTACGCAGTTGCTGGAAACATCGCTATTTGCGGTCTATGCTCTCACGGCCACGTGGGTTTCACCCACGGGCATTGAGTTACGGTTAGCGCCGGGGTCCCTCCTCTCACTTGGGGACCTCGGCGCGACAGTCCGCTTCCCAGCCTCGTTTCAGGGCGCGGCGGGGGGGACGAAGCCAACAGGCTCCGCCCCCGGCGCCCGCCGCTCGCCCCCCTGCTGACGACGATGGGGGGTCGATCGTTGGCTGATCGCCATATGCCCGGTCATCCGCCTGACACCGGGAGTAAGAGTTCACCCGAGTCCATTCGATCAGCGCCAGTTACTGGCTCCCCTTCGTGGCCTCAGGCGGTGCATTGAATAACAGGCCGCCCAAGGGCGGTCAAGAGCTACAGTTTTTTCACACTAAAACAAAGTTACCTTTCTTAAAAAGCACAATCTTTCCCCTGCAAATCCGGGAAAGACAGACAAGCGCGCGCGCAGTTACGCGCAATGGACCTCACAGTGAGAGATGGATTTTTTCGATCAGAAGCGCCGCGAGCTCCCGGTCCTCACCGCCGATGCGGAGACGCTCCACGCGCCCCTCGAGAATGGCGTCGAGCCACGACTCGATCGAGCCCAGCGCCCAGGTTCTCGGTTCACCCTCCCAGCGCGAGCGGCAGGCGGTGACGGTCCCGCCCTGGATCTCCACCTCGACGCCGGCAAGCCGATCGCTCAGCTCCTCGTCACGTGCACTGTTGGTGTCCACGGCCAAGAGGCATGAGCCGGACCGGGTGATGTCGAGGTCGACCAGGGGGACTGAGAGCAGGAAGGCGGCCTCGACGTCGATGCGCGACAGCGGTTCGGTGATGTCGGCGAGGTAGCGGCACTCGCAGCGCCCGGCGGCGACGATCGGCGCGACGGCCTGGCGAGTCCACTCGGTGACGCCGTAGGGCTTGCCGCCCCTCTCACCCCCCTCCCGCGGCTCGACCTGGCGGGCGGCCCGCATCGCGCTGAGGCGACGCTCGAGAGCAGGGTAGGAGTGATCGCTGATCACGCTGCTCAGCTCCGTCAGCGAGAGGGGGCGAGCGGCGAGCGCCCGCAGCATGGTCGAGCCCCAACCGCCGACGAGCGCCCTGATCGCACCCTTGGCCGGCTCGCTGCCAAGCGCGAGGGGGCCCTGCGGCCCTCGGGCCAGCCAGGCTTCGACGGTCTCGGCCACGTCGAGGACGCACCTCCCCACGTCTGTCAGCTCGTTCTCCACCGTGTAGGGCATCCCGCCGCGCACGTGGCGCTCCAGCGCCCCGATGCCCCGCAGGTTGCCGACCTGGCCCCGCAGGGTGGTCTGGGCGGCGCCGCCGATCCGTTCGCGCAGGTCGGGCAGACGAAGCGGCCCGTCGAGATGGGCGCGCAGGATCGGAACGCTCAGCGGGCTCGCGATCAGGGTGAGGACAGTGCCACCGGCGCGAACCCGGGCAGGGGGCAATTTGCTGTCGGCATGCATTCGTGAACTGTTTTGGTATTGGAAAGGCTTTTTAAAAAAACTGCCGTCAGCGTCGATCACCCTATTGAAAAAGGCCGCGCTTCGCCGCATCAGCGGCCAGCTCGATCGGCAGACAGTTGTCTGCGGAGGTATCGGCTAGGGCGAACTAGCTGGAGACGCGCTCGCCGAGGGTCGCGAGCATCTCCTCGACGCGCACGAACTTGACCCTGGGGCGGCCGTGCGGCTCGCCGCGGCCAACCTCGGCCTGGTCGATCGCCTGCCAGTCCTCGAAGCTCACGTAGCGCACCCCGCGCTCGGCGAGCAGAGCCTCGACCGCGGCGGGATCTGGGTTCTCGGGACTGAGCAGCGTCTGCGACTCGACGTCGGCGAAGAGGTGCTGGACCGTCTCCAGCGCGTCCTTCTTGTTGGTGCCGATCACGCCCGAAGGGCCGCGCTTGATCCAGCCGGCGGTGTAGTGACCGACCTTGTGGCCGGCGTCGTGCGAGTCGAGCACGCGACCGCCCTCGTTGAGGATCAGGCCGCGCTTCTCGTCGAAGGGAACCCCTTCGATCGGCACCCCCGTGTAGCCCACGGAGCGCAGGATCAGCCCGCACTCGAGCTCTTCGCGCTCGCCGGTGTCCTTGGCCCGCAGGGCGCCGCCTTCCTCGACCAGCTCGTTGCGGCCGACGACGATCGATTCGACCTTGCCGTCGCCCTTGATCTCGACCGGCGAGGCGAGGAAGCGCAGCACGATGCGCTGCTTCTTGCCGTCCGGGGTGCGCTGTGAGAACTCCTGCAGGGTCTCGACGTTCACCCGCGTCGTCTTGTCGACCTCGTCGGAAGCCAGGTAGGCGGCGCTGGCGGGGTCGAGCTCGACCTCGGCGGGGTCGACGATGACGTCAGCATCCTCCATCTCCCCCAGCTCCTTGATCTCCGGGTTGGTGAAGGCGGCCTGAACCGGCCCGCGGCGGCCGAGCACGACGATCTCGCGGATGCCCTTGGCGTCGAGGGCCTCGATCGCGTGGTCGGCGGTGTCGGTCTGGCGCAGCTCGTGGTCGGTCAGCGCCAGCATGCGGGCGACGTCCATCGCCACGTTGCCGTTGCCGATCACGACGGCGCGCTCGCAGGAGAGATCCCACTCGTCGCTGGCGTAATCGGGGTGCGCGTTGTACCAGCCGACGAAGGCGGTGGCGGCGTGGCTGCCGGGAAGGTCTTCGCCGGGGATCCCGAGCGCGCGGTCGGTCTCGCAGCCGACCGTGAAGACGATCGCGTGGTAGAGCCGTTCGAGATCCTCGACCTCGATGTCGTGGCCGACCTTGACGTTGCCGAAGAAGCGGAATCCCTCGCGGGCCGCGGTTTTCTCGTAGACCCGGATCACCGACTTGATCTTCGGATGATCGGGCGCGACGCCGCCGCGGACCAGCCCGAAGGGGGTCGGCAGGCGATCGAAGAGATCGACTTGGGCGTGCAGGTCACCGTCCTTGAGGATGTGCTCGGCGGCGTAGAAGCCGGAGGGCCCGGCGCCGACGATGGCGACGCGAAGCGGGGTCTCTTCTGTTCCGATCTTGCTCATGGCGAGCGCGAAAGAATAGGGAACTCCGCTCGGCGGCGGGCCTAAGCGGCGAGCAGCAGCCGGTTGCACTCAGAGCAGATGCCGTGGCTGATCGCGGGCAGCTCGCTGCGACCGAACAGCTTCAAGCGGCGCGCCGCCTCCTCCACCTCGACCCACTCGCCGCCGACCTCGAAGCGGTCGCACCAGGCGCACATCTCGATTGCCTCCTCCCCGCGCGGCTGATGGAAATCGAGCAGCGGCTGAGATGCTTCGCGGGGGCGCTCTTCGCGCAGCCGCGAGCTGAAGAGGACGAGGCGGCCGCCGGGCCGGGCGGCGATGCGGAGGTCCATGTCCCGCCGCACGTCGGGACTGTCACAGCGGAATGGCAGCTCGATGTCGAGACCCTCGTCGCGGACCCGGCGCAACAAGAGGCGCTGGAGTTTTCGCGGCTCGTGCCCCGCCACGTAGTCCCAGAGCGAGCGGCCGAGGCTGCTGCCCGCCTCCGGCCAGCCGTTTTCCTCACCAAAGCGACGGAAGCCCTCGTCGACCTGGATCAGGTGGTCGTTCTCGTCGATCGCGTAGCTGAGCGCGGCGCTCATGCCCCCGCAGCGACGGCGCTCGGCACGCCGTCGAGCGCATCCAGGGCCTTGCGTACGGAGAGCGCCACGCAGGTGAAGATCGGCGTCTCGCGCTCGGTGTACTCGCTCGACTCGGTCGGACGCAGCTCGTTGACGAGATCGAGGAATTCGCCCGGGTCGTCGCCCTCGAAGCCGACGACGAACTCCTGGTCGTCGAGCCCGTAGGAATAGGTCGTGTTGATCGTGATGTCCGGGTAGCGGCGGCCGACCTCGATGTGGCTCTTCATGATCCGCCCCCGCTCCTCCGGCGCCAGCCCGTACCAGCGGCGCTGCTTGACCATCGGGTAGAGGAAGAGGTACTTGCGCTCCGAGGTGCAGATTTCAGGCCGGGCCTTCTCCTCGGAGTAGGGAGAGCGTTTGGTCATCGAGAGGAACGAGTACGGCATCGACGTCCACTTGGCGAGCCCGCTCTGGCCGAGCACGACGTGGAAGGTGTGCAGGTCGTCCAGGTTCGGGCTCTGGCTGAGCAGCACCAGGTCGACGTCGCCGCGCGTTCCTATGGTTGAGTAGGCGCGCAGTGAGCGGTCCAACCCAAAGTCCTCGCAGGCGGCGAGGAATTCCTGCTTGTCGGCGGCCCGCAGATCGGCATCGCGACGGCGCCAGGCGGGGTCGACCTTGAACATCGTGAACTTGGCAAATGTGCGGTCGGCCATTGGGGTGGTGGTGGTCGTTTCTCTCGTAGCGGCGATTGGGCCGGGGGTTTCGCTTAACT
>DASZQM010000144.1:0-3098 GCA_035549645.1 Solirubrobacterales bacterium | reverse complement strand
CCGAAGTTCGCCTGCCGAAAAAGTACACGACGCTCCACCCCCGGCCCAATCGCCGGTTCAAGGGACGCGAGCACCAACGGCTCCAAGGGTGACCGTAGCTCTGCTGCCGAAGGGGACGACGGTCAAGGAGCTCGCAAAGCTTGGGCTTGCGCCGGGATTGATGAGCGCCGGGCTCGGGGCGGTGCCGGCGGAGCAGACCTATCTCGACATCTCGCAGGGGAATCGGGTGTTCGACTCGCTTTACGACGCGGAGCTTCCGCGGGATGTGGGGGGCGGGATTTGCGGGCCCGGCTACTCGAACGCAGTTGTCGAACGGGCGGAATCGGCGCCGGCGGAGATCGTGCCGGGGCTGCTGGCGAAGACGCTCGTGGAGCACGGCGGTGGCTGTGCGCTTGTTTCGGTGGGCTTGAAAGGGCTGGCGCAGCTCGTCAGCGGGCTGCGAGGGAACGATCTGCTGGTTGCGATCGAGAGGGCGCCGCCGGAGAAGGATCATGCGCTGGCGATCGGGGTCGCTGGGCGAGGGTTCGACGGGGACCTGACTTCGGACAGCACGCGGACGGATGGGTACGTGCTCTCGACCGATGTGGCGCCGACGATCCTCGAGCGCCTGGGGATCGCGGTGCCTTCGCAGATGTCGGGGCAGGCGATTCGGTCGCAGGGGCCGGTTGACGTTGCCGGGGTCGAATCGCTGGGGAAGCGGATGAGCGTGATCTCATCGCGGCGCGGGCCGGTGATCGGGATCAGCCTGCTCGCTTGGATCGTCGTCTTCGGCGTGGCCGCCCTGGTCGGGGCACAGCGGGTGGAGGGAGTGGCCGTGCGGCTGCTGGGCCTCTCGATCGTCTACCTGCCGCTGCTCCTGCTCGTCGGCGCCGCACTGGAAGGAGGACAGGAAGCCGAACAGCTGCTGGTCATGTTCGGGGCGCCGCTGCTTGCCGCGGTGACGCTCTTCGCCCTCGGTGGTCTGCGGGCGCTCGCGGTCGCCGCCGGGCTGGTCGTCTTCGCCTACGCCGTCGACGTGATCGCCGGCTCGCCGCTGACCTCGCTCTCGCTGCTCGGGCCCAACCCCGGACTTGGGGTGCGCTTCTACGGCATCGGCAACGAGCTGGAGGCGCTGCTCGGCGTCCTCGTCGTCGCCGGGGCCGGCGCGGCGATCGCGGCGTTCACGAAGCTCGCCGGCCGCGCCGCGGCGGTGGCCTTTCTTCTCACCGCTCTGATCTCGGCCGCGATCTTCGCCGCCGGGCGCTTCGGCGCCGACGTCGGCGCGGCGATCGTGCTGCCGGTCGGCGGTGCCGTCGCCGCCGCGGCGATCGCCGGCTCCCGCCGCCGGGGCGCTCTCCTCGCGATCGCCGCCCCGCTGACGGTCCTGGCGCTGATCGCGCTGGCCGACCTCGTCTCCGGGGCCAACGCCCACCTCACCCGTTCGGTGCTGGACGCGGGCGGCCTCGGCGACCTCGCCGACGTCGCCCAGCGGCGGCTGCAGCTCTCGGCGCACAGCTTCGTGAGGCCGATCGTCCTCTTCTTCCTGCCCATCGTCGCCGGTGCGGCGATCGTCGCCTACCTCCGCCGCGACCGCATCGGTTCCTGGCTGAAGCCCTTTCCCGCTCTGCGCGCGGGCCTGATCGGCGCCGTCGCGGCCACCGTCATCGGCACCCTGGCCAACGACTCCGGCGCCTTGCTGCTGGAGATCGGCACGGCCTACCTGCTCGTCTTCCTCGCCTACGCGTGGAGCGAACGATCTACATGAAGAACGCGCGAAAGCGCCGCTGAGGAATCAACTACCCTTTGGGACTCGTGCGGATTGCACTTGTCTCGCCATATTCCTGGTCTTACCAGGGCGGCGTGAACCGGCATGTGGAGGCGCTTGCCGAGGAGTTTCTCGGTCGCGGTCACCACGTTCGCGTGCTCGCCCCCTTCGACCCCCCCGGTCGCATCAGCCGGGCGCTGCACCGTGCCGCCCCTGAGGAGCGTGAGCTTCCCGACTACTTCATCCCGCTCGGCCGCTCGGCGGGCTTTCCTTCGAACGGCGCGATCTCGAACCTCGCGCCGTTCCCCGCCGGCGGCGTCCTCGCCCCGCGGCGTGAACTGAGCCGGGGCAATTTCGACGTCGTCCACATCCACGAGCCGCTGGTGCCGCTGGTCGGCTGGAACGCCGCGCTCGGCACCGACGTCCCCGCCGTCGGCACTTTCCACGCTTACGCGACCAAGGGTCTGCCCAATCACATCGCCAGCGCCCTCGGCGCCCGGCGCGTGTTCAACCGGCTCTCGGCTCGCATCGCCGTCTCCGAGGCCGCCGCCTGGACCGGCCGGCGCTGGTTCGGCGGCCACTACGAGGTGATTCCCAACGGGGTCGACGTCGCCGCCGCGCCAAGCGGCCCGAAGACGCCCGGCGAGGAACTGCGCCTGATCTTCGTCGGCCGCCCCGAGGAGCGCAAGGGCCTGCCAATCCTGCTCGCCGCCTTCGGCGCCCTGGTCGAGCACGTGCCCAGCCGCCTCACGGTCATCGGCGCCGAGCGCGAGGACGTGCTGCGCTACCTCCCCGACCCGGACGCGATGCGCTTCATCGACGTGCGCGGCCGGGTCTCCGGCGAGGCCCTGCACCAGGCGCTGCACGAAGCCGACGTGCTCTGCGCGCCCTCGCTCTCCGGCGAGAGCTTCGGCATGGTGCTGACCGAGGCCTTTGCCGCCGGCACGCCGGCGATCGCCTCCGCCATCGCCGGTTACAGCGACGTCGTCACCGACGGGGTCGACGGCGTGCTCGTGCCGCCCGGCGACCCCCAGCGACTGGCCGAGGAGCTGCAGCGCGCCCACCACGAGCGCGATCGCCTGGCGGCGATGGGCCGGGCGGCCCGACAGAGCGCCGAGCGCTACGCCTGGCCTCACGTCGCCGACCGGATCACCGCGGTCTACGAGCGCGCGATCGCCGTGCCCGCGCCGTCGGGAGCGCTCGAGCGGGTCGGCCACTGGACCGGCATCCGGCCCGCCGACGGGCTGCCGCCGAATCCTCCGCAGCGCCTCGCCTCGCTCGACCCCGCCCCCGCGCAGCCGGCCAAGCGCAAGCGCAAGATCGCGCGGCGGGTCGGACTCGCCGCGGCGGGAAT
>DASZQM010000143.1:0-6525 GCA_035549645.1 Solirubrobacterales bacterium | reverse complement strand
AAATGTTGGCCACGGTAACCTCGTAATGAGACTTGGTCATGCCGTCTCCCATGTAGGCCAGTCGGTGTACCTCGTTAAGGGAAACAGGAAAGCGCATCGCCTCCGGCGTATCGGTGTCGAGCAGCCCCTCAACGCGGTCGCGAAGCTCAAGCGGGGAAGCCTCAGGAGAAGCGACCAAGGCATTGCTGAGCGCCTGCAATTCTGCATGGCGCGACGGCGCCGGCAAACCTATTTGATGCTCCAATAGTTCGAGGTACTTCGGTGGCTCATAGCGCTGGAGTTGCTGCTCAAGCTCGGTGCCCTCCAGAAACTGGAGGTCAATGCCGAGACGTTGGCGCTGGGCGGCTATCCAGTCGCGGGTGTCTGGCGTCAACCACGCATTCGTCACGAGCAGATAGCGGTCGGGTTGATGGGCTTCGACCCAGACCAGCGAGGTGCTGAGGTCAGAGGGGGAGAGTGCTTCCGAACGCCTCTTGCACTCGATGATCCACCTGATCGTTTTCGTTCTTCCCGGGAACTCTTCGAGCTCGGTCGTGGCGACAATGTCCCTGCCCCGATCACCGGGCCCCCGAAACCACTCTACGTTGGAGAAGCGGAGGTAGCTGAGGAGCTGCGCGACGAGCACCTCGAAGTCATCGGCACTCACCCTGCTCCAGTCGATTGCACTCACCGAAGATCCCCCTGCCGAGCGTCGAGTCAGGAGCCGGCCCAGCTAGGGCCGGCTCCTTGGTCCGGGTCAGTCGGCGCCTCCGTTGCCTAGCACTCTGGGCTCCTTTCAGAGCTATCGATGAACGCACTGAGAATATTGCATTCCGCTATGGCTTCGGCGCCGTACTCAAACCGGGGACCGTCTGCTTTTGGGGTTGAGCGTCATGGTGCCTCGCGGAGGAAGGCTGCGGCACGGGTCGGCCTGTTATCGACCTGCGTCGCACTAGCGGAGAGTCCGCCGCTCCACGCCCGATAACCCCGCCTTATGGAGATCCGGACTGCCGGGCCTGACGTTACGGCAGGTCGCCGCCATCGAGCCGGCGCTGGACATTCTCCACCCATGAAACCGGACTGAGCCCTGGTCCCTAATCGGCCTCGGGAGCCTGGTTGTCCTCGTCGCTGGACTCCGGCTCCTTGAGAGCTTCGGCGCCAGGTGGAGGCTGTGCCGGCTCGTCGGGGGCACCCAGCTGGATGCTGCCCAGGACACAAGCTGCTTGCAGGAGCAGTGCGGTGGCCGGCTTCTGGACCTTTCCATCGAGACCATGAGCGATCTTGTTGCGGAGGTTCAGGCCAAGGGGATCGGTCAGGAGGACTATGAGGTAGGCGTGAAGGCCGGCATCGGCGAAGGCAGGGCCGATCGCCCGGAGCAGGGTCCCTAGCGTCTCCACCCCGCCCGGTTCCTGGCCGCGCGGCTCGCGATAGACCGGAATACCAACACGGCGCGCGAGACCGCGGATCACCTGCTCGATGCGCGGCACAAGAATGTGGGCACTCTCGTCCGGTTCCCCGTCCCAATACAGCTCGAGAGCGCGAGCCATACGCTCCGCCGCATCGATGTCGACCAGCTCGCTGGTGAAGAATTCGGTCAGCTCGTCATGGCTCGGTCGCGAAAACGTGTCCGCGATCAGGCTCAGGCCATCGGCGGCGAAGATGGCCCAAACCGAGGCTGCGTATGCTCGCTGCTCGGACATGGCCGCCCTCTTCTGCTTCTCCGGGCTGTCGGCGCGGAAGATCGCCCCGGCGCTCTCGGGGCCAATGATCGCCTTCGTGAAGAGGAATTGAAGCGGCGCCTCGGTCATCAACTCTTCTACATGGGCCTCAAGGTCGGCCGGCGACCCGCCCGGCGGTGGCTGGGCCGCAAGGAATCGCAGCGCATCCTGCCACGATGCGGCGTCTCTGAAATTGGAGAAGAAGCACTCGACCTCCTCTTTCGGCATTTCGACCTCAGCCGAGATCTCCTTTAGGTCGAGCTGCTTGAGGTCGAAATCTCCTAGCTCCTTTCGGAGTTCGTCGGCCTCGGTGTTCAAGCCGAAGGTGCGAGCGATCTCAAGGGCTTTCTCCAGTCGGAAAGCACGCAGGAGGCCATCGCCTTTCGTCGCCTCCTCGCGCCAACGCGCGACCTGTTCCTGGCGCAACTGCTTGCGGCCCTCCTCGTCGAGGAGCCGCACACGAAGCTCGACAATGTTGTCCATCAGGTTCGGGTCGGCGCCGAAGCGCTCTGCGGCGCGCACAAGCAGCTGATCGAGGTTGCCGGGGCGATCATCAGGCGTCAAGTCGACTAGCGATCGCAAGGGCCGCATGCACACTCCGGGCTTGCTCTCCGGGTTGTCGAGCTCGTACTCGGCGAAGGCGAGGATCCGCGCAATGGCGGTCTCTGCCCGCTCGGGGTCGCCGACGGCCTGCGCCAGCTCGAGCGCGCGAGAGAGCAACCGCGTGCGTTCAATATCGGCCCACTCGTCGCGATCGACCAGGGCGAGCAAGGCATCGCTCGCGCCGCGCGCGAAGAGATCTGGTCGCGATCCCGCCCTGCGCTCGAAGAGAAGATCGCCGACGCGGGCCTTGACCACCGGGGAGTCGATTTCCGCGAAGGCGTCCATCCCAGCCTGAACGTCGACATCCTCGATCGTGGAGACCTCGGGCGGGAACCTCCACCCCTCCCCGGCGCTCCACGATCCGAACGGACCGCCAACCCGATCGCGGCGAGGGCTTGTCCGCTCAAGCAGGGTGTAGGAGAAGGCGAAGTAGAACGGCCTTAGGGTTAGGTCCTCACCGTCGAGGTCGAGAGCGCGGAGTGAGTTGCTGACGTCGCGCCAGGAAGTCTCCGCGTCAGCGGCGCGCAGGGCGTCGGCGATCCGCTCGTCCAAGGGCATGGCCCGACACTACGGGCAACGCTGGCGCGGGTCAGTCAAGACTCCGCACATACCGAACAGAAGATAAGGATGCTGCTTATTCGAGCAGGTGCCGAAGATCATCTCCGTTGAGATCGGCATCGCGCAAAATGCCGGGGCGGAGTTCCCGGCGCGAGGGATGGCTTACTTGGCACACTCCTAGAAGCGATGGTCAGAAAGCCATACACATAAGCAGCGGATGCTTGAGCTGTTCGGCTCAGACGCGGAGCAGTTCGCGCCCCCGAGGTACTTCGACGAGCAGGTCCAAGTCCCGGCGATCAGCCTGTTCGCCGCCTGCGGCGAGCGTTTCGCACAGCAGGCTTATCGAGACGGCGTGCGCTGGGTTCCGGCCTTCGGCGCAGAAGAAGACCCGTCAGACGCCCTGCGTCTAGCCCTGGGACAGTTCGCCACACGTCGGACCGACTGGTTGCACGACACCTGGACCGGGCGCGAGGTCTATCCGCACTGGCCGGGTCACACCACGATTCACGAGATGGCGAAATGGCATGCGAGCCTCGAGCCGAGAGCGAACGGCTCCCCTGGACTGCCCGCCATCCTGCCCCCGTCGATGGTCGGCTCGCTGCACCACGCTCGGGACGTCCGCAGCGTACTGGCGCCCGTCGCTCCTCAACGGCGCTCGCGCCTGGACGGCGAGATCGGCGTGTGGCAGGTCGCGTCACTGCCCGCACTGAAGACCGCAATAGTTCAAATCCAAGGCGTCGTCGCTGAGCACAAGGGTGCGAAACCAAAACTGTGGTTCCGCGGCCAAGCGCGACAGTTCAAGCGTACGCGCGACCCAGACATCGCCCGTTGGCTTGGAATCGAGACAGACGACCTGTCGCTCGTCCCCTCGATCGCCCGTCCCGGCGCTGACGCGATGCCCACAGACCCGCAAGAAGCCCGCCGTTGGGCGTGGGGCTACGACTTCATCTGGCGAGCGCCGTTCATCTCGTGGCTCGCAGAACAACCAGGCTACGCTCCCCGCGACCCCGAGGTCCGAGCACAGCTGGATCAGCTCACCGACGATGTCGTCCCCGAGCGCATCGGCAGTGCGCTGTACCTCATCGAACATCATCCGGAGCTGGACGCACTGGACGACCTCCGACAGTGGTGGATCATGGGAGCAGGCCGCTCGCGCGTTCTCCCCCTCCTGCTCCAGCACTACGGCAGCAGGACTACAGTCCTCGACCTCACGTCCTCGATTCATGTGGCGTTGTACTTCGCCCGCCGGACGTGGGACGAGGGGCAGCAGGCGTTCCGCGACTCGGACGTCGGGGCACGCTGCATCTACATCTTTTCCGAGAGTCCACAGGACGAGTTCATCATCGACTCGACCGTGCTGGTGGGCGGCCTCCCGCAACCGGTCGTCCCCCCTCAGCGCGTGCTTGCACAATCGTGTGGCCTCGTCACCGGAGCCAGCGCGCAAGCCACCAATCGCGCTGCCGATCTCGTGGTCGGCGTGATCGAGCTCGACGACGACACCTTCGACGGCGTCCCCGACGACTACGCTATGTATCCCCCGCCGCACGAAGATTCCTTGTTCAGCCGTCTGCTGCACACACGCCCGGCTCCTCCCGGGCTGATGCGTTTTGGGTGCTAGACCGCCGATGCCACCCGGATAGTCATGAGCAGCACAGCGGCCTGTTCCGATTTGGGGAACTAGGACTATGCACTGGCCAAGCGCTCGGTTCCGCGTGACTTATGGTTGGAGCCCGGAGAACTAGATGGATTGTCCCGACTACGGAAGGCCGTCCAGCCGCCAGCCGCTCGCGACAACATTCGCTGCCACTTCCTGATCAACGCCGAGCTCGAGCAGCACATTGACGCACAGGACCAGTCCGAGACGGCGAACTAGATTGACGAGACCTTGTCCGTCTTCGACTACATGGCGCCCTCGCTCGCCCCAATGGACGAGCCAGTTTCGCGTGTCGACGAGCTGGTCTCGTAGTAGATCGCGATCGAGATCCCACCCGTCGAGGACAGAAGTCGCGTTGTCAATCAGATAGTCAAGGCGTGCGCGTAGCGTCTTCGTGTTCGCATGGTTGATGGCGCCTTTGTAGACGGCACGCACCCGCGGATCAGGCAAAGCCTTCTTGATCGCGGCCTTCGCAGCCTTCTCCTCGTCCGCACTCAGCGGTGCCTCGGGCCGAAGTGCGCGATCGTAGCCCTCAGCAAAGGACAGCAAGCCGAAAAGTCGATCCTCGAGCAACGACTCGGAGCGATCGAGGGAGGCGAAGAACGACCCCCAAACCGGTCCAATCTTTCGCCGAAGCCGGAACCACTTGGAGATCAGCGCTGCCGGATCCTGATGTTCCGCGAGGTTAAGGGCGAGCGCGTAGATCGCGGGGGTCTCGCGTGGACGCGGATACGCGCGCTGGAGAATCCCGACGGAGTAAGGATCCTCAAGATCGGGATTAATGCTGAGCGAGGTGATGTAGCTCTGGCGGCGGGTGGCAAACAGAATGAGATCCCGCAGGGGCCGCAAATACCCCTCCTCCAGCCGGGTAAGAGTGAGCGGAGGGTCGAATGTCCACTGAGCTCGCGCCAACACCTCGCGGCTCTCCTTGGTTCGATTGAGATTGTGAGCTCGTTCGGCCACCAAGAGCAGCTGGACGCCGGCGCCGAGGTCAATGGGCAAGGTGTCAGCTCTCGAATCAGCGACGGGTGCCGCAAGCACGCCCCCATCAACCAAGCCACCCGTCAAGAACTCGCGTAGGCCATGCAGGGAACAGGACGCGAGCGACACCATCAGCTCGTCGCGTCGAGAAACGTGTGTGCCCCTCAAGAGCGTTTCGGTGAAGCCGTCGATGACGTCTCCGCCGTCCCCCCGGAGACCAGCATGAGACCACCGCTGGGGGAACACTTCGAGCAAGGTTAGGGGCCGGCCCCCAAGCTCTTCACCATGCAACACCTCAATCTTGCCTGGCCCTCGGGGTCCGTCAGGCTCCCATTGAGTCAGATCGGTGTCGAAGAGATGGAGCTGCACGCCCACAGGGAGAGCGTGCTCGATGCGACCGTAGAAACGCTTTGAATGACCCGGTAGCCAGAAGTAGCCCTCGACCTCAAGGACCGGAAATGAACTCTTTGGCTCCGCCGCCATCCTCCTTAGGCTAGATCGAGATGAAAGAGAGTTCCCTAAGGACCCTGGAGGGAGTCGGAGACTTCCTCGATCATCCCTTGATTCGGTGGGCGGGCAGCATCGGGACTTTGCTTTGGATCGTTTCCCTGCTCGTCGGTCTGCTGGGGAAGATTTTTGACAGCGGATACGAGACCGGAGCCAACATCCTGATCGTCATTGGAGCGTTGGGTCTCGTGCTCCAACTTCTTGTGACCGCCCTGCCCCGGTTGACGACCGATGGCGATCAGCCCACCGAGCGGCTAAGCGACAACGTCGATACCGGCGACGGAGGGCTAAATGCGGCAATTAAAGCCGAGTTGGTCGCGTTGATCGACGAGTGGAAGGCGCTGCGCCCCAGCGAATTCGAGGAAACCGCCAACGCCCCCTACAGCTTTCTGCTCGACCGGACTAAGGAGTTCTTGGAGACGATCCTGGGAACGGTCGAGGCACAGCGCTTCGAGGACAACGGCAGCGAGGAGTCCCGGACCTTCAATCAGCTGGTCGACCTGCGCATCCACGCCCTCTCGCTGC
>DASZQM010000142.1:0-10663 GCA_035549645.1 Solirubrobacterales bacterium | reverse complement strand
CCTCGGTGCGATCGGTGAGGCCGACGTAGGCGTGGCAGGCGGGGTCGTCGCGCTCGTAGCTCTCGGTCTCGACGATGGTGCCGCCGCAGCCGGCGAAGAAGAGTTGGCAGCCGATCAGCTCACGGGCGACCGCATGAACCGAGCGATCGAAGAAGTCAGCTCCCAGCCGCTTCACGCTCTCTCTTCGAGCACCCGCGCCTTGACCGCCGTGAGCGTCTCGCGCGCCTCGCCGAGCTGGGCGGCGAGCGGCACTGAGCCGGTGCCGCCGGCGATCCGCTTCGACTCCAGCCAGCTGCTGCGTTGCAACACCTCGTAGTAGGAGTCATCGAGCTGCTCGGAGCGCTTGCGCAGGTCATCGGCACTGAGCTCGGAGAGCGACTTGCCCTGCTCGACCGCGTCGCGGACGAGGCCGCCGACGATCCCGTGCGCCTCGCGGAAGGGCACGCCGCGGCGGACCAGCAGGTCGGCGACCTCGGTCGCCGCCAGCATCTCGTCGCCCGAGGCGTCCTCCATGCGAGCCCGGTCGAAGGAGATCCCGGCCAGCATCCCGGCGGCCGCGTCGAGGCAGGCCTCGACCGTGTCGATCGCGTCGAAGAGCGGCTCCTTGTCCTCCTGCATGTCCTTTCCGTAGGTCAGCGGCAGGGCGTGCATAGTCCCGAGCAGCGAGCCGAAGCTGGCGGCGACGCGTGGGCTCTTGGCCCGCAGCAGCTCGGCTGAATCGGGGTTGACCTTCTGCGGCATGATGCTCGACCCCGAGGAGAAGGACTCGTCGAGCTCGCAGAAGCCGAACTCGGTGCTCGACCAGATGACGATTTCCGAGCCCAGTCGCGAGAGGTGCATCGCGCAGGTCGAGGCGGCGGCGAGGTAGTCGAGGACGAAATCGCGGTTGGACGAGCCGTCGATCGAGTTGTGGCTGATGTGCTCGAAGCCGAGGTCGTCGGCGACGGCGCGGCGGTCGATCTCCCAGTTGACCCCGGCCAGGGCGCCGGAGCCGAGCGGCATCACCGAGGCGCTGTCGAGGGCGAACTGGAAGCGCAGCACGTCGCGGGCGAGCATCCAGAAGTAGGCGAGCAGGTGGTGGCCGAGGTAGACCGGCTGGGCGCGCTGCAGATGGGTGTAGCCGGGCATCGGCCAGTCGCGGTGGCGTTCGGCCAGGTCCAAGAGCTGGGCCATCGTCGCCCCGGCGAGCTCGATCGCCCGCAGCGAGTGCGCCTGCACGACCATCGCCACGTCGGTGGCGACCTGGTCGTTGCGCGAGCGGCCGGTGTGGAGCTTGCCGGCGAGCGGGCCGATCTCATCGCCGAGCAGGCGCTCGATCGCCATGTGGATGTCCTCGTCGGAGTCCTCGAACTCGAAGCCGTGGGTGCCGATGCGAGCGCGGACGCGCTCCAGGCCGGCGTCGATCTGCTCCAGCTCCTCCGCGCTGAGGACGCCGATCCCGCACAGCCCGCGAGCGTGGGCCTGCGACTGGTCGATGTCGTAGGGCGCCAGCCGCCAATCGAACTCGATTGAGCGGTTGATCCGCCAGAAGCGGGGGTCTGGGTCTTTGCGGAAGCGAGACATCAGGCGATGGATTCGGCGAGAGCCTCGCACACCCTCGTCACCTGGGCCTCGCTCATCGCCGGGAAGAAGGGCAGGGCGAGTGAGCGCGCCGAGGCGTCTTCGGCGATCGGGAACTGTCCCTCGCGATAACCAAGCTCGCGCAGGTGGGGAAAGAGGTGGATGCAGGGCAGGTAGGCCTTGCCGGCGACGCCGCGCTCGCCGAGGCGGGCGATCGTCGCGTCCCGGTCGATCGCCGAGTCGAGCTTCACCGTGTAGACGAACCAGCTGCGCAGCTCGGCGTCGCGGCCTGCGACCGGCGTCTCGACGCCATCGAGTGAAACCAAGCCTTCCTCGTAGAGCCCGGCGACGCGGGCGCGCCCGGCGAGCATCTCGTCCAGCTTCTCGACCTGGGCGACGCCGATCGCCGCGGCGACGTCGGAGAGGCGGTAGTTGAAGCCGATGCCGCCGTGGTCGAGCCAGCCCATGTCGGCGGCGCGCCCCTGGTTGCGCTCGCTGCGCAGCTTGGCCGCGTGTTCGGGGCTCTTGGGGACGATCATGCCCCCCTCCCCCGTCGTCATCTGCTTGTTGGCGTAGAAGGCGAAGGTGGCGAGATTGCCGCGGGCGCCGACCTTGACCCCCTCCGAGTCGACCGCCCCCAGCGCCTCGCAGGCGTCCTCGAGCAGGCCGAGCCCGTGCCGAGATGCGAGCTCCTCCAGCTCGGCCATCGCCGCGGGGTAGCCGAAGATGTGGACCGGCAGGATGCCACTGCTGCGTTCGCTCACCGCAGCCGCAGCCGCAGCCGGGTCTAGGTTGAGCGTGACCGGGTCGACGTCGCAGAAGACCGGCCGCGCGCCCTCGTAGAGCAAGCAGTTGGCGGAGGCGACGAAGCTGAAGGGGCTGGTCAGGACCTCGTCTCCGGCGCCCCAGCCGAGCGCCCGCACGCCGAGGTGGAGGCCGGTGGTGCCGCTGGAGACGGCGACCGCGTCCTCGACCCCCAGCCACTCGGCGAAGGCGCGCTCGAAGCGCTCTCCCATCGGCCCCAACGAGAGCCGCCCGGAGCGCAGGACCTCGGCCACGAGCTCCTGCTCCCGGTCGCCGATCTCGGGCTTCGCTAGTGGGATCTGTTCGGTCATTGCGGCTGGAAGGCGTAGGCGAGGGAGTCGACCAGCGCCTCCCAGGAGGCCTCGATGATGTTCTCGGAGACGCCCAGGGTGCCCCACTCGCGCTTGCCGTCGGTCGAGTCGAGCAGGACGCGGGTGACCGCGCCGGTGCCGTGTGCCTCGTCGAGGATCCGCACCTTGTAGTTGGTCAGCTCGATGTCGGCCAGGTGCGGGTGGCGGGCGCCGATCGCGGCGCGCAGCGCCTTGTCGAGCGCGTTGACGGGACCGTTGCCCTCGGCGACCTCGACGTAGCGCTCGCCGTCGACGACGACCTTGATCGTCGCCTCTGTTTCCACCTCGCTGCCCTCGCGCTTTTCGGTGGTGACGCGAAAGCTCTCGAGCTCGAAGAGCGGCTCGTAGATGCCGGCCTCGCGCCGCAGCAGCAGCTCGAAGGAGGCCTGGGCCGCCTCGTAGTGATAGCCGCGATGCTCGCGCTGCTTCAGCTCCTCGACCGCGTGGGTAGCCGCCTCGTCGCTGAGCTCGAGCCCTGCACGCTCGGCCTGACTGCGGATCGTCGCCTTGCCGGAGAGCTCGGAGGCGAGGATGTCGCGTTCGTTGCCCACCACGGCGGGATCGAGATGCTCGAAGGTGCTGGCATCGGCGGCAACTCCGGCGGCGTGCATGCCCGCCTTGTGCGCGAAGGCGTTGCGCCCGACGTAGGCGCGATCGGGGTTCGGCGTCATGTTGCAGAGCTCGTCCAGGTAGTGCGAGGTCGGCGTCAGGCTCGCCAGCTGCTCGGCCGAGACGACCTCGAAGCCCATCTTCAGCTGCAGCGCCGGCAGGATCGAGGCGAGGTTGGCGTTGCCGCAGCGCTCGCCGTAGCCGTTGACGCAGCCCTGCACGAGGCGGGCGCCGGCCTCGACCGCGGCCAAGGAGTTGGCGACCGCGCACTCGGCGTCGTTGTGGGTGTGGATGCCGACTTCGGCGGCGCCATCGAGGTCGGCCACGACCGCCGCTGTCGCCTCGGCGACGAAGTGCGGCAGGTTGCCGCCATTGGTGTCGCAGAGCGTCACGTTCTCCGCCCCACCCTCGGCCGCGGCACGCACGCATTCGAGCGCGTAGGACGAGTCGTCGCGGTAGCCGTCGAAGAAATGCTCGGCATCGAAGACGGGGCGCTTGCCCTGCGCACGGAGGAAGACGAACGAGTCGGCGATCATCGCCAGATTCTCCTCCGGCGTCACCTTGATCACCTTGTCGACGTGCAGGCGCCAGCTCTTGCCGACCAGGCAGACAACCGGCGCGAAGCACTCGGCCAGAATCCGCAGGGCGGCGTCGTCCTCGGCGGCGACGTCGCGGCGCCGGGTCATGCCGAAGGCGGCGATCGTCGCGTTGGCGAGCTCGACCCCGGCGAGTTGGTCGAAAAGCTCCGCCTCCTTGGGATTGGAGCTGGGGAAGCCGGCCTCGACGAAGTGGACGCCGAGCCCGTCGAGGGCTTGGACGACCTTCAGCTTCTCGCCAACCGAGAGCGACATGCCCTGGCCGCCCATGCCGTCCCGCAGGGTGGTGTCGTAGAGCCTTACCTGTTCCATCTGATGCCTTTCGCTTACGAGGAGATCGGGGTGGGTCGCTGGGGACCCGGGCGCGTGGCAGGGCCACGCCAGCCGCTAGGCGGCTGCGGTAATTCGCCCGATCGGCTCGAAAGGCTGGAACATCAGGAACTGACCTTACTCGGTTCGTCCGCGCTCCTCGGCGCCTCGACGAAGTCGAGCCACTCGAGGTACTCCTCGGCGCGCCCGTGCAGGGCGTCGTCGAGCTTTTTCTGGATCACCCTGGTGATCTCGCCCGGCTTGCCGATCTCGTGGTCGTCGATCTCCCGCACCGGAACGAGCTCGGCGGCGGTGCCGGTGAGGAAGACCTCGTCGGCGAGGTAGAGCTCGGCGCGAGCGATGTCGCGCTCTTCGACCCGGTAGCCGAGATCGGTTGCGATCTGGACCACCGAGGCACGGGTGATGCCGTCGAGGATCGCGTTGGTGTGGCCCGGGGTGACCAGGATCCCGTCGCGGATGACGAATACGTTCTCGCCCGAGCCCTCGGAGACGTGACCGTGCTGGTCGAGCAGGATCGCCTCTTCGTAACCGGCCTTCTGCGCCTCGGTCTTGGCCAGGACGGAGTTGAGGTATTGGCCCGCAGCCTTTGAGTGCGGGATGAGGCTGTCGCCCGACAGCGCTCGCCAGGACGAGACCTTGGTGCGGATGCCGTTGCGCGCGCCCTCCTCGCCCAGGTAGACCCCCCAGGGGAAGGCGGCGATGATCATTTCCACCGGCGCGTCGGTGGCGTAGAGCCCGAGGCTGCCGTAGCCGCGGAAGGCGAGTGGGCGGATGTAGCAGGAGCCGAGCCCATTGCGCCGCACCAGCTCACGGGTGGCAGCGCCGATCTCCTCGATCGAATGGGGCAGCTCGAAGTAGTAGAGCTCCGCCGACTTGGCGAGCCGCTCGAGGTGGTCGCCGTGACGGAAGATCGCGGGACCGCGATCGGTGTCGTAGCAGCGCACTCCCTCGAAGACCCCGGTGCCGTAGTGCAGCCCATGCGTCAGCACATGCACCTTGGCGTCGTCCCAGGGCACGAATTTCCCGTTCTGCCAAATCAACTCGGCCGTATCCATGTTCGGGGAAGTATGCCCGATAGGGCAAGGGCATTCGAGCCAAGTCCAGAAGAGAACCGCGTCAACCCCGAAAAGGAGACCGCTGAATGATCCCCGCAGTGCGCAAGAGACTCACCTACTCGAACGTGATCGCCTCCCTGGCGCTGTTCGCCGCCCTCGGCGGCGTCGCCGTCGCCGCCGGGCTGCCGAAGAACAGCGTCGGCCCGAAGCAGATCAAGCGGGGAGCCGTGACCGCGGCCAAGATCCGCAAGCAGGCCGTGACCAGCGCCAAGCTGGCGACGGGAGCCGTGACGATCGGCAAGCTCGCGCCCAATTCGGTCGGGCCCAACAACATCGGCAACGGCGCCGTGACCACGCCGAAGCTGGGCGCCAGCTCGGTGATCGCCTCGACGATCAAGAACGGAGTGATCACCACCAACAAGCTGGACAACGAAGCGGTGAGCACGCCGAAGCTGGGCAAAGAAGCCGTCACCACCCCCAAGCTCGGCAACGAAGCCGTGAGCAGCGCGAAGCTCGGCAAAGGCTCGGTGACGCCGGCAAAGCTGAGCGACGAATTCGGACCGGTGCTGGGAACGCTGAAGAGCGGACAGACCCTGCGCGGAATGTTCATCCTCGGCGAGGAAGGCGGCGAGACGGCCCTCGCGGGACAGACGTTCCAGTTCCCGCTGGGCAACGCGCCTACGGTCAACGTGATCGATCCCGCTACCGCGACCACCCCGGCCTGCCCCGGTCTCGGCGGCGGCATCGGGCAGACGCCTCAGGCGGCTGGGGGGCAGCTCTGCGTCTACGTCACCAGCAAAGCCAACCTCGGGTCGCTGACGGCACCCGGCACCGCACTGACCCGTCTCGGCTTCGGTCTCGAAGCGATTGCCTCGGGCGCTGGCAGCTTCTCGGCCACTGGCCAGTGGGCGGTGACCGCGCCCTAGGCGCTCAGCTCGGCCAGCACGGCCTCGGTCACCTCGTCGGTGCCGACCGCGGTCTCCCCCTCGCCCGCGAGGTCCGGGGTGCGGAGGCCGCGGCCGAGCACCGCGTCCACCGCGGACTCGATCCGCGTCGCCTCGTCCGCCCGGCCGAGGCCGTGGCGCAGCATCATCGCCGCCGAGAGGAAGGTGGCGAGCGGGTTGGCGACGCCCTGGCCGGCGATGTCCGGCGCGGAACCGTGAACCGGCTCGAAGAGGCCGGGCTCGCCGTCGGCGCCGAGACTGGCCGAGGGCAACATTCCGAGTGAGCCGGTGAGCATCGCTGACTCGTCGCTGAGGATGTCGCCGAAGAGGTTCTCGGTGACGATCACGTCGAAGTCCGCGGGGCGAGAGACGAGCTGCATCGCGGCGTTGTCGACCAGCAAATGGTCGAGGGTGACGTCCGGGTAGTCGGGGGCGACGCGGCCGACCACCTCGCGCCAGAGCCGCGAGGTCTCGAGCACGTTTGCCTTGTCGACCGAGGTGACGCGGGGCTTGTGGTCGGATCCATCGGCGCGGCGACGGGCGGCTTCGAAGCCGACACGGGCGATGCGATCGATTTCGGCGACCGAGTACTCGCAGGTGTCGTGGGCGACGTCGCCGTCGCGACCGCTGTCGCCGAAGTAGATGCCGCCGGTCAGCTCGCGGACGACGAGGAGGTCGGTGCCGGCGATGCGCTCGGGGCGCAGCGGGCTGGAGTCGACCAGCGCCGGGCTGGGCCGGACTGGGCGCAGGTTGGCGTAGAGCCCCATCCCCTTGCGCAGCCCGAGCAGGCCCTGCTCGGGGCGGGGCGCGTCGGGGTCGGTCGTGTCCCATTTGGGACCGCCGACCGCGCCGAGCAGGACGGCGTCGGCGGCGCGGCAAGCCTCGAGCACCTCGTCGGTGAGCGCAGTGCCGTGCTCGTCGATCGAGCAGCCGCCCATCAGGTGCTCGTCGAACTCGAACTCGCCGAGCGACTCGAGCAGGCGGCGGGCGGCGCCGACGATCTCAGGGCCGATCCCGTCGCCGGGCAGCAGGACTATGCGCGGTGAGTCGCTCATCGGAGCGGCACTCTAGCCGCGCCTCGCGGCCGAGGACTCAAAGCGCCAGCTCGGCTTCGATGTTGAGGCGCACGTAGTCGAGCGCCAGGGGCTCGGGTTCGGCGGCCAGGACGTCGGCGACGAAGGGCTCGCGCAGATCCTCCGGCAGCCGGTCCACGTGGGGCCCGAGGCAGACGGTGGCCAGGTACTCGGACGGGCTGGGCGGCTCGACCCGCCATGGCTGCAGCCAGCATCGCGCCTCGGCGAAGCCGGCGGCGGCAAGACGCTCCTCGGTCTCCTCCGCGCCGGCATAGTTCCAGGGCTCCTCGAACCCGGCGAAGTGGACCGCGTAGGGCTCCCGCGCCTGGACCTCCCTGGTCACCTCACGCAGGCGGTCGATGTTGCCGGCGCCGCCGCACTGCGCCGAGACTCGGCCGCCAGGCCGCATCGCTCCGGCGAGCGCGCGAAAGAGGGCGTCGTGGTCGAGCACCCAGTGGAAGACCGCACAGGAGAAGACGGCGTCGACGGGCTGCTCGAGCCGCAGCTCGGCCAGGTCGGCCAGCCGCGCTTCGTCACCCGGGCGCAGCACGTCGCGCACCTTCTCGACCATCGAAGAGGAGCCGTCGACGGCGACGACCCGTCCCGCGGGCAGCCGCTCGACCAGCAGCGAGGTGACCCGGCCGCTGCCGCAGCCGGCGTCGAGCACCGTCTCGTCCCCGCCCAGCTCGAGGCGGTCGAGGATCAGTTTCGCCCACTCCTCGTGCGGAACGGCGACGCGCTGGTAGCTCGTCGCGTCCCAGTCGCGCGGGGGCGCCATCAGAGCGCCGTCGTCACCGGACCGCGCTCGGCCGCGCCGGACTGCTCGAAGCTGTCGATCGCGCCGGCGTTCTCCAGCGTGATGCCGATGTCGTCGAGGCCGTTGAGCAGGCGGTGCTTGACGTCGGGCTCGACCGCGAACTCGAAGACGCCGGCAGCGCAGGTGACGGTCTCGTCGTCGACGTCGATACGCGCCTCGCCCGCTTCGGCGACCGCCCGGCAGTGCTCCTCGTCGAGGATCGCCGGCAGCAGCCCGATCTTCGTGCAGTTGGAATAGAAGATGTCGGCAAAGGAGGGCGCGACGATCGCCTGGAAGCCGAAGTCCTCCAGCGCCCAGGGAGCGTGCTCGCGCGAGGAGCCGCAGCCGAAGTTGGCGCCGGTGACGAGGATCGGGTTCGGCTCCAGCTCGATCTCGCCGTCGCGGATCCAGTCGTAGAAGAGGAACTCGCCGAAGCCGGTCCGCTCGACCCGCTTGAGGAACTGCTTGGGGATGATCTGGTCGGTGTCGACGTCGGCGCGGTCCAGCACCGAGACCTTGCCCTCGATCACGTCTATCGGTCGCATGCTCAGCTCCATTCCCTGATATCGACGAAATGTCCCTCGATCGCCGCGGCCGCGGCCATCCTCGGGCTGACCAGGTGGGTGCGCCCACCCTTGCCCTGGCGCCCCTCGAAGTTGCGGTTCGAGGTCGAGGCGCAGCGCTCGCCCTCGATCAGCGTGTCGGGGTTCATGCCCAGGCACATCGAGCAGCCCGCCACGCGCCATTCGAAGCCGGCCGAGCGGAAGACGTCGTGCAGTCCCTCGGCTTCGGCGTTGGCCTTGACCTGCTGGGAGCCCGGCACGACCATCGCCCGCACCGAGCTTGCGACCTTGCGGCCCTCGACGATCTCGGCGGCCTCGCGCAGGTCCTCGATCCGTGAGTTGGTGCAGGAGCCGATGAAGACGCGTTCGGGTGCCACCTCGGTCATCGGCGTGCCGGCCTCCAGGCCCATGTAGGCGAGGGCGCGTTCGGCCGACTCGCGATCGGCGGGTGAGTCCATCGCGGCGGGGTCGGGAACGCTGTCGGTGACCTCGCAGACCATGCCGGGGTTGGTGCCCCAGGTGACCATCGGGGAGATCGCGCCGGCGTCGACGTCCACTTCGGTGTCGAAGCTGGCACCCTCGTCGCTTGGAAGTTGGCGCCAGCGCTCGGCGGCGGCCTCGAAGTCAGCAGGGGCGCCGGGGCGCCCGCGGACCCACTCGATCGTCTTCTCGTCGGGGGCGACCATGCCGGCGCGGCCACCGCCCTCGATCGTCATGTTGCAGATCGTCATTCGGCCGGGCATCTCCAGGGCCTCGATCGCCGGTCCGGCGTACTCGACCGCGTAGCCGGTCATGCCGCCGGTGCCGAGGCGACCGATCGTCGCCAGGATCAGGTCCTTAGGCGTGACGCCTGAGCCGAGCTCGCCCGAGTAGGCGATCCGCATCGTCTTCGGTCGTTTCTGGACCAGGCACTGGGTCGCCAGCACGTGCTCGACCTCGGAGGTGCCGATGCCGAAGGCCAGCGAGCCGAAGGCGCCGTGGGTGGAGGTGTGACTGTCGCCGCAGACGATCGTCATGCCAGGCTGGGTGACCCCCAGCTCCGGCCCGATCACGTGGACGATTCCCTGGCGGTCGGATCCCAGCGAGTAGACGGGGATGCCGAACTCCTCGCAGTTGCGCTCCAGCGTTTCGACCTGGACCCGCGAGAGCTCGTCGGCGATCAGGCGCGCCGCCATCGTGCCGTCGGTGGGCGTGTTGTGGTCGGCCGTGGCCAGGGTCTTGTCGGTGCGGCGCACCGAGCGACCGGCCATGCGCAGGCCGTCGAAGGCCTGCGGCGACGTCACCTCGTGGACCAGGTGCAGGTCGATGTAGATCAGGCCGTCGGAGACCTCGTGGGCCTCCCAGAGCTTGTCGAACATTGTCTGTGGCATAGCTAGCCCCTCCTCAGGCCCGCAGCGATCACGGCGAGGAAGCGCGTCGGCCCCTCGCCTTCGTTCTCGAAATGGTGCGGCAAGTCGGCGTCGAAGGTGACGCTGTCGCCCTCGTTCAGCTCGTGGCGCATGCCGTCGACGACGAGCGCCAGGGTGCCGGAGAGCACGACGGCGGTCTCGCGACTGCCGGGCTCGTGCATCGGCGGGTCGTCGCGGCCGCCGGTGGTGGCGCCGGCGTCGAGCGTGTGCAGCGAGACGTCGGCGCGCTGGCCGGGCAGTGGCGGCGTCAGCTCCTCGAAGCGGTGGCCGCCGCGCTCCATGGTGCGGCGGTCTCCGGCGCGGCTGACCGCGACGTGCTCGCCCTCGTCGAGCCGCAGCAGCTGAGAGAGCGTCAGCTCCAGGCCGGCGGCGATCTTCGCCGCCACGGCCAGCGTCGGGCTGGTCTCCCCTCTCTCGACCTGCGAGAGCATCGGCGCGCTCACGCCAGAGCGCTCGCCCAGGTCACGCAGGGAAAGACCCATCGCCTCGCGAAGAGCGCGTACGCGGTCGCCGATCGCGGGGGCCTCGGCAGTGACCGCAGGGACCTTGCCCTTAGGGGCCTGGCTGGAGGCGG
>DASZQM010000141.1:0-2485 GCA_035549645.1 Solirubrobacterales bacterium | reverse complement strand
CCGCCGCCGAGGCGCTCTGCGAGCCCGGCGCCGAGATCCTCTACGCCTGGCCCGCCTTCTCGATGTACCCGTACCTGCCGGCGCTGACCGGGGCGCGCGAGATCCGCGTACCGCTCGACGCGAGCGAGACGCACGACCTCGACGCGATGGCCGCCGAGGTGACCGCGGCGACGCAGCTCGTCCTCATCTGCAACCCCAACAACCCGACCGGCACCCACATCCCCGCCGCCGAGGTGGCGGAGTTCGTCGCGGCGCTGCCGAGCCACGTCACCGTGATCCTCGACGAGGCCTACGTCGAGTTCCAGACCCACGACGATCCCGACACGACGATCGACCTGCTCGCCGACCTGCCCAACCTGGTCGTCCTGCGCACCTTCAGCAAGTGCTACGGCCTGGCCGGGCTGCGGGTGGGCTACGCGATCGGCTCGCCCAAATTTCGCGCCGCGATCGACGCCGTGCGCCAGCCCTTCAGCGTCAACGCCCTCGCCCAGGCGGCCGGGGCGGAGGCGATCCTGCACCAGGACGACGTCAGCCGCCGGGTCGAGAACACGATCGTCGAGCGCGTCCGGGTCGAGGAGGGTTTGCGCGAGCTCGGCCTCGCCACCGCCGAGACCCACGCCAACTTCTCCTGGATCGACCTCGGCGACGCCGAGGAGGGCGAGATCGTCGCCGGCCTCGCCGAGCGCCAGATCGCGGTCCGTCCCGGCACGCCTCTCGGCGACCCCGGCCACATCCGCGTCTCCTACGGCACTCCGGCCGAGAACGCCCGCTTCCTCGCCGCGATCGGCGAGCTGCTGGCAAATTCGGTGGACTGATCTGGCCTCACCTGCTACAAAGTCAGGAAAGGTGAAGCGATCAGCCGACACGACGAGTGCCACCCGCGCCACCGGCGCCGCGCTCGCCCCCGCGCGCTTCTCCTATTTCTGGCGATTTAGCTAGGCGCCCGGCCTCGCGGCTCGCTGCCGCACCGAGATAAGCATCCGGTCGGGCGCCAATTCAGTTGTTCGTCCGCGTTCGCGCGCGCGGAGACCGGAAGTAGGCTGGCGACTTGTGAGGGACGGTGAAGGCAAAATGATGATCGGGATGAAGGGCGAGACAAGAGACAGAGTCAGGGACCAGCGCATCGAGCGGATCGAGGAGCTGGTCTCCCCGGGTGCGCTGCTGGAGGAATTGCCGCTGGGAGACGATCGCGAAAGCGCCGTCGTGCGCGGCCGCGGCGAAGTCGGCAACGTGCTCGACGGCAGCGACGACCGAGTGCTGGTGGTGGTCGGACCGTGCAGCGTGCACGACCCGGCGGCGGCGCTCGATTACGCCGGGCGCCTGGCCGAGGTGGCACGACGGCTGCAATCGGATCTGCTGATCGCGATGCGGGTCTACTTCGAGAAGCCGCGGACGACGACCGGCTGGAAGGGGCTGATCAACGACCCCCACCTCGACGGCTCGCTCGACGTCAACACCGGCCTGCGGATGGCGCGTCAACTGCTGCTCGAGGTGCTCGACTACGGCCTGCCGGTCGGCACCGAGTTCCTCGACCCGATCACGCCGCAGTACATCGCCGACGCCGTCTCCTGGGGCGCGATCGGCGCTCGCACGACCGAGAGCCAGACGCACCGCCAGCTCGGCTCTGGGCTCTCGATGCCGATCGGCTTCAAGAACCGCACGGACGGCAACGTCCAGGTCGCGGTCGACGCCGTGCGCGCCGCGGCCGCCTCTCACGCATTCGCCGGCATCGACGACGCCGGCGCCCCGGCCGTCCTCTACACCAGCGGCAATCCCGACGGGCACGTGATCCTGCGCGGCGGCCGCGGCGCCCCCAACCACCGTGCCGACGGCGTCGCAGCGGCGCTCGAGCTGCTGCGCAAGGCCGGCCTGCCGGAGCGGCTGGTGATCGACGCCTCGCACGACAACAGCGGCAAGGACCCGGGGCGCCAGGTGCTGGCTGCCGGTGAGATCGCCGACCAGGTCGCCGACGGCAACAGGGCGATCGCCGGCGTGATGCTGGAGTCCTTCCTGGTCGCGGGCCGCCAGGACCTCGGCGACGGTGAGCTCGTCTACGGCCAATCGATCACCGACCCCTGCCTCGACTGGGACGCCACCGTCTCGATCCTCGACCAGCTCGCCTCGGCGGCGAGGGCTCGGCGCGGCGAATGAGGATCGCCGTCCTCGGGGTCGGCCTGATCGGCGGCTCGATCGGGTTGGCAGCGCGGCGGCGCCTCGAGGCGGAGGTGGTCGGGTTCGACCCCGACCCGGCGACGCTTGCCAAGGCAGCTGAGGACGGCGTGATCGACAGCCCCGCCGGCTCGGTGGCCGAGGCCTGCGAGGGGGCCGAGGTGGTCTTCTGCGCCGCCCCGGTGGCCGGCCTCGAGGATCTCGCCAAGGCCGCCCTCGACGCCTGCGGCGCCGACACCGTCGTCACCGATGTCGGCTCGACCAAGCGCGACATCGTCGCCGCGCTCGGCGCCGACGAGCGCTTCATCGGCGGCCA
>DASZQM010000140.1:0-14563 GCA_035549645.1 Solirubrobacterales bacterium | reverse complement strand
CCGCGGCCTCGCCGCGGGCGACGATCGCCGGCCCGTCCAGGCCGTAGTCGGGGTCGACCCGGACGATTTCGTGGCCGATCCCGGCGAGCCGCTCGGCGAAGCCCTCGATCGCCTCGCGGTGCTCCTCGTGGAGGGTGCTGGATACCCCGAAGGGCGTGGCGTAGGAGACGGCGACGCGCAGGCGCCCCGGCTCGCGGGCGGCGGCGTCGGCGAACGATTCGGCAGGCGGTGTGGGCTTGTGCAGGTCGGCGGGGACGTTGCCGTGAACGGCGTCGAGCAGCAGGGCGGCGTCGGCGGTCGAGCGCGCAAGTGGGCCGAAGACGCTGAGACCGTTGAAGGACTCCGCATCCGGCCAGGTCGAGATGCGGCCACGCTGAGGCTTCAGCCCGACCAGGCCGGTCCCGGCGGCGGGGATGCGGATCGAGCCGGCGCCGTCGGAGCCGATCGCCGCCGGGACGATCCCGGCCGCGACCGCCGCCGCCGCGCCGCCGCTTGAGCCGCCGGGCGTGTGGTCGAGGTTCCAGGGGTTGCGGGTGGCGCCGTGCAGGGGGGTCTCGGTGAAGTGCCAGAGGCCGACCTCCGGCGCGTGGGTCTTGCCGATCACGATCGCGCCCGCCTCGCGCAGCCGGCGCACCGCCTCGGCATCGCGCACGGCTGGCCGGCCGCCACCGCAGCCGAAGGGGGTGGTGTGCCCGCCGAGGTCGACGTCGTCCTTGATCGCCACCGGCACGCCCAGCAGCGGGGCGCGTTCCCCGGCTTGGAGCCGGCGGTCGGCCTCGTCGGCGGCTTCGAGGGCCTCTTCGGCGCAGATCACCCGGAAGGCGTTGAGGGTGTCCTGACTCGCCGCGGCCAGGGCCACGGCCTCGGCCACCAGGTCGCGCGAGGCGACCTCACCGGCCTGCAGCTGCCGCGCCTGCTCTTGCAGGCCTGTGCCCGCGCTCGTACCCCTCGTCATCGTCGCCATCGGTGCCTCCTCGCCGTGCGAAGTCGTTGTTCGTTCGAACGAACGATAGGTGAAAGGGGTAGGCTGGCGCTTCTTGGCCACCGTCGCCCCCTCCGACACCCGCGAGCGGATCCTCCGTGCCACGGTCGAGCTGATCGGCCAGGAGGGCGTTCCCGCGGTTACCAACCGCCGTGTCGCCGGCGCCGCCGGCGTCGCCCTCGGCTCGCTCACCTACCACTTCCCAAGCCAGGTGGACCTGTTGCGTGAGAGCCTGCTGCTCTACGTCGGCGAGGAGGTGGCGAAGCAGGAGGAGATAGCCGCCGAGCTGCGCCGCAGCGACCCGAGCTTCGAGCAGATCGCGGCGGAGGTCCAGCGCGTGGTCGAGGAGTCGACCGACCGCATCCAGCAGCTGGCCGAGATCGAGCTGCACCTGCAGGCGGCGCGGGACCCCGCCCTGCGTGAGGCCTCCGTGCGCTGCTTCGAGGCCTACGAAGGCGTGGCGGCGGCGGCGCTCGAGATGCTCGAGGTGCCCGACGGGGCGCGGCACGCGCGCACGATCGTGGCGCTGATGTACGGGATGGCACTGCGCCGGCTCGGCACCGGCGAGGACGCCTCGGGGGTCGCCGAGAGCCTGCTCACGGTGATGCGGGGGATCGCGCCCTGATCCTGGCGATCGACCAGGGGACGACGGGAACGACCTGTCTCGTCTTCGACACCGATGGGAGGGTCGCGGGCCAGGCCTACTCGGAGTTCGAGCAACACTTCCCGCGGCCGGGCTGGATCGAGCACGACCCGGCCGAAATCTGGGATGTGACCCGGCGCGTCGCGATGGGCGCGATCGTCGACGCCGGCATCCTCGGCAGCGAACTCGACGCGATCGGGATCACCAACCAGCGCGAGACCATCGTCGCCTGGGATCCGCGCACCGGCGAGCCCCTGCACAGGGCCCTGGTCTGGCAGGACCGGCGCACCGCCGATCGCTGCGCCGAGCTGCGCGCCGCCGGGCACGAGCCGCTGGTGCGCGAGCGCACCGGGCTCGTCATCGATCCCTACTTCTCGGCGACCAAGATCGAGTGGCTGCTGCGCAACGCCGAGGGGATGGGGCGGGCGGTCTTCGGCACGATCGACTCCTGGCTGCTCTTCAAGCTCACCGGTCGTCACGCGACCGACCACACCAACGCCTCGCGCACGATGCTCTTCGACATCCGCCGTCGCGCCTGGGACGAGGAGCTCTGCGCGCTGCTCGGCATCGACCCCGGCCGGCTGCCCGAGGTGCTGCCCTCGGTCCACGTCTATGGCACCACCTCGGAGTTCGGCGGCGAGGTGCCGGTGGCGGGGATCGCCGGCGACCAGCAGGCCGCCCTCTTCGGCCAGGCCTGTCACCGCGCCGGCACGGCCAAGAACACCTACGGGACCGGCAGCTTCGTCCTCCTCCACACTGGCGCCGAGGCGCCCGAGCCCGGCAACGGCCTGCTGGCGACGATGGCCTGCGGCACCGACGAAGAGCCCGCATACGCGCTCGAGGCCTCGATCTTCGTCACCGGCGCGGCAGTCCAATGGCTGCGCGACGGCCTCGGCGTGATCGACCGCGCCGAGCAGACCGAGGAGCTCGCCGCCTCGCTGAGGAGCAACGACGGCGTCTACTTCGTGCCGGCGCTGACCGGGCTCGGCTCTCCCCACTGGGACCCCTACGCCCGCGGCACAATCGTCGGCCTCACCCGCGGCAGCGGTCGCGCCCACCTGGCGCGGGCGGCGCTGGAGGCGATCGCCTTCCAGGCCGTCGACGCGGTGCGCTCCCAGGAGGCGGTGGCGGGCGAGCGCCTCGCTGTGCTCAAGGCCGACGGCGGCGCGGTCGAAAACCGCTGGCTGATGCAGTTCCAGGCCGACGTCCTCGGCTGCGAGGTAATCGTGCCGGAGGTGGAGGAGACGACCGCGCTCGGAGCCGCCTACCTGGCGGGGGTCGCGACCGGGCGCTGGAGCCTCGAAGAGGTGGCGCAGATGTGGCGCGAGTCGGCTCGCTATGAGCCGGCGATGGGGGAGGACGAGCGGGCAGCGTTGCTGGCCGATTGGCACCGCGCGATCGAGCGGGCACGGGGCTGGGCCGAGCCGGTCGCCGCAGGCGCGTAACCGCGCCAGCGGGTGGGGGTACGCGTAGCGACGGCCGGGGAGGCCGCGCTCGCTTATGTCCGATATGAAGCCACAGGTCTACAAGGACGAACGTCCCGCCGAGTACTTCGACCAGTTTCACGAGTCCGCCCGCAAGGGGGTGGGCTGGACCTACAGCTTCGTCCGCGCGATCGTCTCGCTGCCGACGCTGCTGCTCTACCGCGTGCGCGCGATCGGGGTCAAGAACGTGCCCCGCACCGGCGCCCTGATCCTGGCGCCGAACCACTTCAGCCAGATGGACCACTTCTTCGTCGGCCTCTACCTGCTGCGGCGCAAGGTGCGCTTCATGGCCAAGTCGCAGATGTTCGGCCCGCCCGTGCTGACCTACGTCTACAAGCACGGCGGCGTCTTCCCGGTTCGCCGCGGCCACCACGACGAGAAGGCGATCGAGACTGCGCTGACGATCCTCGGCCAGGGGGAGATGCTGCTCGTCTACGCCGAGGGCGGCCGCTCGCGCAGCGGCAAGCTGAAAGAGGTCAAGCCAGGGATCGGCCGCATTGCGCTCGAATCGGGCGCGCCCGTCGTCCCCGTCGCGATCCACGGCTCGGCCAAGGTGCGGCGCTGGAAGCGGCTCAGCTTCCCCAAGATCACGGTCCAGTTCGGCGAGCCGCTCTCCTTCCCGACCGAGGCGGCGCCGGATCGCCGGCGCCAGCTCGAGGTGGCGAATGAGATCTTCGCGCCGGTGCGCGAGATGTACGACGAGCTCGAGGCCAGGAGGGCCTGAGTTCCTACTCGTAGCGCGCGTCGAGCCCGGCGAGGAACTCCGGGTCGTGGCCCGGGGTGACGATCGCGTCGGGGTACTGGCGCTTGAACAGCTTCAGCTCCTGCAGCGAGCGCTTGTAGTTGTGCTCGTCGAAGGGGCGCGGCGCCAGCGGCGCGTCGCCGTCGAGCTGGGCCGCGGTGTAGGTGGCGTCGCCGCCGATCACGAAGTCGCGCTTGGCGAGGCGGGCGATCACCGAGATGTGGCCGGCGCTGTGGCCCGGGGTGTAGGCGAGGCGAAGCGAGCCGTCGCCGAAGAGGTCGAAGGTGCGACCGAAGCTCGAGTAGGAGTCGACGCTGCCGGTGCGGTTGAAGTCGATCGTGCGGTAGTCGAAGGCGTAGTCGAAGTGAATGCGGCGGTAGCCGTTGAGCAGCGGCCGCGGGCCGGTCGCGGCGGACTCCCACTCCTTTTCGCTGAGCACGAAGGTCGAGTTGGGGAACTCGGAGATCGCCGAGGTGTGGTCTATGTGCATGTGGGTCATGACCACGATCGGAATCTCGCCGGGGTCGAGGCCGCGCTCGCGCAGCTGCGAGGGCACGTCCTTGCCGCTCTCCAGCGCCGGATGGCCGAAGCGCACGCCCATGCCGCCGAAGTTCTCCTTGCCGTCGGTGGCGATCGAGGGGTGCAGGCCGGTGTCGACGAGGATCGCGCCCGCGCTGGGGTGGCGGATCAGGTAGGCGGGGCAGGGGACGGTGGCGGCCGGGTTGCCACTGAGCAGGGCGCGCAGCAGCTTCAGCGTCTCGAAGCGGCCGCCCGGGCGTTCCATCATCGTCTGCGGCCAGGTGACCGTGCCGGCGAGCAGCGGTTCGACTGCGACGCTCGCGCCGGGAGTGCCGCCGGCCAGCGGCTCGTGCAGGGGTTTTGGCTCCACGCGGACCTTCATCGCGCTCACATTACGGTGAGCGTGCGCCGATAGGCTCCCCGGCCGATGGCTGAAAGTCCGCATTCGCGCATCTTCAGAGAGGGTCTGCTCGACGGCCAGGTCTGCCTCGTCTCCGGCGCCGGCAGCGGTCTCGGCCGCGAGACGGCCCTGGAGCTGGTGCGGCTGGGCGCTGTCGTCTTCGGCTGCGGGCGGCGCGAGGAGCCGCTGGCCGAGACCGCCGAGCTGGCGGCGGGCCTGGCCGGGCGCTTCGAGCGCGAAACGATGGACATCCGCGAGGAGGAGGCGGTCGAGCGGCTATTCGACCGGGTGCTCGGCGAGTGCGAGCGACTCGACGTCCTCGTCAACAACGCCGGCGGCCAGTTCCTCGCCCCGGCCGAGTCGATCACGCCGAAAGGCTTCCGCACGGTGATCGAGCTCAACGTGCAGGGCACCTGGCTGATGACCCACGCGGCGGCAACCAGGGCCTTCATCCCGCAGGGCGGCGGCAAGGTGCTCAGCGTCACCCTCTCGCCCCACAACGGCATGCCGGGGATGGTCCACTCCGGCGCCGCGCGGGCGGCGGTCGAGAACATGATGCGCACGCTGGCGATCGAGTGGGCCCGTTTCGGGATCAAGACCTGCGCCCTCGCCGCCGGCCAGTTCGCCACCGAGACGCTGCTGACCAAGTATCCGCAGGTCGTCGTCGACAACCTCGAGCGCTCGATCCCGATCGGCCGCGCCGGCCGGGCCGAGGAGATGGCCTGGCTGGTCGCCTACCTCGCCTCGCCCGCCGGTGACTTCGTCTCCGGCACGACGATCACGATCGACGGCGCCCGCGACAACTGGGCCGGGCCTTGGCCCCCTGAGGCGATCGCGAGTGAGTCTGGCGATCCGGTCGCCGAGGAGCGCAGGCCGAAGTAAGGGTCGGTGCCCCTCCCTCAGAGGCCGTGGCGCAGCAGATCGTCGGGGGTGATGCGGGACGTGGTCCCTGAGCCTCTGCGAGAGGGGCACCGACCCTTACTGTCAGCGTGGTTCCAGGACGACGACCGGGATCGTCCGGCCCTTGCTTCGGGCTGCGTAGCTTTCGTAGTCGCGGTAGACCTTGACGGCCTTGGCCCAGATGCGGTCGCGCTCCTCAGATTCTGCGACGCGGGCGTGGACGGCGAGGTGCTTGCCGCCGATCTGGACCTTGGTATCTGGATTCGCCTTGAGGTTGTAGAACCAGGCGGGGTTCTTGGGGTAGCCGCCCTTGGAGGCGATGATCGCGACGTTGTCGCCGTCTTTGACGTAGAGCAGCGGCGCGGTGCGTTTGGTGCCGCTCTTGGCGCCGACGTGGTCGAGCAGCAGGATGCGGATGCCAGTGCCGGGAACGGCGCCGCCGAGACGGCCGCCGCTGACGCGGTAAAGGGCCGTGTGCAGTCCCATGAAGCGGGTGAGGGCAGGCCAAATCCGATCCGCCACATCGAGGTAGCGGGGCGGGCGCCTGCCCTCTGTCGCTTCGTAACTCAGGTGTACATCCCCCCGAACATGCCGCCGGTGACGTTGAGCACTTGGCCGTGCACGTAGTCGGCCAGCGGTGAGCAGAGGAAGAGGACCGGGGCCGAGGCCTCCTCGGGGGTGGCGGGACGGCCGAGCGGGATAATCGCCGAGGCCATCGCCCGCATCTGCTCGGGGATGCCGAGCTCGATCTTCTCGCCGCCCGGAGCGGTCATCTCGCCGCCCTGCTCCTTGGCCGCGGTGAGGCGGGTTTCGACGAAGCCGAAGGCGACCGCGTTGACGTTGATCTTGAACTGGCCCCACTCCTTGGCCAGCGTTTTGGTCAGGCCGACGACGCCCATCTTGGCGGCCGAGTAGTTGACCTGGCCGGCGTTGCCCATCATGCCCGAGGTCGAAGAGGTGTTGACGATCTTGCGGAAGACCTCCTTGTCTTCGCCGCGCTCGGCCTTGGCCGCCTCGCGCCAGTGCGGCGCCAGCGCGCGGGCGACGCGGAAGGGCACGATCGTGTGGATGTCGAGCATCGCCTGGAACTGCTCGTCGGTCATCTTGTGGGCGACGCTGTCCCAGGTGTAGCCGGCGTTGTTGACGCAGATGTCGACCGAGCCGAAGGCGTCGACCGCGGCCGCGACCAGCTTGTCGGCGGCGTCAGTCTCGGTCAGGTCACCGGCGAAGACGGCGGTCTCGCCGTCGATCTCGCTCGCCGCCTGTTCGGCGACGTCGGCGTCGAGGTCGTTGATCAGCACCTTGGCGCCCTCGCGGACGAACATCTCGGCGGTCGCCCGGCCGATTCCGCGGGCGGATCCGGTGACGATCGCCGCTTTCCCGTCAAGAAGTCCCATCAGTCTGCTCTCTCCTTATATGGATCGCTGAAATTCGGCTCGGGAGGCTACAAGGAACCGGCAGCCCTGGTTGACTGGCCAATCAGGAGCCAGACGCCGGCCGAGCGGCGGACCGCTCAGGCCTCGGGGGAGAGGAACAGCCGGTAGTCGAAGGCGACCTCGTAGCCCATCGCCAGGTAGATCGGCTTGCCCATCGGCGAGGCCTGCAGTGAGGCGACGTTCGCGCCGAGGTCGAAGCCGGCGGCTGTCGCCGCGGTGGTCACCGCGCGCCCGATGCCGCGTCCCCGCGCCTGGATGCGGCTGCCGACCCAGTAGATGCCGGCGACTTCGTCGCTGACGATCGTCATCGCGATGCTGACCGGCTCGCCGTCGAGGTAGGCGATGAAGGCGGCGACGTTCTCCGCCAGTAGGCCGGCGTGGTTGGTGTAGCCGGAGAAGATCTCGGGCGGGAAGCCGATGTCGGCGTAGGACTCGATCGCGACGCGCCAGAAGTCGTCGGCCTGCTCGGGCGCCTCCAGCTTGCGCAGCTCGGTCTCCAGGGTCGGCTCGGGTGGCTCTGGGCGCTTTCGGAGCACCATCTCGGGCATCTCGTAGACGGCCTCGAAGCCCGCCGCCTCGGCCGCCGCCACCAGGTCCTCATCCTCCGCTTGGCCTCCCTTCGCCCAGATGCTGAAGCGGCGATCCCGTGCCGCGAAGAACTCTTTGGCGCGGCTGATGAACTCGCCGGCGTCGACGCCGTCGTCGCGGCAAAAGGCGCCGTTTGAGATCACCGGGTGGTTGGAGCTGCCGGCGCCGAAGAGCCAGCCGGACTCAGCCTCGATCGCGGCGTCGGGATCGAGTTCGAAGAACTGGCGCGAGCTGTCGACGAGGTTGAGGTGGGCGCGGCGGAGCTCGTCAGTTGCCAAGCTCGACGCCCCCGTCCCCGGTGATCGTCCAGTGCGGGTTGTGGGCGACCTCCCAGGGATGGCCGTCGGGGTCGATGAAGACGGCGCTGTAACCGCCCCAGAACGTCTCAGCAGGCTCGCGGCCGATCTCGGCACCCGCCCCGCGCGCCTCCTCGATCGTCGTGTCGACCTCGGCCGGGGAGCCGAAGTTGAGGGCGAGCGTGACCCCGCCCCAGCCGCCGCCGTCCTCGACGCAGCTGTCCGCGGCCAGCCGCGCCCGGTCCCAGAGGGCGAGGACCATGCTGCCGCCCAGCTGGAAGAAGACGACGTCGTCGTCGGGCGCGGCGCCGGTGCTCCAGCCGAGCGCTTCGTAGAAGCGGCGCGCCCGCCCGAGGTCCCCGCTGCCGAGGGTGATCAGGCTGACGCGCTGCTTCACGGGTGGCTCAGGCCGTGGGACCTGCCGGCGGCGGGTCGCCGGCAGGAGGCTCGGTCGCCTGCGGCTCAGCGGGCAGCGTCGGCGGCATCGCGTCGGCGGGAGCCGGCGGTGCGAGTTCGCCCTCGACCGGGTCGGCCTCGGCTTCCCAGACCTTGTTCAGCTCGGACTGGATGTAGCCCCAGAGCGCTGGTGAGAGCAGCAGGTAGAGGATGATCGCGATCCAGCCGTTGAGCGGCGGCTGCCCGGCGATCTTGGAGGCGCCCATGACGCGCTTGGTCCCGCGCCAGTAGGTAATTAGGGCAGGGACGATGATGATCCCGCCGGGGAAGAGGGCCAGCACGGAGTTGGTCGGGTTCTGACCGAGGTCGTAGCCCTTGGCCTTGCCGTAATCGCGCAGCTCGCGATTGATCCGGTACCACCAGACCAGGTGGTAGATCCCGAGTGTGACGAACGGCAGCAGCGCCGCCGCCCAGGGACTGCGGACCTTCACGTTGTCTCCGCTCTCCCGGATCTGCATTTCGTAAGCCATTTGAACCTCTCTCTCCCCGCCGCTGACTGGACGGGAAGACCCTAACCCACGCTTCCCCCGAAATCACCTGCTCGTGGACTGCTCTCCGAAGCTAAGCCGCGGCGATCGCCGCCAGGTCCTTGGGGCGGAGGAGCGCCTGCAGGGTGCTGCCGTCGACGATCGCGAGGCCACCCTTGCGCAGCTTGACGTTGGCGCCGGTGAGGCGGGCGACCTCGCCGGAGAAGTCGGGCTCGTGGCCGACCAGCATCACGTCGCCGCGCCCGGCCGCGAGGGCGAGGGCGTCGAAGGCGCCTTCTCGCAGGTCCTCGGCGGTCTCCGGCTCGAGGCCCAGCGCCTCGCAGGCGAGCGCCGCGGTGTCGGCGGCCCGCACCTTCGGGCTGGTCAGGCAGGCGTCGACCTTGGCCCCGAGCGCATGCACGGCCTCGCCGGCCGCCCGAGCCTGACGCTCGCCCTTCGGCGTCAGCCGCCGCACCGCGTCGTCGCCCGTGCCTTCCTCCGCCTCGCCGTGCCGGAGCAGATAGATCACGGGACGATCCTACGAACTCGGCTGGGCCGGCTGTCCCCGGCGCCTATCCTCGTTGCTTGGGATTTCGCCGCCTCTCCCTCTCGCTCGCGATCTTGGCCCTCGGGGCCCTGCTTCTTTGCGCCCCCGCGAGTGCCCGCTGGCAGCCGATGCCGACCACCGCTCCCTGGCAGTGGCAGCTGCAGGGCAAGGTCGACACCGGCATCGCCGCGTCCGTCTACGACGTCGACGGCTTCGAAACGCCGGCGAGCGTTGTCCAGCGACTGCACCGGGAGGGTCGCCACGTCATCTGTTACCTCGACGTCGGCAGCTGGGAGAGCTACCGACCGGACGCCGGCTTCTTCCCCCGCTCGGTGATCGGCCGTCGCTACGAAGGCTTCCCCGACGAGCGCTGGCTAGACGTCCGCCGCTTCCACCGCTTCGCCAAACCACTGCAGCGTCGCTTCGACATCTGCGCCCGCAAGGGCTTCGACGCGGTCGAGCCCGACAACGTCGCCGGCTGGGAAAACAAGACCGGCTTCCCGATCAGCGCCGCCGCCCAGCTCCGCTTCAACCGCTGGGTCGCCCGTCAGGTCCACGCCCGCGGCATGGCGATCGCCCTGAAGAACGACCCCCGCCAGGTCAAGCAACTGCTTGGAGACTTCGATTTCGCCATCGTCGAGGAGTGCTTTCAGTACGAAGAATGCGGCCTCTACGAGCCCTTCGTGAAGGAAGGGAAGGCGGTCTTCGAGACCGAGTACGAACTCGACCCGGCGGACTACTGCGCCGCGGCGTCCTCGCTCGACTTCAGCTCGATCCGCAAGTCCTACGACCTCTTTGCCCAGCCCTGGCGGCCTTGCCCGAGCTGACTTCGCTGGGCTGACTCAACAGCCGCCAAGCCGGCGCAGGCGCTTGCGATAGGTCTGCATCGACCGGTGTCGCCAGTCGCCATGAGTCTGTGTCCGCAGACTCGCCACCCGCTCACGGTGGTAGGGGGAGGAGAGGCTCTCGGCATGCCCGATCACGTTGCGCACCTTGATCCGGAAACGACAGCGCAGCCAGCGCGTCAACCGCAGCGAGGCCCGCATCTGCCGTCGATCGCCCAGCACTTCCCCGTCGCTGAACCCCGTGTGCTCGATTCCAATCGCCGTCCAGTTCAGTCCCACTGTGTGCCGACACCGAATCCGCAGCGAGACCAGCTGGTAGATCCTCCCCGTCCCTGAGACAACGAAGTGAGCGCAAGTGTTCGGCAGCTCGTGCAGCTCCGAATCGGGATGATCGGGCGCGAACGTGTTGTAGACCGCCGCCACACTCCCGGTTTCCGCCCAGTGCTCGACGATCACCCGCGGGCGCCTCAGTCGCCAAGTTTCTTCCCCGTAGTGCCTCTCCGAATAACGAGCCATCTCCCGCTTCCGCCTCTCTCCGAACGGGATCGGGTCCCTGACGATTCCGGGGCGGAGACCGTGAAGGCGCGAGTGCACCCGTGATGTTTGTGCCGCCGTCGGAGACGACCAGTTCGCAGCCCCCAACAGGCAAGCGCAGAGCAGGCTGAGGTATACGAACTTGGGACTTGCAAAGAGTGTCATTTAGTACTTAGGATTCTTTTTTCAACATGCCCAACCACGACCTCAACCGAAGGGCCTCGGCACCTAAGTCGGTTTTCGGAGCTTCGATTCTCCTCCTTTGGATGGGAGCGATAGTCGTCGGGGCGGTGGTGATGGTCGTCTATGCCGCGCACCATCTCAAGACGGACGACGTATTCCAGCCCGAAATAGTCCTGCCGCTGGTGGTCATCGTCGGCATCGTGGCATTGCTCGCGACCTTGGCGATTGCCGCGGCGACGTTCGGGCTGTTCAACATCTCCGACGCCAAGCAGGCCCTGGGGCTTCCCGCGGGCAGCATCCAGGCCGTAATTGCTCTCAGCCTGATCCTGATCTTCGCGGTCGTCGCCCTCTACGCGAGCGGCGGAACGAAAAACCAGCAGCTGACGTCGACGGGGCTGAGCAGGGCCCAACTCAAGAGCATCCCTCCCCAGCAGGTGATTCAGGTGCAGCGGAACAAAGGCAAGAAGGGCAAGAAATCCTCATTCACCGTGGTGCGAACCGTCGAAGATCAGAACGCGCGGGAGATCAACATCCAACTGCTCAGCACCGTCAGCACGCTGGTGATCGCCGTTGCCGGTTTCTACTTCGGCTCCAAATCCGTTCAGGAGGGCGTCAAAGCAGCCAAGGCACCGGCGCGCGATCGAACCCTCAGTGTCGCCAGTCCGGTTTCGCCCCACCACCAGCCGGTGGGCAGAGAGCTGAGGGGCATCAAGGTGCACACCGTCCCGGGAGGCAGCCGGGTGAGGTGGGTCGTGCACGGGGATGCGAAAGGGGAGGTGGCTCAGCATGAAGACGGGACGTACACCTACACCCCGGGCCAGAGCAAGAAAGCAGGGGAGAGCGTCGGGCTCCACTTCTCTCAGGTGGACGACCCCAAGGTTGCCGACACCCTGGTCGTCAACTTCACCAAACGCCTGCCCGAGCATGAAGGCAAGCCGGCGGTGAAAAAACGCCGCAAAGCAAAACCGCGCACTCAAACGGCCTAGAGGTTGCGGACTCGCCGGCCGATCTCGTGATCCAGCCGATAGCCGGCGAACTCCCAGAATCCCGCCGCCACGTCGTCGTCGAATGCCACCAGTGCGGTCACGCGATTGGCGCCGCGCTTGCGCAGATAGTCCTCGCCGGCTTGCGCGAGCGCTGAGCCGATGCCTCTCCGTCGCTGCCCGTCACGGACGGCGAGTCGATACATATTTCCACGCCACCCATCCCAGGCTGCGATCAGGGCGCCGACGATTTCCCCGTTCTGCTCGGCCACCAGAAGAGCGGCCGGAGACTCGGCGATCAGGCACTCGACGTCCTCGGGGCGGTCCGGTGTGCTCGCGTGAGCGCTGCGAGCCTGGGTCCACAGATCCAACACTGCCGGCACGTCGGCCCGTCGGCAGCGGCGTACCTCGATTCCGTCAGCCAAGTCCCATCAATTTTCGCCAGGTCGCTCTCCCATGACCGCTGCAGCCGCAACCACACCGGAGAGAGCAAACCCTGTCAGGGAGACGCTCGTGCGCATCGGCAGGTATCCGCCCCGTCCCGCGGCGACTCCGGCGAGAGTGTCCGCGCTGTCGCAGACCAAACCGGCGAGCAGCCACTGGCGCTGCACCGCTCCGTCAGTGCCAAGGGCACCGCAGGCGAGAACGAGATCGCGCACGGCCAGGATCCGAGCCAGGTAGACAGCCTGTGGATTCCCGCTCATATCGAGACCGACCGCGTTGCCGACGGACCGGGGCGCCAGCCAGGCCGCAACGCCAAACGTCAAACGACCCCAGATCAAGCCGTTGAGCGTCAGCTTGCTTACAAGGCCTCGATTCACGGTGACGATCCTATAGCGCGCCGGCCTACAGCCCCATCAGCTTGCCGAGGATCTCCTTCATCACCTCGTCCGTCCCGCCGCCGATGGGGCCGAGGCGGGCGTCGCGGACGGCGCGCTCGATGCCGTACTCGCGCATGTAGCCGTAGCCGCCGTGTATCTGCAGTGACTGGTCGGCGATCTCGAGGACGGCGCGTTGGGTGACGAGCTTGGCCATGGTGACGTCTTTTATGCAGTCCTGGCCCTCGTGGAAGAGGCGGAGGGCGTTGTAGGTGAGGGCGCGGGCGGACTCGGCCTTGGTCGCCATCTCGGCGACCTGGTGGCGGATGGCTTGGAACTTGCCGATCGGGCGGCCGAAGGCTTCGCGCTCCTGGGCATAGGAGACGGTGGTCTCGATCAGGCGCTGCATCGCGCCGACCGCGCCGATCGCCATCAGCAGCCGCTCCCAGGCGAAGTTGGCCATGATCAGGTGGAAGCCCTTGTTCTCTTCGCCGAGCAGGTTCTCGGCGGGCACCTCGACGTCGGTGAAAGCGAGCTCGCCGGTGTCGGACGAGTGCCAGCCCATCTTCTCCAGCTTCTGCGCCACCTCGTAGCCGGGCATCTCGCGCTCGAGCACAAGGAAGGAGATGCCGTGGTGGCCGCCCTCCTGGGTCGTCTTGCATGCGCAGACGAGGAAGTCGGCGCGAACGCCGTTGGTGATGAAGGTCTTGGAGCCGTTGACGACGTAGCCGCCGTCGACCTTCTCGGCGAAGGTGGAGATGCCGGCGACGTCGGAGCCGGCGCCCGGCTCGGTGATCCCCAGCGCGCCGATCTTCTCGCCGGCGATCCCGGGCACCAGCCAGCGCTGCTTCTGCTCCTCGGTGCCGAAGTTGAAGATCGGCGGCATCGCGATCGAGGTGTGGGCGTTGAGCCCGGCGGCGACCCCGCCGGAGCCGCCGCTGCGCGCCAGCTCCTCGACCCAGATCGCGTCATGCAGGTGGGTGCCGCCCTGGCCGCCGTACTCCTCGGGGAACTTCAGCCCGAGGAAGCCGAGCTCGGCGCAGCGCCCGTAGAGCTCGCGGGGGAATTCACGCGCCTCCTCCCACTCGGCGACGTTGGGGGCGATCTCCTTGGCGACGAAGCGACTGACGGTTTCGCGCAGCTCCTCGTGCTCCTCGCCGAAGGGCGGCAGCGTCGCGCGCGTCCCGGTGTCCTTGATTACGGTCATCCTGCCCCGGCGGCGAATCTTCGCGCATATCGATGGACCACACGACCCTCAGCCTGATCACGATCCCGCTCTTCACCGGGGCGATCGGCTACGTCACCAACTGGAGTGGGGTGTGGATGCTCTTCTATCCGGTGCGCTTCGCCGGGATCCGGATCCCGGGCCTGGCGCCGCTAGCCAACGTGATGCCGCGGCGCATCCAGCAGATCCCGGGACTGGGGCAGGGCGGCCTCGGCTGGCAGGGGATCGTCCCCTCGCGGGCGGCCAAGATGGGCTCGATCGCGGTCGACAAAGGGCTCTCGAAGGTGGGCAGCCCGGGCGAGTTCTACCGCCAGCTCGACCCCGAGGCGATCGCCGAGCAGATCCTCGCGACCGCCCGCGGCGAGATCCACGACGTGGTCGAGCGGATCATGGAGCGCGAGCGCCCGCAGCTCTGGCACGACCTGCCGCCGCGCGTGCGCGAGGCCGTCCACGCCCGCGTCGAGGAGCAGCTGCCGCAGATCGTGCGCACGATCACCGATGAAATCGGCACCCAC
>DASZQM010000139.1:0-26852 GCA_035549645.1 Solirubrobacterales bacterium | reverse complement strand
CTGCTCTGCTCCAACGACTACCTCGGCCTGGCCGCCCACCCGCGGGTGCGCAACGCGGCGGCCGAGGCGGCGACGCACTGGGGCGCCGGGGCGGGAGCCTCGCGCCTGATCTCGGGCAACATGCAGCCCCATGAGCGGCTGGAGCGCCGGGTCGCCGCCTTCAAGGGCTACGAGTCGGCCCTGCTCTTCGGCTCCGGCTATCTGGCCAACAGCGGCACGATCAGCGCCCTGGCCGGCCGGGGCGAGGTCGTCTTCTCCGACGAGCTCAACCACGCCAGCATCATCGACGGCTGCCGCCTCTCCCGCGCCGAGACCTTCGTCTACCGCCACGCCGACGTCGAGCACCTCGCCTGGGGGCTAAAACAGGCGGGAGAGCACGCGGCGCTGATCGTCACCGACGGCGTCTTCTCGATGGACGGCCACGTCGCCCCGCTCGCCGAGCTGGTCGATCTCGCCCGCCGGCACGGCTGCCGCCTGATGGTCGACGAGGCCCATGCCACCGGAGCGCTCGGTCCCGGTGGACGCGGGTCCGTTGCCGCCGCGGGACTGAGCGGCGAGGTCGACGTGGTGATCGGGACCCTGGGCAAGTCCCTCGGCTCCTACGGCGCCTACGTCTGCGCCAGCCGCGAGACCACCGACTACCTGCTCAACACGGCTCGTTCCTTCATCTTCTCGACGGCGCCTCCCCCGCCGGTCGCCGCCGCCGGCCTGGCGGCCTTGGAGCTGTTGGAAGCACAGCCGGAGCGGGTCGAGAAGCTGAGCGCCAACGCGTCGACCCTGCGCAACGCGCTCGCCGCCGAGGGCCTCGAGGTCGGCACGGGACGCTCGCAGATCGTCCCGGTCGAGGTTGGCGATCCCGAGCGGACGATGGAGCTCTGCGAGCGCATCCTCGAGCGCGGCGTCTTCGCTCAGGGCATCCGCCCGCCGACCGTGCCCGCGGGCACCTCGCGCCTGCGCTTCACGGTGATGTCGACCCACCGCCGCGAAGAGCTCGAAGGCGCCGCCCGCACGGTCGGCGCCGCGGCCCGCGAGCTGGGCATCGCGGGCGCGGCGAAGGCCCACGCCGTCGCCGCCTGACCCCCTTGCGCGGCTTCTTCGTCACCGGCACCGGCACCGAGGTCGGCAAGACGGTGGTCGCGGCGGTGCTGGCCCGCACGCTGGCGAACGAAGGCGCGCGCGTCGCCGTCTTCAAGCCGGCGGTGACCGGCCTGGACGATCCTGGCGAGACCGACCACGCTCTGCTGCGCCGCGCCTCCGGCTCAGAGCAGAGCGACGACGAGATCGCCCCCTATCGCTACGGCCCGCCGGCCTCCCCGCACCTGGCCGCAGCGCAGGCCGGCGAGAGGATCGACCCGGAGCGCCTGCGCGCGGGCGCTCGAGCCACTGCCGAAACAGCCGACGTCCTCGTCTGCGAGGGGGTCGGTGGGCTACTGGTCCCCCTCGCCTGGCGCGTCACTGCCGCTATGCCGCAAGAAAGCGCCAGCTACCTCGTTCGCGACCTGGCCGTGGACCTCGGCCTACCCTTGATCATCGCCGCCTCGCCCGGGCTCGGCACGATCAACCACACGCTGCTGACGCTCGCGTCGGCCCGGTCCGCAGGTCTGATCGTCGCCGCGGTGGTGCTCACGCCCTGGCCCGAGCAGCCCAGCGCGATCGAGCGTTCGAACCGGGAGACGATCGAAGATTTGGGCGAGGTGCGCGTCGAGGTCCTGCCGCGGCTCGCCCTGACCAGGCCTGAGACCTGGCCCGCGCTCAATATCGATCCGCCGGCCTGAACCGAGAGCGAACCGCCTCGATCCCTAACCCGTCTGATCGTTTTTTGACCCTATAGGGGTGTCAACCGATCAGATATCCACGATCACGTCGAGGCTGGCTGGCGTCAGCTCAACCTCGAAGCCGGCATCGGCCGCGACCGCGGCGACCTCACCCGGCGTCTTCGGCTCGCGCTTGGCAAGCAGCAGCGCTCGTGCCACGTCGCCCCGCACCGCCTTTGCCATGTGCGAGACCGCCTTGCGCTTCCCCTTCTCCTCGCGGAAGGCGCGTACCGCCAGCAGGGTCGCCTGCTTCGGCTTCCACATCGCCTGGTATGCGCCCGAGCGCATGTCGACGATCGTCTCACCCGCCGCGTCCGGCATCGCCGCCGCCAGCGCCTCGCGCCACCAGGCGGCCAGCGGGCCGATACCGTCGAGCTTGGTCGAGGGCGGCAGCTTGTAGTACGGGAGCCGGTCCTCCAGCCGCACGAATCCCCAGAGGGCGCTGGCGATCAGCACCCGCTTCGCCGCCCGCCGCCGCGCCGCTGCGGGCAACCTCCCCAGGTCGAGCCGCCCGTAGAGCACGCCGGTGTAGACCGCGGCTGCCGGCGCGGCCGGTGCCTTCAGCAGCTTCCGGTCGAAAGCGCGGATCAGCTCCCTGCGCTTCTTGCTCAACTCGTCGGCGAAGACGAGCGAGCCGAGGTCGACCGGCTCGCCGCCCTCGGGTTCGGCCTTCCCTTCCGAGGGCGGCAGCAGGATCTGCATGCCGGCAGCTTTTCAGTCGGCCCAATTACGCGGCCGGCTCGCCGGCGGCAACCACCTCACGCCCGGCGAGCTCCTCGCCGCCGAGGTTGACCGCGGCCTCGGCCGCCTCGGTGCTCAGCGTGTCGCGCTTGGCGCGGATTGCGACGGCACCGATCAGTGCGCCCAGCAAGGCCACGCCGGAGCAGATCGCCATCGCCTGGCCGAGCGCGTCGACGAACTGCTGCGGGCTCGCTTCGGCGAAGTTGGTCGTCCCGACCGAACCCTGGAAGATTGCTCCGGTGACCGCGACGCCGAGGCTGCCCCCGACCATGCGGAACATCGAGAGCACGCCCGAGGCGATGCCGGCCTTCTCGACCGCGACCGCGTTCATCGCGGCGCTGGTCATCGGCGACATCGTCAGCGCGATGCCGATGCCGAGCAGCATGAAGCCGGGCAGCAGGTCGAGGTAGCTCGAATCGACCGCGATGCCGCTGAAGCTGAAGAGCGAAGCGGCAACGATCGTCAGCCCTGCCGCGATCAGCCAGCGCGGTCCGTAGCGGTCCGCAAGCCGCCCCGCGACCGGGGCGACGCCGACGATCATCAGCGTCGAAGGCAGGAAGCGAACGCCCGCCTCCAGCGGCGAGTAGCGCAGGATGTCCTGCATGTAGAGGGCGAGGAAGAAGAAGACGCCGAGCATCGAGAAGGAGACGATCAGGGCGACCACCACCGCGCCGAGGAAGTTTCGATCGGAGAAGAAGCGGAATTCGACCATCGGCACCTTCACCCGCAGCTCGACCGCGACAAAGGCGGCCATGCCGATCGCGGCGCCGGCGAGCAGGGCGATGATCTCGCTCGAGCCCCATCCCCATTCGTTGCCCTCGACCAGGGCCAGGATCAGCGCCGTGAGGGCGCCCGTGAGCAGGACGACGCCGGCGTAGTCGACCTCGCGACCGACGGTGTTGTCGCGTGACTCGCGCACGGCGAAGAGCGAAGCGGCTACCGCGCCGATCGCAACCGGGATGTTGAGGTAGAAGATCGCTCGCCAGCTGACGTGCTCGGTGAGGGCACCGCCCACGACCGGGCCGACGGCAAGCGCCAGGGCCGAGACGCCGGCCCACATTCCCATCGCCTTGCCGCGCTCGGAGGCGGGAAAGGCGTCGGTGATGATCGAGAGCGTGGCCGGCATCATCAGCGCCGCGCCGACGCCCTGCACGACCCGGCTGATCACCAGGTCGGTTGGGTTGACGGCGAGCCCGGCGGTCGCCGAGGAGAGGGCGAAGATGATCACCCCGAAAAGGAACATGCGGCGGCGTCCGAAGATGTCGCCGAGCCGCCCGCCCGTCGCCAGCAGCACCGCGAAGGAGAGCGTGTAGCCGTTGATCGTCCACTCGAGGCCGGAGATCGAGGCGTGGAGGTCTTTCTGGATCGACGGCAGGGCGACGTTGACCACCGTGTTGTCGAGCATGATCATGAACAGCGCGAAGCACATCGCTCCGAGCGTCCACCACTTGCGGTTGTCGTCGGTGATCAGGTGGCGGTAACGGGTCAAGCTGGTCCAACCTCCTTCAGGTGTTCGAATGCCTCGGCGATGTCGGGGCGGTCCATCAGCGAGTCGACGGCGGCATCGAGCTTGCGCCGCTGCGCCGCGGTGAGACTGGCGGCGAAGGTCTCCATCCCCGCCTGGCGCACGACGACGAGCGTGTCGACGAGCTTCTTGCCCTTGGCGGTGATCGCGACTCGCCGCACGCGGCGGTCCTCGCGGTCCTCGACGCGGCTGGCGAGCCGCTTGCGGACGAGGGCGTCGACGGCACGGCTCATCGAGGGAACCGAGACGCCGAGCGCCTCGGCCAGCTCGCCGACCTGGCGGGCTTCCGTCGCCTCCCCCAGGCCGCCGAGCTCGAGCAGCGCCTTCGACTGGGTCATCGTCAGGCCGCTCTCCTCGATCACGCGCAGCACGTTGCCGCGGTCATAGAGGAAGAGGTGGCGCAGCAGGGCGCTGATCCGCGCCGCAGTCGCCTGCGCCTCGTCGCTGACCTCGGGGGTCGCTACCTCCTCGACGATCGCGGCGATGTCGCTTGCTTGCATGTCGCTAATGGTTGCACAGGCGCAACTATTTCCCAAACGGAATGGTTGCTCGTGTGACCACAATCACGCAGTGCGCCGCCGACTTCCGCCGGGAGCGGGGCTAGGCTCGCCCTCAGTGACGTCGGTGGACCACGCCCAGCTCGACCGCGACCACGTCTGGCACCCCTTCACCCAGCAGCAGGTCTGGGCCGAGGAAGAGCCCCTGATGATCGAGGCGGGCGCCGGCTCGCACCTGGTGGCGAGCGACGGGCGCCGCTACATCGACGGCGTCTCCTCGCTCTGGTGCACGGTCCACGGCCACGGGCATCCAGCCCTCGACGCCGCCGTCGCCGCCCAGCTCGAGAAGGTCGCCCACACGACCATGCTCGGCCTCTCCCATCCCGGCGCTACCGAGCTTGCCGGCCGCCTGGTCGAGCTGGCGCCGGAGGGTCTCAACCGTGTCTTCTACTCTGAGTCGGGATCGACAGCGGTCGAGATCGCGCTGAAGATGGCCTTCCAGTTCCAGCAGCAGCGCGGCGGTCAGCACCGCCGCCGCACCTCGTTCGTCCACCTGCGCGACTCCTACCACGGCGACACGATTGGCTCGGTCGCCGTCGGCGGCATCGAGCTCTTCCACTCCACCTACCGGCCGCTGCTCTTCCAGACCTACGCCGCGGAGCCCGGCGACGGCGTCGACCTCGAGCGCGTGCTCTCCTGCCACGAAGAGGAGATCGCAGCGGTGATCGTCGAGCCGCTGGTCCAGGGCGCCGCCGGCATGCTCACCCACCCGCCCGGCTACCTGCGCGAGGTGCGCGAGCTCTGCGACCGCTTCGGCGTGCTGCTGATCTGCGACGAGGTGGCGACCGGCTTCGGCCGCACCGGCAAGATGTTCGCCTGCGAGCACGAGGACGTCGCCCCCGACCTGCTCTGCGTCGCCAAGGGCCTCACCGGCGGCTACCTGCCGCTCGCCGCGACACTCGCCACCGAGCGCATCTACGAGGGCTTCCTAGGAGCCCCCGAGGAGTACCGCACCTTCTTCCACGGCCACACCTACACCGGCAACCCTCTCGCCTGCGCCGCGGCGCTCGCCAGCCTCGACGTCTTCGAGCAGGAGCGCACGCTGGAGCGCCTGCAGCCGAAACTCGCCCTGCTCGGCGAGCTGCTGACGGGGATCGAGGCGATGCCGGAGGTGAGCGAAGTGCGCGGCCGCGGCTTCATGGCCGGCATCGACCTCGGCGAGCATGACCCCGCCCTGCGCATGGGCCACCGGGTGACGCTCGAGGCGCGCGAGCGCGGCGCGATCATCCGCCCGCTCTCCGACATCGTCGTCCTCATGCCCCCTCTCTCGATCTCCGAGTCCGACCTGCGCCGCCTGCTCGAGATCACCGCCGAATCGATCCGCGTCGCCTGCGCCGGCGCCGCCCCCGCCTCGCTCGCCCAAGCGGCGTAGTCCCCTCCCGGGCTCGCTTCGCTCGCCATAGCCTGCGGCTGTGACGGATTCCCCACTCGCCCGTAGTAAGGACATGAGCGAGGCGCCCGTTGCGGATCTCGAGACTCAGGTGCAGGGCGACCTCGACTTCGAGCGCCTCTACCGCTCCAGCCGCGATGACGTCTACGCCTACGCGGCGGGGCTTCTCCGCGACCAGGCGGCGGCCGAGGAGGTGACCGCGGCGGCCTTCGAGCGCGCCTACCGCAAGCGCTCGCGCTTCGATCCCGAGCGCGGCAGCGCCCGCGCCTGGCTCTTCGGCATCGCCCGCAACGCCGCGCTCGACGAGCTGCGCCGCCGCGGCCGCCAGGCCGAGCTCAGCGCCGATCCGGTCGACACGGCAAGCGCGACAGGCCCCGGGCAGAGTCACCATGAGCTGCGCCTGCTTCTCGACGGAGCACTGAGCCGGCTCGAAGCCGGCGAACGCGAGCTGGTCTCACTCAAGTTCTTCGCCGGCCTCTCCAACGGCGAGATCGGCCGCGTCGTCGGCATCAGCGCCTCGAACGTCGGCACCCGGCTGAACCGGACGATGGACAAGCTGAGGAAGGCATGCGATGGAACGCTCTAACGACCACCGCGATTTGGCCACCGCACTCGCCGAGCTCCGGCCGGCGCCCCGTGAGGAATTCGCCAGAAAGCTGGATAAGCGCGCAGCCGCGGGCTTCCCGCGGCGGTCACGCTCGCACAGGACCCTGCTCAGCAGACTCAGGGACCACCTGCTCGTGTCAGGCCCAGGGCGCCTTCTCTTCGCCGGCAGCGGCGTCGTGCTGGTGGCGATCGCTGTCACCACAGTGCTTGTCGCCGGCAACGCGGAAACCGAACGGGACTCGCGTGGTGGGCTCCTGAACGACTTCTCTGGGTTTTCGGAATCGAGCGAGCCAGCGCCGCAAGCCGCAGCACCGGAATCGGCAACCTTGGAATCGTCCGACTCTGCCGGTGGCGCCGAGGCGACGGCCGGCCGTGCGCACCGCGACATCGAACGCTCAGCAGAGATCGGACTGCTGGCCGAACCCGACAACGTCGCCGACGACTCGGCCGCGGTATTCGCGGCAGTCCACGAAGCGCGCGGGATCGTCCTGCACTCGACGACGAGGTCTGGAAAGCGCGCCGGGGCTCAGTTCGAGCTGCTGATTCCCAGCGCCCACCTCGGCGACGCCCTCGCCGCCCTCTCGGCGATCGACGAGGTACGCACGCGCCACGAGGCAACCGAAGACATCACCGCGCCCACGGTCAGCACCAGCGAAGAGCTGCGGGACTCGCGAGCGCGGATCGAGGGCCTGCTCGCCCAGCTCTCAGCCGCCGAAACGGAAACCGAGATGGACGTGATCGAAGCCGAGCTGGCGCGCGAGCGCCGTCACGCCGCAGGCCTGCGCGCGCAGCTGGACGACCTCGAACGGCGCACGGATTTCTCCCGGGTCTCGGTCAGAATCGAAACGGACGACTCCACGACGGAATCGAGCGGCTCGTGGGGCCTCGGCGACGCCTTCCACGACGCCGGCCACATCCTCGGGATCGCCGCCGGCGTCACGCTGATCGGCCTCGCAGTGCTCGCCCCGCTGGCGCTGATCGCGCTCCTCGCCTGGCTCCTCCACCGCGCTTGGGTTCGCACCCAGCGCAAGCGCGCCCTGCGCAACGCGTAACCGACATCGACCACGCCCTGGGTGGGTGAATCTCGGATGCGCCGAGATAAGGTGGATCGATGGAGGAGCGAACGCGCGGGCCCGCGGAGGCGCCCAATCTCGGCGAGCCCTCGGAGCCGCGGCCTGCGGCTTCCGTAGTGCTGTTGAGGCGTGGTGGCAAGCACGGCGACCGGGCGCTCGAGGTGCTGCTGCTGAAGCGCAGCGAGCGGGCGAAGTTCATGCCCAACGTCTGGGTCTTCCCGGGCGGCGCGGTCGACGACGGAGACGGTGAGGACGAAGCGCGTTTCCAAGCCTGCGCGGTGCGCGAGCTCGAGGAGGAGGCGGGGATCGCCCTGCCCGCGGAGGAGGAGCTGGTGCTCTTCTCACGCTGGATCACCCCCGAGGTCGTCTCGCGCAGGTTCGACGCCTACTTTTTCCTCGCCCTCGCGCCCGCCCACACCCCGCCCCGCGCGGACGGCGTCGAGACCACCGACGCCGCCTGGTTCGAGCCCGCCAACGCGCTCGAGGCGCAGGCCGCCGGTGAGCTCGTTCTCGCCTTTCCGACGATCAAGCAGCTGGAGGCGCTGCTTCCCTTCGCGACCTCAGATGAGGCGATGGCGGCACACCGTGGCGCCAGCATCGAGCCGATCCTGCCCAAGGTGATCGGCACTCCCGAGGACAACCGGGTGGTCCTCCCCGGCGACCCCGACTACCCCGCCTGAAAGTCAGAACTGGCGGGTGCTGCTCGCCGTCACGCTCGCGGTCGAGCAGGCGTTTTCGGCCAGGTCCTTGGCCGAGGCCGAGGGCTTCCAGATCGGGGCGCGGTTGCCGTTGTCGTCTTCGATGCTGCTCGAGGAGCTGGGCGTGCCCAGGGTCAGCACGACCGAATTCCCTTCCAGGGTCAGTGTCGAGCTCGTGAAGCTGACGGTTTTGGAGACGTAGTTGCCTTTCAGTTCAACCGTTCCGAGGTTCGCGCTCGACACGGTCAGGGTGTCGTTGCTCGAGGACTGCGTGATCGTCGCGGTGACGCTGACCGGCGCGGCGCCACTCCAGCCGGAGACGATCGAACCCGGCAGCGGCGGGCTGCTGAACGTAAAGACTGCGGTGTCGCCTTTCTCGGGTCTGCCTTCATTTCCACCGCTGACGTTGTTCGTCGCGAAGCTGCTGGCGGCAAAGCTGCTGAGAACGGTGACGGAGAATTCTTCGCTGCTGGCGTTGCCGGCTTTGTCGGTCAGCGCAAGCGAGTAAGCCTTGCTGCCGGCGCTCAACGTCCCGCCCGTCAGTGCGGCGCTGCGGTAGTTGTAAGAGACCCCACCGACCGAGTAGGAGCCGCTGGTCAGCGTCACCGCGGTCTGGCCGGAGGTGAGGTTGCTGACGTTTGCCTTGACCGTGTTGATGCCGCTCGCCGGGCTGCCGGAGTCGGCGACCTTGGCGTAGACGTAGTAGGTCGGTTTCGCGGCCTTGAGATAGCCGGGCGTGCCGCCGCTGGTCGGGGCGATCACGCTGGCTTCGGCGACGGGCCCGGTCCAGTCGGCGATCGCGGTGACGGTCTGCGGGTTCTGCTCGGAGTCGGTGAAGCTCGCGGCCGAGAGGGAGACCGCGAGCATGCACGCGGCCAGCGCCACGAGCGAGATCGCGATTTGCGCGCGCCCTCTCACGAGACACCACTCCATTCGAACGTGAGCGAGGTGGAGGTCCCCTGCAGCGAAGGCGAGTCCGAGGTCGAGGGCCAACTCAGGGTGAAGCGGTAGCTGCGCGACGATTCGGCGGCGAAGCTGCCCAGAGAGAGACTGCTGAACGAGCCGAGCTTGCCGCTCCACTTCTGCGAGGTGCCGCTGGTGACGTCCTCGATCTTGAGGTCGATCACCGCCGCCAGCGCCGTCCCGCTCAAGCCGCTGGCCTTCAGCGTCACCGTGCCGGCGACGTCACCGGTGTTGCTGATTTTGATCGTGCCTTCGCGGGACGAGCCCGGTTCCATGCCGGTGGCGCTGACGATCGCCTGGTTCGGCAATGAGCTCGAGAGCTGCACGCTGCCGGCGGCGAGCGAAGCTTTGTTGGCGCTCTTCGAGGTGAAGCTGGCGCCGCTGAACATCGCCGAGCCGAGGGCGAGCGCCAGCAGTGCCAGGGCCGCCAGCAGCAGCCAGTGGCGGGAGCCGATCAGGAGCTTTACTCGGTCCATTGCGGAGTCACCGGCCCGGACTCGGCCTGCCGCCGCCGCGCCTCCTCACCCGCTTCGCGCCAGATCCCGGCCAGGATCAGCAGCGCCACCACGACGGCGGGAATGCCGATGGCGAGCATGCGCACGGTCGGGATCGAGAGCGCCGCGAGCAGGTAGCCGACGTAGGGGACCGAGAAGTCGACCTTGGCCTGGTCGGGCTTGTCGAGGGTGAAGGTCCAGGGATCGGCAGTGTCGTTGGCGTCCCCCTTGGTGCGGAAGACGCGTTCGCCCTGGGCGTTCTCCTGAACACGGAAGATGCGGTGGGTGACGAACTTCTGCGAGGAAGCGCCGGGCGGCGGCTCGTAGGTGATCACGTCGCCCACCTCGAGATCGGACACCGGCACTTCCTTGTCGAAGACGATGGAGCCCTTGTCGTAGGTGCCGGTCATCGAGCCGCTGACGATCACGTAGCGCTGGAAGCCGAGCGCGGCAGGGACCAGCAGGATCGCGGCCAGGGCGACGCAGAGGACGGTCGCCAGCACGCCGAGCCAGCGCAGCGCCCGCTTCGATCGAGGCTCCACCTCAGTCACGCCGACTCCCGGCGAGAGTGACGACGGGCAGGCCGAAGCCGGCAGCGCCGGCCCCGGCCTCCCGTCGGGGGACAACCGCTAGGAAACGGCATCCCACTGGTAGCCGACGCTCATCGACGAACCCTTGTAGGCGTTGTCCCCGGTCGTCAGAGACGCCGGAGTTCCACCGTCGGGGAACGTCACCGTGAACTTGTAGGTGCGGGCCTCGCCGGCGGCGAATTTGCCGAGCGACTGCGCACCCATTGCGCCGACCTTGCCCGAGTACACGGTGGTTGGGGAGGCACCGTTGGTCACGTCTTCCACCTTCAGATCGAGCACGTTCGACAGCTGGCCGCCATTGGCGCCCGGCGTGTCGGCGAGGCTCGTCTTCGAGAGGGTGAACGTGCCGGCGACGTCTCCGCTGTTTGTGATCACCACCGTGCCGTTGGTCGAGGTTCCGGGAACCATCTTCGCGGCTGTCAAGACCGCGGCGCCTTCCTTGGAATTGGACTGCGCCAGGTTGCCAGCGCTGAATGTGTTGCTCGGATTCGCGGACTTCGAGGTGAAGCTCGCGCCTGATCCAACGACCGCGCCAACGGCCAGCAGCGCAACCAGAAGCGCTCCCAGCAGATGGCGGGGACTCGAGAGGATCACGGAAATGCGAGACATAGGTGCCTCCTTCGGGGCTCGTAATTGGGGCTCCGAAAGCGGCAGCCGAGCTACCTCCCCTCACGGAGAGGCCTCTAGCTTTGCGTCCCCGCCTCACGGCGGGTTTGCCTTGAATCGCTTCCATGCACTACCCACATCGGCGGCAGGCGCGAAAAGCTGAGGGATCGAAGATCTCTACCGGTCGAAAACGCGTCTAGGTAGAAGCCCGCAGCGACCGCAATGTCGCTCAGGAAGCCGACCAGGAGAAGCTGGCGCTCGTCGCAGCACCAGCGACCGCATTGCCGGTATCGGCGGGGAGCACGACCGTAAAGCGGTATGCCCGCTGCGCCCCGGCGGCGAAATCGCCCAGGCCCAGGCGATGCAGCCCGGCGAGCGTGCCGTTGAAAAGGACCTTGCCGGAGCCGGCAACCTCGACCTTCAGGCGCAGGGCGCTGGAGAGCGTCTCACCACCAGCACCGGGTTGGTCGGAGACTCGTGCTGCCAGCGCCAAAGCCGCGGCTGAACCGGGATTGGTGACCCGCACCGTCGCCGTGCGCGCGGCCCCCGGGACGAGCCCGGCGACCGAGAGATGGGCGCTGCCGCCGGCCTCTGGCGCCACCAAGGAGCCTGAGGAGAAGACCTGAACAGGGCTGGCGCCGCCGCTCGCCCCCGCGCTGCTGCCGAAGGCGACCGGCAGGGCGACCGCGAGGATGGCAACCGCAAGCAGTGCCGAGAGAGCCGATCGCAGAAGCCTGCTGACGTCGATGCCCCCCGACCTGGTCGCGAGTGGCGAGGAGATTGTCCCGACGAGTGTGCTCACACCCACCCATCGACACTGACCGTCGGTGCCAAAGCCGTTTGGACCCATGTCCAATGGACGTTTGTACGAGTAAAGCTAGGGCTTTGGAAAAGGAGCGAGGCCGGCGTGCCAGGGGCCCGGCGGATAGGTGTTGATGCCGCTCTCCTCCATCTCCCCCTGCAGCCGCTTGAACAGCTGGCCGGCGTTCTTCAGAGCCGCTTTCAGCTCTTCCTCGCTGCGCTCGCCGAGGCGCCAGAGGAACCAGAGCTGGCGGTCGTTGACGCCGAAGTCCACCTCCCCGGTCATCGTCGTCGTCCAGGCGAGGAAGCCGGGGCTGAAGAGCTCGCGCAGGGCGACCGGGTCGTACTCGCTCGGCACCGTGGCGAGGAAGCGCTTGTTGAAGTCGATCGACTCGAACTCGACTTTGCGCGCGAAGCGCTGGGTGACCACCTCGTGGCCCTCGATCGACTCGACGTTGAAGGCGGGAACGACTTTGGCCAAGTCCGGCATGTGCGCCTTGGCCAGCAACGCGGTCGGCAGGATCGCCTTGCTGAAGAGGCCGCCGACTTCCTTCTCGTCGGCGTCGCAGCATGAGCCCCAGAACCCCTCGCTGAGCTGTCCGGTCAGGCGGTTGCTGCCGCCGACGCAGAGCGCCACCGGCGCGTCCACCGGATTGATGCCGCCGACGGGCTCGTAGGTGAGATCGTGGCGCTCGCCGTAGCGGCGCACGGTCTCGGCCCACTCCTGCGCTTCGGACTTGGCACCCATTGCCCGCCCGATCCTATGCAGTTGGCCGGGTGGCCAGTTAGGATTGCTGCCATGACTATCGCCATCATCGTGGTGGTCGCGATCATCGTCATCGCGGTCCTCTACTACATCGCCAAGCGCAACTCGATCATCGCCTCGCGCAATCGCGTCGATGAGTCTTGGAGCGGAATCGACGTGCAGCTGAAGCGCCGCCACGACCTAGTCCCCAATCTGGTCGAGACGGTCAAGGGCTACGCCGAGCACGAGAGCCAGACCTTCGAGAAGACGACCCAGGCGCGCGCCGAGGCGATGGCCGCGCAGAGCGTCGAGGAAACCGCCAAGGCGGAGCAGAAACTGACCCAGGCCCTGGCCGACGTGCGCGCGGTCGCCGAGAACTACCCGACCCTGCGCGCCACCGAGAACTTCCAGCAGCTGAGCCGCAACCTCTCGGAGCTGGAGGACGAAATCCAGGCCTCGCGCCGGATCTACAACTCCAACGTGCAGTCCTACAACACGGACATCGAACAGTTTCCCGGCTCGATCATCGCCAACCAGGGCGGCTTCACCAAACGCGAGTACTTCGAGATCGAAGACGCCTCGCAGCGTGAACCGGTTGCGGTCGACTTCAGCAAAGACTGACCGACTGACCTCTCTAAGCTTTTTGTCATGACAACAGCCACCGAGCAAACCCTCTGGATCTGCGAGAGCTGCGGCTTCATCTACGACCCGGCGATCGGCGATCCCGATGGCGGCATCCCTCCCGGAACCGCCTTCGAGGACATTCCCAAAGACTGGTTCTGCCCCGTCTGCGGCGCGCGGACTTCGGATTTCCGCCCGCTCGAGCCAGGCGAGGCCTAAGCCCCCAGACGAACACGCGGCCGTGACCTACGACTACGACTACCTGGTGGTTGGGTCCGGCTTCGGCGGCAGCGTCTCCGCCCTGCGCCTGGCCGAAAAGGGCTACGAGGTCGCGGTGCTGGAGTGCGGCAGCCGCTTCCGCGACGAGGACTTCGCCGAGTCCAACCTCAAGCACCCACGCCGCTACTTCTGGTTTCCCAAGCTGGGCTTCCGCGGCGTGATGCGGATGACCTTCTTCAAAGACGTATTCATCGTCTCCGGCAGCGGCGTCGGCGGCGGCAGCCTCGGCTACGCCAACACCCTCTACCGCGCCCGCCCCGCCTTCTTCGAGGACCCCCAGTGGAAGGACCTCGGCGACTGGGAAAGCGAGCTCGCCCCGCACTACGACACCGCGGAGCGCATGCTCGGCGTCGTCGAGTACCAGGGCATGGGCCCGGCCGACAAGCTGCTGCAGGAATACGGCGAGGAGATCGGGGTCGGCGAGACCTTCACCAACACCCGCGTCGGCGTCTTCTTCGACAAGCCCGGGGTCGAGGTCGACGATCCCTTCTTCGGCGGCGAGGGCCCGTCGCGAACCGGCTGCATGCGCTGCGGCAGCTGCATGGTCGGCTGCCGCCACGGCGCCAAGAACACGCTGATGAAGAACTACCTCTGGTTCGCCGAGAAGCTCGGGGTCGAGATCCAGCCCGAGCGCCAGGTCACCGAGATCCGACCGCTCGGCGCCGCCGACGGATCCGGCGGCTACGCGGTCAGCAGCGAGCGCTCCGGCTCGCTGCTGCGCAAACAGCGCCGCACCCAGACCGCGCGCGGCGTGATCGTCGCCGCCGGCGCTCTCGGCACCAACAACCTGCTCGCCAACTGCCGGCACTCCGGCGCCCTGCCGCGGATCTCGAACCGGCTCGGCGACCTCGTCCGCACCAACTCCGAGTCGATCCAGTCGGTCACCGCGCCGGACGACGAGCGCGACTTCAGCCGCTCGGTCGCGATCACCTCGAGCATCTACCCCGACCCCGACACCCACATCGAGGTCGTCACCTACGGCACCGGCGGCGACGCGATGTCGGGGACCTTCACCGCGATGACGGGCCCCGGGACGAAACTCACCCGGCCGGTCAAGTGGGCGGCGGCGATCGCGCGCCACCCGCTGCGCACGATGCGGATGCTGATCCCCCACCGCTGGTCGCAGCGCACGGTGATCCTGCTGGTGATGCAGACCGTCGACGCGGCGATGCACTTCAAGCCCAAGCGCAAGATATTCGGCAACGGCGTTCGCCTGCAGAGCCAGCAGGACCCCGGCCGGCCCAACCCGACCTACATCCCCGCCGCCGAGCAGGTGGCGCGCTGGTTCGAGAAGCGCACCGGCGGCGTCGCCCAGAGCGCGATCACCGAGTCGGTCCGCAACATCCCCTCGACCGCCCACATCCTCGGCGGCGCCGTGGTTGGCGCCGATCCGGAGAGCGGCGTCGTCGACGGCGCCAACCGCGTCTTCGGCTACGAGAACCTGCTGGTCACCGACGGGGCGGCGATTCCCGCCAACCCTGGCGTCAACCCGAGCCTGACGATCACCGCCAAGGCCGAGCACGCGATGAGCCTGATCCCGCCCAAGGCGGGAGAGGAGCCGCGCCACCTGCCGGAGGCGGCGCGGCCCGCGACGCCAGTCGCGTTGCCCTAGCTCAGCCCGCCTCGCCGAGCCGCTGGGCGACGTAGTCCCAGTTGACGACGTTCCAGAACGCGTCGATGTAGTCGGGGCGCTTGTTCTGGTACTTCAGGTAGTAGGCGTGCTCCCAGACGTCGCAGCCGAGCAGCGGCACGCTGCCGTCGGAGATCGGCGAGTCCTGGTTCGGGGTCGAGACGACCGCCAGGCCGGAGCTGTCCTTGACCAGCCAGGCCCAGCCGGAGCCGAAGCGGGCGATGCCGGCGTTCTTGAACTCTTCCTTGAAGGCGTCGAAGGAGCCGAAGGTCGACTCGATGCCGGAGCCGAGCTCGCCGCTGGGCTCACCGCCGCCGTCGGGGCTGAGCATCTGCCAGAAGAGCGAGTGGTTGTAGTGGCCGCCGGCGTTGTTGCGGACCGGGCTCTGCTTGTCGCCGGGCAGGCTGGAGAGGTTGCGCAGGACGTCCTCGACGTCGCGGTCGGCCCACTCGGTGCCCTCGAGGGCGGCGTTGGCTTTGTCCACGTAAGCCTGGTGGTGCTTGTCGTGGTGGACGCGCATCGTCGCCTCGTCGATGTGGGGCTCGAGCGCGTCGTATGCGTACGGAAGGTCGGGGACCGAAAAGGCCATCTGGCGTCTCCTTTGAATCGTTTGGAAGTCGGCTGGGAGCCTAACGGCATGAAGTAGTCACTAGCGGGTACCCGTCTTTGCAGAGCATGATCGATGGAGGGAGAGATTCGGACGCCCAGCTAGGGACGATCGAGACGAGCGTGCCTTCGCGGCTCGACCGCTTGCCGTGGTCGAAATTCCACTGGATGATCGTGATCGGCCTGGGTACGGTCTGGATCCTCGACGGGCTCGAGGTGACGATCGTCGGCAGCATCGGCCAGCGCCTGACCGAAAAAGGCAGCGGCCTGGTGCTCGATGCCAGCCAGATCGGCACCGCCGCCGCCTTCTACGTCGCCGGTGCCTGCGTCGGCGCTCTCTTCTTCGGCCAGCTCACCGACCGCTTCGGCCGCAAGAAGCTCTTCCTGCTCACGCTCGGCGTCTACATCGCCGCAACGATCGCCACCGCCTTCTCCTTCAGCCCTCTGTACTTCTTCATCGCCCGTTTCTTCACCGGAGCCGGGATCGGCGGCGAGTACGCGGCGATCAACTCGGCGATCGACGAGCTGATCCCGGCCCGGGTCCGCGGCCGGGTCGACCTGATGATCAACGGCAGCTACTGGCTCGGTGCGGCCGGCGGCGCGCTCGCTTCGATCGCCCTGCTCGACACGGCGCTCTTCGCCGCCGACGTCGGCTGGCGCCTCGCCTTCGCGATCGGCGCCGCGCTCGGCGTCGGCATCCTGCTCGTCCGCCGCAACGTGCCGGAGAGCCCGCGCTGGCTCTTCATCCACGGCCGCGAGGAGGAGGCCGAGCAGATCGTCGGCGATATCGAGCGGGCGGTCGAAGAGGAGACGGGCGAACCGCTGTCCGAGGTCGACGAAAGCCTCAAGGTCAAGCAGCGCAAGCGCATCCCGCTCAGGGAGATCGCCCACACCGCCTTCTCCAAGTACCCGCGCCGGACCGTGCTCGGCCTCGCTCTCTTCGTCGGCCAGGCGTTCATGTACAACGCGGTCACCTTCGACCTGGGCACGCTGCTCGGCGAATTCTTCGACGTCGCCTCGGGCACGATCCCGATCTACATCGCCCTCTTCGCCTTCTCCAACTTCCTCGGCCCACTCACCCTGGGCCGGCTCTTCGACACGGTCGGGCGCAAGCCGATGGTCACCTTCACCTACCTGTCCTCGGCCGCCCTCACCACCGTGCTCGGCATCCTCCTGCTCGGCAACTCGCTCACCACCTGGTCGTTCATGGCGTTCGTGCTGGCGATCTTCTTCCTCGCCTCCGCCGGCGCCAGCTCCGCCTACCTCACCGTCAGCGAGATCTTCCCGATGGAGACCCGGGCGCTCTCGATCGCCTTCTTCTACGCCGTCGGCACCGCGGCGGGCGGCATCGTCGGCCCACTTCTCTTCGGCCACCTGATCGCCAGCGGCAACCAGGACCAGGTCGCGATCGGCTTCCTGATCGGCGCCGTGGTGATGGCGATTGGCGGCATCGCCGAGCTGCTCTTCGGCGTCAAGGCGGAGCAAAAGCAGCTCGAGCAGATCGCCGAGCCGCTGACAGCGGCGGGCCAGAGCGAAGGCGAACCAGAGCCCGAACGGTCACCGGCCGAGCGAGAGCCGGAGGAAGACAGGGGGACGACTGCCGCCCGCTCGCGGGGAATGGCGCTCTGGGCTCCCACCGCGGCCGGAGCGGACCGCGAACGCGAGATCGCGATCATCGAGCGAGCCCTGTCGGAGCACGGCACCGCCGATCGGCGCGAGCTCGCCCGGCGGGTCGGCGGCCGCTACTGGGGGCCCGGCCGTTTCCGCGGGGCGCTCCGCGAGGCCGTGCTCGAGGGCCGGGTCAAGCGGCTCAAACGCGATCAGTACGCGCCGGCGGGCAAATGAGGAGCCCCTGCTAGCGTTGCAGTGGCATGTGGCTGCACGGTCCCAGCGGGGGCTCAAGGGCGGCGTCTGGCGGCGATGAAAACCCGTCTCCCTTCAAAGATGGCAGCTATGGACGACAACCACGAGACTACGAGCGTCCCCGCGCCCCGCGCGGACGACAAGCTCGCGAGCGATCGAGAGCTCTGGGAGCGCTTCCAGCGCGACCGCGATCCAGCCGTGCGCGAAGAGCTGGTGCGGCGCAACATGGCCTTCGCCAAGCGCCTCGCGCTGCGCTACCGCGGCGCCAGCGAGTCCTTCGACGACCTCCTGCAGGTCGCCAACCTCGGCCTGCTCAACGCGGTCGACCGCTTCGACCCTGAGCGCGGCATCCCCTTCACCGCCTTCGCCTCGCCGACGATCCTCGGTGAGCTGAAGCGACACTTCCGCGACCGCGTCTGGACGGTCCGGGTTCCCCGTGGCCTGCACGACCGCATGGCCGAAGTCGACAAAGCGATCACCGAGCTGACGAAGAAACTGCAGCGATCCCCCTCGGTCGGGGAGATCGCCGAGCGCCTGGAGCTGGAGCAGACCGACGTGCTCGAGGTGATGGAGGCCAACCACAACCGCCGGCCGCTCTCGCTGGACCGTCCCGCCGGCCCGGAGGACTCCGACGAAGCGCCGCCGGCCGAATGGGTCGGCGAGGAGGACGAGCGCTTCGAGCTGGTCGAGGGGCGGATTGCGCTCGACGCTGCCCTTCCCTACCTGGAGGAGCGCGAGCGGGTCGTGCTGCGCCTGCGCTTCGTCGAGGACATGACCCAGTCGCAGATCGCCGAGCAGATCGGCCACTCGCAGATGCACGTGTCCCGGATCCTGCGGCGTGCCCTTGCCCGCATTCGCGAGCGGATCGAGGAGGAACAGGCCCTGGACGGGGAAAGCTAGGCCGTCGGCACCGCGGCGAAGCGCACGATCAGGTAATCGCCGTCCTCGGCGGACTCGACCCCGACCTCGTCAACCAACCCCTCGAGCGACCCACCGACCTCCGGGACCTCGAGCTGCCGGCGGATTTCCTCGCCCGCCCCGTCCTCCATCGGCCCCAGCCGCAGCTCCAGGCCTTTGCCGCTCTCGTCGAGCTCGAGTCGCACACAACCATCCGAGAAGCGCTCGGGCGCGGCGTTGGCGATCGCGTCGGTGACGAGGACGGCATCGGAGACTCGCTCGATCGAGAGGTCGCGTCGCGCCGCCAGGGCGCCGACGAGCCGCGCCAGCACCGGCTCGAGCAGCTCCGCTCGGGCGACGGTCAGCTCGGTTGCGTTGGCGTCGGCGGAAACCATCCTGTCGGCAGGCCTGGCCCCGTCGGCGCCCCCGCCGCTGAGCGGGACTCGCATCATCACCTCGGTGCCGCGGTCGAGGCCACCGGAGATGCTGAAGCTGCTCGAGAGCGCGGCGATCAGCGAGAGGCCCAGTTTGAGGCTGTTGCGCTCGGAGTCGGCCTGCGGATTGATCCCCGCCCCTTGGTCGCTGACCGTCACCGTCAGCCCCTCGTCGTCGGGATCCGCCTCGACCGTCAACGGCCCGGTCCCGTCTGGATAGGCGTGCACGACTACGTTCATGCAGGCCTCGGTGACGACCGTCTTCAGGTCCGCGACTCCCGTCTCGTCCATGCCGATCTGCTCGGCGAGGCCGGCGAGGGCGTGCCGCACGACCGCTACGTTCTCCGCTCGGGCCGGCAGCTTCAGCTGCAGGCCGGTTGGCTGGTCATTGGTCGTCGAGCCGTTTGCCATCTGATCGTTGAGTTGCCGCTGAAGCCCTTCCCGCGCACCGCGAGCATAGCCGTCTCGTCCTAGGCCAAACGCTACCCGTGGCTTCGCCGCGTAAAACGATCGTTTCTGGCCTCGATACGCCGGGTAGCCGCCTTCCGATGCCCGCTCCACGCAGGCGGTTGCCCCGCGAGCTATTCGAGACCCGAACCCATTCCTGGCACGAGGCGGGGCTCGGCCACGAGCTCGAGACCCGATCGCCCGGGCGGGCTCTCGGCTGGCTTCTGGCCGCGCTGCTGGTGATCGCCGGCACCCTCGTCGTCTACTACCGGCGCCACGATCTCCTTCCGGGATACGGCCCCTGGGTGAGGGCTGCCACCGTGGTGATCCTGATCATCGTCGGTTCCGCCGGCAGTCACTGGCTGGTGCGCTGGACCTCGCCGCGACTCTTCCGCCGCGTAGATCCGGCCACCGCGGGCACCCTCGGCTTCCTGATCCGCCTTTTCGCGATGGCAGCCGTCGTCGTTCTCGCCCTGCGCATCGCCGGTGTCACCGCCGCCACCCTGGCCGTTGGCGGTGCCTTCACCGCCATCGTGCTCGGCCTCGCCGCCCAGCAGACCCTTGGCAGCCTCTTCGCCGGCATCGTCCTGCAGAGCACGCGGCCGTTCAGGGTCGGCGAACGCGTTCGCCTCGTCGGCGGCGCGCTCGCCGGGTCGCTGGAAGGAACGGTCAGCTCACTGGGCCTCTTCTACGTGACCTTGGTGCAGGGCGCCGACCGCCTGCAGGTGCCGAACAGCGTGATGATCAGCCTCGTCGTCGTGCCACTGCACGAGCCGCCGAAAGTCGACTTCCGAGCGCGCTTTTCCAATGGGGCGAGCCCGCGCGAGGTCGAGCAACGACTGCTTGCGTCGATCAAGGTGCCAACCCGCTACTCGCCCAACGTCGCGCTCGAGGAAGTCGACGAGAATGGCGTCGTGCTGCGGATCAGCGCGACGCCGCTACGGCCGGACGACGGCTCCCAGCTGGCCGAGGAAGTGCTCGAGGCCGTGCGGCGACAGCCCGAGGCTCAGGCCGCAGCCTGAGCAAAGCGCTCGTGAGCCGCGTTCGGATCGGCGAAGACCTCGCCCCGCACGAAGAGCCCGTCCTCGACCTGCCAGATCCAGGCGACCGGCATGTCGCGAATCCCGAGCTCGCGATTGCGGACGTAGACCCGGCCGTGGACCAGGAGACGCTCGCCGCGCGCCTCCACCCTTCCCGGCGTGATCAGCAGCTCTTCCCAAAGCCGTTCGACGTCGGCGAGGTAGTCGTGCAGCCCCTCCGGGCCGACGTAGGGAGCGCCCCGGCCGATCTCCTCCGCGGTGACGGCGAAGAATTCCATGCGCGGCGAGCAGAGCGCCACGATCTCCGCCTCGTCCCGCTGGTTGAACGCATTGAAGAGGCGTCCGATCAGCGCCTCCAGAGGTTCAGGCACTGCCACTCCCGCTGAGCGCGCGCGCGATCTCGGCCGCGCCGTTGCTTTCCGTCGAGCGAGCCAGCGCCAGGATCGCCACATCGTCCTCGAGCGCCTCGGCGGTGAAGGAGCGCAGCGCCGACTCGAGCCGCTGCACGGCCCCCGCGGGAGTGGTCGAGCCGGCGAGCTCGGCACGCAACCGCAGCTCGCCGAAACGCTCCCCTTCCCCCTCGGCCTCGACGATGCCGTCGGTGATCATCACGAGCTGCTGGCCCGGCTCGACACGGCTCTCGCCGACGCGCCACTCGCTGTCTGCAAACGCACCGAGCACGGGGTCCGCAGCGCCGACCTCGCTCACCTCGTCGCCATCGACGAGCAGCGGCGGCAGGTGGCCCGCCACCACCATTCGCAGTGGCCAGCTGGGGTCCTCGGCGACGATGATGGCGACGACGCTGCAGAGCGAGCTGTCGTTACGGGCAAGCAAGGCCCGGTTCAGGGTCGCCAAGGCGACGAGCGGGTCGTTGGTCAGGGCCGTGGCCGTGCGCAACGTGTAACGGGCCAAGGCGGTGATCGTGGCGGCGCGGGCGCCACGCCCGGTGACGTCACCGATCACGAGCATCCACCCATCGGCCACCGGGAAGGCGTCGTAGAAATCCCCACCGACCTCGTTCTCCGCTCCCGCCGGCCGGTACAGCGCCGCCAGCGACCAGCCGGGGATGTGCGGCAACGGCGCGGGCAGCAGGCCCCGCTGCAGCGTCTCGGCGATCTCGGCGCGGGAAGCTTCCGCCCGCTCGAGGTCGGCGAAGAGGCCGCTGTTGTCGAGCGTCAGCGCCACGCGGCCGGAGAGGACCCAGGCGAAGCGCACGTCATCGGAGCTGTAGCTGCGCCCCGACCAGGCAACCGCGAGGGTGAGGGTGCCCCTGACCTGCCCCCGCGCCTGCAGCGCCAGGGTGATCGCCGAGCGCATCTCGAGGCTGCGGACGAAGAGGAGATCATCGTCGTCGTCGTGGGCGATCTCACGCAAGTCGCTCTCCGACATGCGCTCGTAGAAGCGCGGTTCGAGCGAGCCGTCCTCCTCCCGCGTCATCCACTCCGGCACTGACGGGCGGCGCTCCGCCAGCCCGCGCGCGGCACCGGCGGGCGCGCCAGTAGAGACGCGCACCGCGACACGCCTGGCCTTGCCGTCCTCGATCATGTCGATCATGCAGAGGTCGGCGATCTCGGGAACGAGGAGCTCGCAGATCGCCTCGAAGGTCTCCTCGAGCGAGCCGCTGCTCTCCGAGATCGCGGCGACCTGGGCGAGGACCTCGAAGCGTCGTTGCGCCCTCCGTGCCCGTAAGAGCAGGACTACTGCCAGCCAAGCGCAGAGCAAGGCGAGCGCGGCGGCAACCGCGGATATGTCGATCCAGGCCATCTGCCTCCCGGTTGGGGGTGCTACTCAAAAGAACGTAGCTCGCCACCGGGTGTAAGTCCATACCGCAGGGGCAGGACCGGATCGACTCAGTCTGCGGGTGAGCTGGTGAGGTAGGTCGCCGCCAGGTCCTCGTCGCCATGAGCCGGGACGCCCCTCGCGCATGCGCGTGGCGATCGCCTCCAGCACCGGCAGATCCAGCCCGGCATCCCGGGCGGCGGCGACGGCGAGATCGGCGTCCTTGGCGGCGAGGGCGAGGCGGAACGACGGTGCAAAGTCCCGTTCCAGCATCGCCTTGCTCTTCGCGCGCAGGTAGGGAAGGTCGAGCGGGCCGTCGGCGATCGCGTCGAGAAAGCTCTGCGGATCGACGCCGATGCCCTCGGCCAGAGCGAAGGTCTCGGCGAGCCCCTCGACCACGCTGACGATCCAGCTGTTGATCACGACCTTGAGCCGGCTTGCCGCCCCCGCCTCGCCAACCCACATCGTCCGCTTGCCGATCGCCTCGAAGAGCGGTTCGAGCCGCTCCCGCACCTCCGGCGGGCCGGACGCGAGGATGATCAGCGCTCCTTCTTCGGCCGGCTGCTTGGTGCCGAGCACGGGAGCGTCGACGAAGATGAGCCCGTCATGCTCGGCACGTCGGCGGCAACGCTCTGTCGCCTCGCTGCCGATCGTGCTCATCTGCAGCCAGATCGCCCCCCTGGGAATCGCGTCGCCGGCCGCCTCCATCGCCGCCGCCACCGCCTCGGCGTCGCTCAGCATCGTCAGCACCACATCGGCCTCCTGCACCGCCGCACGGGCGTCATCGCAGTGGGCGATCCGATCCTGATCGAAGTCGGAGAGCTTCTCGGGGCTGCGATTCCACGCCCTCACCTCGATGCCCGCGGCCGCCAGGTTGCGGGCGATGCCCTTGCCCATCGTGCCGCCCGCGCCGAGCACGGCGACGATCAGGTGATCGCCGCCGCTTGCGGGCGCCATCAAGCAGCCGCCGCGCGCTGGCCCTCGTGCACGCCCTCGGCGATCTCCTCGACCACCTTGGCGCAGAAAGCTTCGAGGTCGTCGGGCTTGCGACTGCTGACCAGCCCCTGGTCGACGTGCACTTCCTCGTCGACCCAATCGGCACCGGCGTTGCGCAGGTCCGTCTGCAGGCTGGGCCAGGAAGTGATCGTGCGCCCGCGGACGACGTCAGCCTCGACCAGCGTCCAGGGACCGTGGCAGATCACGCCCACGGGCTTGCCAGCTTCGAAGAAGGTCCGCACGAGCTGGACCGCCTCCGGTTTGGTCCGCAGCTGATCCGGGTTGGCGACGCCACCAGGCAGAACCAGCGCGTCGAACTCGTCCGCCTCGACCTCCTCCACCGCTTTGTCGACCGGGAAGGTGTCGCCCTTGTCGAGATGGTTGAAGGCCTGAATCTCACCCGGTTCCGGGGCGATCAGCTGCGCCTCGGCGCCCGCTTCGCGCACCGCTTTCAAAGGCTCGGTCAACTCCACCTGCTCGACTCCCTCGTTGGCCATCAGGAAGGCGACTTTCTTGCCTTGGAGCTTCTCCGCCATAGGTCCTCTCCTTCTCTCGTTTGCCTTATCTCTCCTCTGCCCCGACTGGGGGCGAGCAAACGCGGAAAGAGTGCGGTTAGTTACGAGTGGAGCGCAGCGCTCGTGCGGAGGCTCTCGGCACCGTCGCCGCGTCGCCCCTGGTCCAAGCGTTGAAGCGGTACCAGGCGGGCTTGGCTTCGCGGCGGGAGGTGAGCAGGCCGGCTGAATCGCAGAACTGGCAGGAACCCGCCTGATCGGTCCAGGAGAACCACCAGACGCCGCCGATGTTCCAGCGCCGGCGGTTGCCGGTGAGCATCGCGAAGGAGCGGTCGAGTTCGCGGGCCTGGCCGCGTGGCCCGCGCTCCCAGCGCGACTCGAAGCTGTCCGAGCCCCAACCCATCTCGGTCACGTAGAGCGGCGTCGCCGCGTCGCCGTTGAGGGTCATCACGGTGCGCAGGCGTTCGATCTCCCCTTCGAGGGCGGTGGCGTCGGCGACGTAGGGGTGCAGCGCGACCCCGTCGAAGTAGCGCTTGATTCCCGGCACGCGATAGACGTCGGCGAGGAAGCCCTCCGAGGCGACGTTGGGTGGTATCTGCAGGGGGCGACCGAAGAGACCGCCGAGGATCACGGTCGAGCCCGGCTCGATCCGGTGCAGGAGGCCTCCCGAGATGCGGATCAGCCTGGCGAAGGCTTCCGGGTCGGGTTCCTTGGAGAAGGTGACGATGTTCTCCTCGTTCCAGATCTCCCACTGGCGGACCGGGTGGCGTGGCAGCTCTCGATTTTCGCGCCAGAAGCTGCCCTGCGGCCCGTAGCGGTTGACGGCGGAGCGCAGGAAGCGCAGCCACTGCTGGCGCTGGCGGGCGCTGGCGACCGGTTCGGCGCCGAGCTTCGGCGAGACCCAGGCCGGCGTGCCCCAGACGAAGAAGAACGGGGTCATCCCGTTTTCCGCCGCAAACTGCACCTGACCGTCGAGAAAGTCCCAGTTCTGGTCGAAGCGGCTGCGTGCTTCGGGCTCGATTTCCGACCAGTTCAGCGGCAGGCGGACCGAGGTAATGCCCGCCTCGTGCATCAGTTCGTAGTCCTTGCTATCGGGGAAGCCCTGCGGCGAGATGCCGATGAAGCCGCGTGGCGACAGGGCCAGCGACCCGGCCATGGCGGGGGTCAGCGCCAGCATGGCCAGCGTCAGCGGAATCAGCAGGAGTCTGCGCATGTCCCAACAAAGACCCGGGTGGGAGCAGAAAGCTGCGCTGCTCCTCAGGCCGGGGTTACGATCGTCGAATGATCGCATGGATCCAGGCGCGAGCCGCAGCGATCATTGCCACCCTCCTCTTTGCCGCCCCACTCCTGGCCTTCCTGCTCGCCCTGGCGATCGAGCTGCGCTACTTCTCGCCGAGCCGCCAGCTCCCCGCGCACTGGTCGCGGGGATCCTCCTGCCCACCGCCGAATCATCGACTCAGTAGCGCGTCGCAACTGAACCAGCGGCCTGCTCATCGGGGCGCCCGGATTTGAACCGGGGACCTCACCGACCCGAACGGTGCGCGCTACCAGGCTGCGCCACGCCCCGAGAGGCTGGCGATTATCCCAGAACCGCGGCCGGGGCTATTCGACGGCTTCGATCGCGGCTTCGATCTGCTGCAGCGTCGGGCCGTCCTGGAGCGTTTCGGTACCCCCGGGCCCGCTGACGATCGCCGCCTGGCCGGTGCGGATGCTGAGGTCGCGGCCGAGTTCCTCGTAGCCCTTCAGTTTTTCGCTGATCGCACCATTGGGCCCGCCATTGTCTTCGAGGTATTCGAGCCATTCGGGCTCGTTCAGTTCCTCGATCCCGCCGGCGACCGAGTCGAGGAAGTCCTGATCGACACCAAAGCGTTCGGCTTCGTCCTGGTTGCGGAAGAAGAGGTAGGTGTACTGCCAGCCATAACCTTGATCGGCCGCCGCCTCAGCACCGTAGAAGCCGAGCTCCTCCGGGCTTTCGCTGTTCGAGTAGTGGCGGTAGAGGAGCTTCACGTCCCCGGGTCGGACGTAGGCATTGACCAGGCTGGGGATCGTGCTGAGGAAGTCTTCGCGGCAGCTCGAGCACTGCAGGTCGTTGAAGACCTGGATCGTCACCGGCGCATCGGAAGAGCCGAGACGATCGCCTTCCTGGGGCACGCCACCGAAGATTTCCTGGGCTTCGGAGATACCGGCGAGGTGGACGACGGCTTTCCCGGCCTTCTGGGTGGAGATGCTGACGATGGCGTAGCCGAGCGCCAGCAGGCCGAGAGCGAGGACGAGGATGATCCAAAACCGGCCTCGCCTGGGGATCGGCACCATGGCCGGCTCCGGGGCTTGGCTCTCGGTGGCGGTGGGCACCGCTGCATTATCCCGGAGCCCGTGCCCGGGGCTTCAATCGTGCGGCGTATTCCGGTTGACAGCGTCCGCCACCGGGAGTAAAAAGCGCCTACCCAGTTTCAACGATAAAGGGAGGTCCGCTGTGGCCAATCACCTCACTCCGTCCGAGCTTGCCGAGGAGCTTCAGATGAAGCAACAGGAGGTGATCGGCAAGTGCGTGCAGATGGGCGTACCGATCTTCCACGGCCGTATCGACCGGTCCCTTTTCGAGACCTCGCTGCGGAGCATGACCGGTCAGCAGCAACGGCGCGAGGCCCGCCCCAGCTAATTTCTTTAACTAGACTCCCCCGGCATGGAGAGGGGGACCAACTCGTCGACGCTGGCGGATCTTCTGCCGCTCTCCGCCGAGAAGTACGGCAACTCCCCGGCAGTTCGCTTCAAGCAGGATGGCGCCTGGGTCGACCGCAGCTACGCCGAGGTCCTGGAGATCTCCCGCTCGCTCTCGCTCGGGTTGATCGACCTGGGAGTGAAAAAGGGCGACAAGGTCTCGATCCTCGGCAACACCCGACCCGAGTGGACCTACTTCGACTTCGCCGCACTCTCGGCCGGTGCCGTCGTGGTGCCGATCTACCAGACCAACTCGCCCGAGGAGTGCCAGTACGTGCTGGAGAACTCCGACGCCAAGGTCGTGGTCGTCGAGGACGACGAGCAGATGGAGAAGATCCGCGCGGTGCGCGACCAGCTACCGCTGCTCGAGCACGTGGTGCGGATGGCCGGCAGCAGCGAGGACTCGATCTCGCTCGATGAGCTCGCC
>DASZQM010000138.1:0-3006 GCA_035549645.1 Solirubrobacterales bacterium | reverse complement strand
CTACGCCAAGGGCAAGCGCAACCCCGAGACGGTCACCTATCCCGACGAGCGCATGCGGGCGATCACCGAAGAAACCTACGGCTGCGTCATCTACCAGGAGCAGTTGATGGCGATCGCGCGCCAGATGGCCGGCTTCTCCGGCGCCGAGGCGGACGACCTGCGCAAGGCGGTGGGCAAGAAGAAGCGTGAGCTGATGGCGACGATGAAGGACAAGTTCATGCAGGGCCTGGCGGAATCGAACACCGACCCAAGGGTCGCCGCCGACCTCTGGAAGCTGAACGAAGCCGCCGCCGACTACTCCTTCAACAAGAGCCACGCCGCCTGTTACGGGCTGATCTCCTACCGCACCGCATACCTCAAGGCCAACTTCCCGGCCGAGTACATGGCCGCCGTGATCTCCTCGGTGATGAACACCAAGGACAAGGTGCCGTTCTTCGTCAACCGCTGCGAGGAGATGGGGATCGACGTGCTGCCGCCCGACGTCAACTCCTCCGACCACTCCTTCGTCGTCTCCGAGAAGGCGATCCGCTTCGGCCTCGACGCGGTCAAGAACGTCGGTCACGCCGCGGTCGAGGCGATCCTGCGTGCCCGCGAGGACCAGCCGATCGCCTCGATCTGGGACTTCTGCGAGCGGGTCGATTCGCGGGCGGTGAACAAACGGGCGATCGAATGCCTGATCAAGTGCGGCGCGCTCGACTCGACCGGGGCCACCCGCAGGGGCATGCTGGAAGCTCTGCCAGCGGCCCAATCGGCGGGCCAGAAGGCTCAGGAAGACGCCCAGCTCGGCCAGGGGTCGATCTTCGACTTCGGCGAGGAGAGTGGGGCGGGGGCCCACGCCACGCAGGCGCACCACCGGCCGCCGATCTCGGGCGAGGAGTTCGAGCGCGGCGAACTGCTTGCCTTCGAGAAGGAGACGCTCGGCACCTACCTCTCCTCGCATCCCCTGACCGAGGTGCGCGGCGCCCTGCGCGCCCGCGTCGACTGCAGCCTGGCCGAACTCGCCAACAAGCAGGACGGCTCCTGGGTCACGGTCGGCGGGATCGTCACCGAGTGCAAGAAGATCCGCACCAAGAGCGGCAACCAGATGATGTTCGCCACCCTCGACGACGTCGAGGGACAGGTCGAGATGCTCGTCTTCAAGGCCGATCAGGCGGAGAGCGCGTCGGTGATCCAGCCGGACTCGATCGTGGTCGTCCGCGGTCGCCTCGACCACAAGGACCGGGGCGAGACCAAGCTGGTCGTGCAGGAGGCTGAGCGCTTCGAACCCAACGCCGAGGAAATCGCCGCGGCGCCGGCGGTTGCCGCCAGCGCGCCGAGCGGGCCGTTCAAGGTCGAGGTCGCCGAAGCCGCCTACTCCGACGCGCTGATCGAGGAAATCAAGGCGGTGCTCGAACATCACAAGGGTCCGGAAGAGGTGCGGCTTGCCCTTGTCGGCGCCGACGGCCGGACGACTGAGCTCAAGTGCGGCGACGGCTACCGGGTCCGCCCTTCGGGTCATCTCCGCAGCGAGCTCGACCACGTCCTCTCGAGCGCCACCGCTCTGGCCGCTTAGCCAGTCCAGGACTTGGTTTCCGCGCTCTCGGGTCCCTAGACTTCTTCCATGCCAGCGATTCGCGAGAAGGCGGGGGAGTGCCGCCAGTGCCGCTCGTTCTGCGACAAGATGGTCGAGCCGCGCGGCTGTGTCGAAATGCGCTGCCGCTACCTCTACAGCTTCGTCGACATGCTGACCGGCGCCCAGTACGTCGGCTGCATGCAGGACGTCTTCACCGCCACGGTCGAGCTCGAGGCCCTGCAGCAGCCGGGCGGCTTCGGCGGGGTGAAGATGACCGGCGAGTCGCTGCCGCACTGCCAATTCTCGGTCGAGCGCGCCTACGAGGGCGAGGGCGAGTCCTACGACTGCGTCAACCGCCGCTTCTTCGACTGCGACGACAGCGGCCCCGAGGGCATCAAGGCCTTCGACCTGCGCGACGTCTGAGCGGCTGAGCGCCCGCTGAGACGCCACCGATCTCTGTACGATCCCGCGCCGTAAAACTCATGGAGGGGTCAGTGACTGATACAGCGGCAGTGGCAGACGCAGCAGAGGGCTTGATGGACGAGGCTGCGGGCGGCGACGGGACCCCGGAGGGCCCGGTCTTCACGCTCGAGCTGAACCAGGATCAGAAGGACATCAAGGAGTGGGTGCACGGCTTCGCCGAGGGCGTCGTCCGTCCCGCCGCGGCGGAATGGGACGAGCGCGAGGAAACTCCTTGGCCGGTCATCCAGGAGGCCGCCAAGATCGGCCTCTACAGCTTCGAAGCCCTCGGCCAGTTCTTCGCCGACCCAACCGGCCTCACCCTGCCGATCGCCAACGAGGAGCTCTTCTGGGGCGACGCCGGCATCGGCATGGCGATCATGGGCACCTCTCTGGCCGTCGCCGCGATTTTCGGTCAGGGCACGCCGGAGCAGATGGGGGAGTGGATCCCGCAGTGCTTCGGCACCGCTGATGAGCCCAAGGTCGCCGCCTTCTGCGCTTCAGAGCCCGACGCCGGCTCCGATGTCTCGGCGATCCGCACCACCGCCAAGTACGACGAAGCAGCCGACGAGTGGGTGATCAACGGCCAGAAGGCCTGGGCGACCAACGGCGGCATCGCCGACGTCCACGTCGTCATCGCCTCGGTCGACCGCGAGCTCGGCTCGCGCGGCCACGCCGCCTTCGTGATCCCGCCCGGGACCAAGGGCTGTGAGCAGGGTGCCAAGGTCAAGAAGCACGGCCTGCGTGCCTCGCACACCGCCGACGTCCACCTCGACGACTGCCGCATCCCCGGCTCCTGCCTGCTCGGCGGCAAGGAGAAGCTCGACGAGCGGCTGGCGCGCGCCCGGGAGCGGGCGAGGTCCGGGGACGGGGAGCGGGTGAAGAACGCGGCGATGGCCACGTTCGAGGCGTCCCGCCCGGCGGTCGGCGCGATGGCGGTCGGCACCGCCCGCGCCGCCTACGAGTACGCGCTGGAGTACGCCAAGGGCCGCGAG
>DASZQM010000137.1:0-3755 GCA_035549645.1 Solirubrobacterales bacterium | reverse complement strand
GATGCGGAGGAACTGGCGGCGGCCGCTGTGCAGGGTGCGAACCTGTGCGGCTCGAACCTGTGCGGCGCGAACCTGTGCGGCTCGAATTTGGCCTACATGATCTACACGTCGGGCTCGACCGGGACGCCGAAGGGGGCTGCGAACACGCACGCGGGCCTGCACAACCGCCTGGCCTGGATGCAGGCGGCCTACGGGCTCGGCGGTGACGATGCGGTGCTGCAGAAGACGCCGTTCGGCTTTGACGTGTCGGTGTGGGAGTTCTTCTGGCCGCTGATGGTGGGGGCGCGGCTGGTGGTGGCTGCGCCCGGGGCGCATCGGGAGCCGGCGCGGCTCATTGAGACGATCGAGAGCCATGGCGTGACGGTGCTGCACTTCGTGCCGTCGATGCTGCAGGCGTTCGTGGAGCATCTGGCCTCGGTGCCCGGTGCGGCGGGCCGCTGCGGCACGCTGCGGCGGGTGATCTGCAGCGGCGAGGCGCTGGCTGCGGAGCTGCGCGACCAGGCGCTGCGGCTTCTGCCGCATGTCGCGCTCGAGAACCTGTATGGCCCGACCGAGGCGTCGATCGACGTGACGCACTGGTCGTGCACGGGGGACGGCTCGCGCGAGGTGCCGATCGGTCGTCCGATCTGGCGGACGCGGGCGTATGTTCTGGACGCGGGTCTTGAGCCTTTACCGGTTGGGGTTGTGGGGGAGTTGTACATCGCGGGTGTTGGGCTTGCGCGGGGTTACCTGAACCGCGCGGGGCTGACGGCGGAGCGGTTTGTCGCGGACCCGCATGGTGCGGGCGGGACGCGGATGTACCGGACCGGGGACCTGGCGCGGTGGCGTTCGGACGGGGTGCTGGAGTTCCTGGGGAGAGCGGACGCGCAGCTGAAGCTTCGCGGGTTCCGGATCGAGCCGGGGGAGATCGAGGCTTTGCTGCTGCGGCAGGCTGGGGTGTCGGCTGCGGCGGTTGTGGCGCGTTCGCAGGGTCCGGGCGGAGAGCTTGGTCTGGTGGGGTACGTGGCGCCGCAGGCGGGGTCTGTGGTGGAGGTGGGCCGGCTTCGCGCGGCGCTGGCTGCGTCGCTTCCGGACCACATGGTGCCGTCTGCGTTTGTGGTGCTGGATCGTCTGCCGCTGACGGCGAACGGCAAGCTCGACCGGCGGGCGTTGCCTGCGCCGGATCGGGGTGCGGCGGAGCGGGGGTACCGCGCGCCGCGGACGGCATCGGAGGCGGTGCTGTGCTCGCTGTTTGCGCAGGTGCTGGGGTTGGAGCGTGTCGGGCTCGACGACAACTTCTTCGAGCTTGGCGGCCACTCGCTGCTGGCGGTGCGGCTGATCGGTCGGGTGCGGTCGAGTCTCGGGGTGGAGCTTTCGATCCGCAGCCTGTTCGAGGCGCCGAGCGTCGCGGGGCTTGCGGGCCGGCTGGCCTCGGAGCGCGCGGCGGTGCATGCGCCGCTCGTTGCGGGCCCGCGTCCTTCCGTGGTGCCGCTGTCCTATGCGCAGCGCCGGCTGTGGTTCCTGGAGCGGCTCGAGGGGGGCGCGGGTGGCGGCCAGGGGGGCCAACAAGGGGGCCCGGGGGCCGCGGCGGAGGGCGGCGCCTCTGCGGCGGGCGCCTATGCGATCCCGCTGGCGATGCGGCTTTCGGGGGAGCTCGACCGCGCGGCGCTTGAGGGGGCGCTGAACGATCTGGTGGGGCGGCACGAGAGCCTTCGCACGGTGTTCCCGGAGACCTCGGGGGTGCCGCGGCAGGAGATCGTTGCGGCGTCTTTGGCGCAGGTCGGGCTTGAAGTTGCGAGCGTGACGGCGGGCGAGGTTGCCGGGGCGCTGGGCGCGGCGGTGAGCCGGGGGTTCGATCTTGCGCGGGAGCTGCCGCTGCGGGCGCATCTTTATGCGCTGGAGGACGCGGCGGAGGGCGCGGCGGAGCACGTGCTTTTGCTGGTGCTGCACCACATCGCCGGCGACGGCTGGTCGCTGCGTCCGCTGCTGCGGGACCTTGGGGCGTTCTACCGGGCGCGGGTGGCGGGGGCTGTGGCGTCGCTTCCGGCGCTTTCGGTGCAGTACGCCGACTACGCGCTGTGGCAGCAGGCGGTGCTGGGGGATGAGGGTGAGGCGGGGAGCGCGATCGCGCGGCAGCTTGCGTTCTGGAAGGACGCGCTGGCCGGCCTGCCGGAGCAGATCGATCTTCCGGCGGACCGTGCGCGTCCTGCGGTGTCGAGCCGTCGCGGCGGGCAGGTGGCGCTGAGCATCGATGCGCCGTTGCACCGGGGGCTTCTGGCGCTGTCGCGGGCGTCTGGTTCGAGCCTGTTCATGGTGCTGCAGGCGGGGCTTGCGGGGCTGCTGACGCGGCTTGGGGCGGGGACCGACATCGCGCTGGGCAGCCCGGTTGCGGGGCGGACGGACGCGGCGCTGGACGAGTTGGTGGGGTTCTTCGTCAACACGCTGGTGCTTCGGACCGACACGTCGGGGCATCCGCGGTTTGACGAACTGGTGGGTCGGGTGCGGGCGTCGAACCTTGCGGCCTATGCGCATGCGGAGCTTCCGTTCGAGCGGCTTGTGGAGGAGCTCAATCCGGCGCGGTCGCTGGCGCGGCATCCGCTGTTCCAGGTGATGCTGGCGTTTGAGGCGTCGGAGGGGGAAGCGGCGTCGCTCGATCTGCCGGGGCTGGCGGTGACGCCGCAGGCGGTTGCGTCGTCGACGTCGAAGTTCGACCTGTCGGTGGCGCTGGCGGAGCGGCGCGAGGCCGGGGGGGCGGCGGCGGGGCTGACCGGGGTGCTGGAATATGCCTCGGACCTGTTCGATCGGGGCACGGTGGAGGTCCTGGGTCGGCGTCTGGTGCGGCTGCTGGGGAGTGCGGTTGCGAATGCGTCGCGTGCGCTGGGCGGCCTGTCGATCCTGGAGGATGACGAGCGGGCGACGCTGCTTGAGGGGTTCAACGCCAGCGGGCGGGCGGCGGGGGATGCGGACCCGGCGGCCTCGTCCACCGCCGCCACTGCGACGCTGCCGTTGCTGTTTGCGGCGCAGGCGGCGCGGACGCCGGAGGCGGCCGCGGTGGTGTTCGGGGAGCGGGTGCTGAGCTACGCGGCGCTGGAGGCGCACGCCAACCGCCTGGCCCGCCATCTGCAAAGCCTGGGGGTGGGGCCTGAGACGGTGGTGGGGCTTTGCGTGGAGCGCTCGCCGGAGATGGTGGTGGGGCTGCTCGGCATCCTGAAGGCGGGTGCGGCGTATCTGCCGCTCGACCCGAACTATCCGCGCGAGCGGCTTTCGTTCATGCTCGCGGATGCGGATGCGCCGGTGCTGGTGACGCAGGCGGCGCTGCTGGATCGCCTGCCGGAGGCGACATCGGCGAATTGCGGTGTAGTCCAACTCGACGCCGACTGGTCCGAGATCGCGCGCTGGCCCGCCACCGCCCCCGCCGCGACCCTCGACCCGCGCAACCCCGCTTACGTCATCTACACCTCAGGATCGACCGGAACCCCAAAAGCCGTCGTCGTCGAGCACGCGAGTCTGGCGAACAAGATGCTGGCGCTCGGCAAACAATTCGCTGTGAACGAGACATTCCGGTCCGTACTTCTCATCTCGCCATCGTTTGACGCATCCATCGAGCAGACGCTGCTGCCCTTCATCGGCGGTGGCGCTGCCGTCGTTGTCAGCGACGAGGACCGCGAATCTCCGTCGCAATTCTGGAGCGAGCTCGAGCGCAATGCGGTCACGTTCATGAGTTGCGTGCCGTCCTACCTCGAAAGCATCCTGCACCAGGCGCCCGACACTCTGGC
>DASZQM010000136.1:0-3691 GCA_035549645.1 Solirubrobacterales bacterium | reverse complement strand
CTGGGTCGCCCGGTCGGCGAGGGTGCGAACGTTCTCGTGGTCGTAGATCGCGCCCTCGAAGTAGACCGTCACCTCCGCGGCGTCGAAGCGCGGGTGGCCGACGATCGCCGAGCCGCGGACGATGTCGGCGGTCGCCTGGTCGCCCCCGGTCGGCAGGTAGACGACTATCTCGCGGGCCGGAATCATCAGACCTCGCCGTTCAGCTCCCGCGCCTCGGCGATCAGCTCATCGGCGACCGCCTGCCAGTCCTCGCGGCTGGCAGCGTTCAGGATCTCGTTGATGTAGCCCGGCAGGCTCTCGGCGACGACCGAGGGGTGGAAGCGACCGGCGACGACATGGTCGAAGAGGAGGTCGTTGACCGGGTCGGTGAGCGCATCGTCTTCCAACGTGCGCTTGAGGAAGGCACGGACCAAGTCCACGTCGATCCTCGCGCCGCCCTCGGTGACGCGGTGCGGGCGGGGGGCGGTCTCGGTACTCGGGCGCCGACTACCCCGAAACGGTCGGCGACCTCGCAGTCTCTCGCGGAAGCTAGCGGCCATGATCCCGCCGCCTCTCTGCTTCGCGGTCGACAAAGTCGCTCGCCCAGCCAGCGGTCGGGTCGAGCCCTTCCGGTATCCAGCGGTCGAAAATTCGCCGGGCGAGCGGGCTCTTGTATTCCTGATGGCGCAGGGCGTAATGCCAATGGCCGGTGAGCCAGAGCAAGACGCCCATCGCCAGAGGAAAAAGCGCGTTCAGGTCTTGCTGGAGAACCAGACCGACGCCACCGGCGAGCATCAGGAGCAAGCCGCAGATTCGCATCGCGACGCCTCCGACCCACCAGATCACGAGCAGCCCGCCGAGGAGTGCCACGCCAAAGGTCACGAAGCTCATTGCCGAACCTCCCTTTCTCGTTTTCCAATCTCAACCTCAAGCTGTCCAAGCCGCTCGATCCCGGCGTCGGTCAGCTCCCAGATCCCGCGCCGCGAGCTGGAGGAGATATGGCCCCGCTCGACCGCCCTCAGCCGGGCGAAGGCGAGTCGGTTTTCCCAGCGCTTCTCGCCGTTTCGGAAGCGGCCGTGATCCACGTCGCTCAGCCGATCGGCGAGCATCGACTCGGCCAGCTCCATCACTTTCCAGCGCGGCCCCGATCCTCCGAGCTGCGACAGCAAACGCAGGAGCGGTAGCTCGTATTCGGCCATCGGCAAGCCCTCCCCGTTCCTTGCTCGCGGTCCCGGCGCCCATCCGGGACGGCGGTATGGCTTAGGACGAGGCAGTGGCGCACAGCTCGAATCGCTCGTGGGCTTCAGGTCGAGGAGCTTGCGCAGCGCATCGTTCGGGCTGTCGATGAAGGGCTCGGCGCTCGCCTTGACCTTCGCCAGAACGTCTTCGTCAATCTCGATCCAAGTCGGCGTCACGATTCGCTCACCTCCAGCAGCGACTCGCGCATGTCTTCGATCAGCGCGTCGGCGATTGCCATCCAGTCCTCGTTGTTGGCGACGTCGAGAAGCTGCGGAATCAGCTCGGGCAGGACCGCCGCGAGGCGGTGGGCATCCAGCTTGCCCCGCTCAGCCCGGAAGGCCATTCGCTCAATCAGGACGTCGGCGATTGCTTCATGCCGAAGCGCCGCCATCAGGAAGTCGCGCAGGATGGCGATGGGAATCCTGTCGTCGCAGGAGATGCGGCGAATGCCCTCTCCCCCGCTCATGCGGCGATCGGCTCGCGGTCGCGATCAGCTTCGGAGTGCTGCCCGACTACGACGCCCAGGCGCTTACGCTCGGTCGCGCCGAGGCGCTTCAGGCCCGGGGCGGCCAGCTCCCAAACGCCGCGCGGAGAGTCTGACTTCAGGCAACCCGCCCGCATGAGTTTCGAGCGTGCCTTGTCGAACCGGGCCTCCCAGCGCGGTTCCCCGGAGGGAAGAGTCTCGCGGTCGAGATCGGAGAGCCTGCGGTCAACGGCACCGAGCACGGCCGCCCGTACCTCCTGCCGCTGCGCCTGCCCGTCGTGTTCTGCCAGCGCCCGCAGGATCGGCAGCTCGTAGGCCGCGCAATCGAGGAGCCGCGGCGGCTCCTGGGGGTAGGTGACGGCGGCGACCCGCTCGCCGTTGACGAGCGCCTTCAGTCGCGCCCGCTCGCCCGGCTCGCGGCTCATCATGTGGCTGTAGACGCGCAAGGTGAAGGCGGGGTCGGTGTGCCCCAGCTGCTTCATCACCGAGATCGGGTCCTCGCCGCTGGCGATCAGGACCGAGGCGAAGGTGTGGCGCAGCTTGTGAGGCGTGAGGCCCTTCGGCAACGGCACCCGGCCTCGCTCGTCCAGCAGCTCGTTGGCGCGCTCGAAGACCTTGTCCAGCACCCGCTCGCGGAGGTTGTCCTTGTCGCGGCGCCCGCCGGTGCCGGTCGGGAAGACGAGGTCGTCGGGGCCGCTCCGATACGCCGACGCCTTATGGGCGGCAAGGACGTCGCGGAGGATCGGCAGCATCCTGATCTCGCGCAGCCCAGCCTGGGTCTTGGAGCGCCCGATGAAGAGGCGGCCGCTGGCGAGATCGACGTCGCGCCAGCGCATGTAGCCGACCTCCAACGCCCTCGGCCCGGCGAGGACGAAGGTGGCGACGATCGCCCTGCGTTCGGTGAGGGTGAACCGCAGGTCGCGGTCCAGCTCTTCGGCGGCATCGAGCAACGCTTCGATCTGCTCGGCAGTGTCGAGGTGGACCGGCTGCTTCGCCGGCTCCTTCAACCGCCGCCGCTTCCCGGCGGCCGGGTTCTCAGGGATGAGCTTGTATTCGAGCGCGACCGAGAGGACCCACTGCAGGGTGTCGATCGTGTGGTTGATCGAGGTGGCCGAAAGCGGCCGGAGGATCTGACCCCGCTCGTTGCGCAGCGGCTTTCGCCTGTCGATGGCTCGCTGGCGCTTCTCAGCCTCCTTCACCTTGTGGTGGCGGTAGGCATCGACCGCTTGGACGTCAATGTCCACCAGCGGCCAGTCGCTGAAGTAGATAAGCAAGTGCCCGAGCCCCCACTCCAAGAAGGCGTGGTGGTTCTCGCTGACCTGCCCCTCACGCGAGGCGACGAGCTGGCGGCCGAAGGGGCCAAAGATCGGAGCATCGCCCTCCTCCTCGGCCTTTGCCGTCTGGCGCTTCCTCTTCGGCGGCACCCAGATTCCGCGACGAACGTCGGCGAGGACGTTGGCCAGCTCCTCTTCGGCCCGGTCCCAATCCCAGCCGTCGTGTTCGTAGCCGAGCGTCAGGTAACGGCGCTCGCCGTAGGCCCAGAAGCGAAGCGCGTAGCCGCGGCCGCGCTTCCAGTCGCGCACTTTGACTTCGCCCTCGACCCTCTTAGTCGCCATTGCCGACCTCCTGGCCTCCCGGCGGTCGGGCAGCAGGGGCAATGCGAGGACTCCTGAGAAGTAGCCTCTTCATTGCGCCGCACACTCGGCGCCGGGTCGGGGGGCGTTTGCGCGCCGCCCCGGCCGTTTTCTTGATTGCCGACCGACCATAGCTCTGCCCCGGGGGGAAAGCGAGTCGGTTTTGCAATCGCCGCGTATCGACGCCGATCGCCGTCTATCGCCCTCGCCCGGGGGCAGGCCAAGGTGCTCAGCAACCTCCTCGGGATCGAAGCGCAAACGCGGCCGACGGCCGGCGCCGAGTCGCCGGGCGCCGAGCTCCTCGGCGGGGTCATACACCCAGCGCCGACCGACACCCCACCACTCCGCGACCTCC
>DASZQM010000135.1:0-10265 GCA_035549645.1 Solirubrobacterales bacterium | reverse complement strand
CGTTGAGGCCGGCCATCAGCTGGGTCCAGGCCTGGTCGACTTGGCCGAGGACGGCGTCGGCGGGCGCCTCGACGTCGGTGAGGTAGAGGTGGTTGGTGTCCCTCCCACCGAGGGTGTCGATCGGGATCACCTCGAGGCCGTCGGCGTCGCGCGGAAGCCAGATCATCGTCAGGCCGTCGTGCTTGGACTCCGAGCGAGTGGTGCGGCAGACGACGAGGATGTGGTCGGCGATGTGGGCGTTGGAGCAGAAGACCTTCTGGCCGTTGAGCACGTAGCCGCCGTCGACCGCCTCGGCCCTGGTGGTGAGCGAGCCGACGTCGGAGCCCGCCTCGGGCTCGGTCATCGCGATCGCCTCGACCGCACCGTTGGCGATGCCGCCGAGGATCTCGTGCTTCTGCTCCTCGGTGCCGAAGCGCTGGGTGGCGCCGGCGACGATCAGGGTCGTCGCGTAGCCGCCGATCGGAGCGAGAGCGCGGGAGGTCTCCTCCATGAAGATGCAGGCGTCGAGCATCGTGCCGCCCGAGCCGCCGTACTCCTCGGGGATCGTCAGCCCAAGCCAGCCGAGATCGGCCATCTCCTTGTAGATGGTCGCGTTGTGGTGCTCGGTGTAGCCCTCGGTGAGTCGCTCGCGCTGATCCGGCGTACCGCACTCGTGATCGCAGTAACGCTGGATCGCGTCGACGAAGTCCTCCTGCTCGTCAGTGAGAGCGAAGTCCACGGGCGGCAGCCTAACGGTCGAAAAATCGAAACGCCTACCGCCCGCGCAGCCTGGCCACGTGCCTCTCCCGGCCCAGCGCGACCATGGTCTTCGTGCTGGTGACGCCGGGCTTTTCTCGGAGCGTGGTGACCACGGTTCTCAGCTCGTCGAGGCTGTGCACACGAAGGCGCACCATCGCGTCGGGATCCCCGGCGAGAGTGGAGGCTTCCCTGACCTCGGGGTGATCATCCACGAGACGGGCGAGAAAGGTCCGGACGTCGGGAGCGCTGAAGGTCATCTCCACGAAAGCCTCGGTCGCAGGCCGCACCAGATCATGGTTGAGCACGGTCGTGAATCCGACGATCACACCCCGCTCCTGAAGTCGAGTGATGCGCCTCCTGACCGCCGCGGGCGAGAGTTCGACCTCGGCCGAGATCGCCACCGCTGGGAGCCGCGCATCTCGATCGAGCAGATCGAGGATGGCTTTGTCCTTCTCATCAAGGTTTACAAGTTCGTTCATTGCCATGACGAAACGATAGTAAACCCCTCCGACAACGCGTGAATCAATCAAAAAGAGCCTGTGAGCAGAGTTAACGCACGTTTTTAAGGTAGAAATCCAATAACTGGTGCGTATTTCGAGCGTTTCACGCGTATTTGATATGTTTTCTAGAGTTTTACGTCGCTAATTGATCCAGAAACAAGTTATTCCTTTACTGAATCCTTGACATACGCCCCAAAACTGCGTTAGAACGCAGAAGTTAGGCATGAGTGAAACGGGGAGAAACAGCAACGGGCAGGCTTCGGGGGGGAAGCCGCTCCGCAGGGACCCGCGTTTCAAACTGCTGGAACGCGAGCCTCTGGGCAAGGGGGGGAAAGCTCAGATCTGGAAGGTCGAGGATCTGGCCACAACGCCCTACGTCCCCGGAGGAATCGTCGCGGTCAAGGAGCCCAGGCCCCACTCCACCTCAAACGACCTGCAGCGCCTTCGCCGCGAGGGTCGCCAGGACAGGCGCTTCGACCACGAGAACGTGGTGCGCATATTCGACCTTCGCGGCGGCCCGCGTAGCCCGTTTCTCGTCATGGAGTACATCGACGGCGAGGACCTCGAGCGTCTACTGGCTCGGTACCAGCGATTCGATCCGGAGCGCGTCATCGAGGTGGGAATCCAGCTCTGCGCCGCGATGCAGTGCCTTCATCTCGCCAGCCTTATCCACCGCGACATCAAGCCGGGCAACCTGATGCTCATCGGGGATGTCGGTGGCGACGGGTCGATCAGGCTGAAGCTGATCGACCTGGGAATCGCACAGGCGCCTGACGAGATTGAGCGAGCCACGGAGAACGAGGTTCTCGGGACCGAGCCCTACATAGCTCCTGAGGTGAGGAGAGCAGAGCAGGCGACCGAGGCCTCGGACATCTACGCGGCAGGCGCGGTTCTATACGAGCTGGCGACCGGGCTGAAATTGTCGTCGCTCTCGGAAGAGGAGGTGCTGCAGCGGCGTCGCCACAAGTCGCTCGACCCACCGCACCGGGTCAATCCAGCTGTGCCTGAATGGCTGAGCGCAGTGATCATGCGCGCGATCGAGGTCGGGCCCGGCAAGCGTTTCTATAACGCCGCGGGAATGCAACGCGCGCTGGAGGAACGCGTCGCCACCTTCCCGAGCGAGGACGCAACGACCGTGATCAGCACCGCGTACGAGGCTCCCACCAGAGTGATCAATCCGGTGGGTCAGACAAGTCCAGCAACGGAAGGGACGCCGTTCGTCTTCAGGCTTTTGAACTACCTGCCGCTTTGGATGCGGCAGCGCCTTCCAGAGGAGATCAAAGACAATCCGCTCGAAGGGTACGGCTTCCTCCTGATGCTGGCCAGCGCCGTGATCCTGATCACGGCCGTATACCTGCCGATTGAGATTCGAGTCGCGGAAACGCTTCTCGCAATCCCACCCTGGCTGCTTACGACCGGCCTACTTTCCGGCTGCGTTGCCGTCTGGTTTCTGCGGGACGAGACCCGGCGCCGGACGGCCACCCGCGCGATTCGCCTCGCTGGTGGGCGACTGCAGATTGTCGGCCGGCAACTACAGCGCATGCTGGTCGCGGGCGGAGGCGGCCTCTGGCGCGCACTCCGGGCGATCGCACTGCATCTCGCGGCCGTCGCGACGAGCGCATGGCGGCGACTCGAAAAAGTCCCCTGGAAGATCCCGGCCCCACCGGTACGGGAGAGTGACAACCAGCGCCGCGACGACGGATGGGTCGGGCAGGTGGCCGACCTGGGCCGCCGGATCTTCTCCGACCGCGGCGAGCCGCGAGGTGGAACCGTGCGCCAGTCAACCGCTGACCCATGGCTGCGCGGCGCCCGCCTGCAACTCGCGGAGGTCGGGATAGCCACGCGAGCCTGGGTGCCGTGGCTGGGTCGCCGTGCCTTCCTCATCGTCCTCGGGGCGTTGACCGTTTGCCTGGCGCTGTGGCTTAGTCCACCTCTGCAAAACGAGGTCGCACAGCGACCAGCGGACCATCGAGCCGTCCTTACGGTTATTCCGGCCGCGTTGTGGATGCTCGTCGCCCTCGGAGGCCTGCTCCGTCTCCGTGCCAGGAGGACGGCGAGCCCGCGACAGCTCGTCACCGCGGGCATCGTCCTCCTGGCCTTGCTGGCCGTCCTCGGCGGGGCTATGCCCTCGTTCTCGAGCTGGCTCGAGACGCGCTTTTGGCCCGAGAGTCAGGTGCAGAAAGGCGCAGGACACAGCGCTGGCCACGCCACCTCGCCGACCGCGACGAGCCCTCCCGCCTCACCGCAACAGCTCCACCGCGAAGCTGCTCGCGCGGACAGCCGCAAGCTGGCGACGAGGGTGCGCACGGTGGAAGGCACGTGGATGCAGCTGCTCCGCAGTCTGCGCCACGACGACTGGTCAGTAGCGGCGAACACAAAAGCTGCGGTTCGCGAAACCGCCGCTGCGCTCGTGGCGCGGCTAAACAGCTGGACGACGCTTCGCCAATACGAATCGGCCCGCGTAGCGACAAAGCACTGGTCGAAGAGCATGGAACACGCGGGCTCGAGGCTTGCCACCCACGATTGCCGCAGCTTCAACGTCGGCCCCCGTGGCGCTCTCACTCGGTGCTGACCCCCAACCCCGGATCCCAATTAGCCAGAAAGGACGCGGAGAACATGTTGAAAACCTCAAAAGCAAGAAGGACTGTGCGTCTATTGACGAGGGGCGTTGGCGCGGTGCTTTGCGCCGTCTCTGTACTCGCCTCACTCGGTGTATTGCTCGCGTTCTTCACGCGAAGCCCGGGCGCCCTCGACACCTTTCTCTCGTTCCAGAGCATGGCGACCATCGGCGTCGCTCTCCTGCTCGTCGCAATCTCAGTTCTCGCGCTCGAGGCGCGGCGAGCCCGCCCGATCAAGCGAGTCCTCGCCACCGTCGCGCTCATCTGCGCGGCTGGGGGGGCAGTGCTGATCTGGAGCGGAGTTGGCCGAACGCCCTCCCTCGAGGACCCCGGTGTCTCGATCGCTAAAGCCCCCCCTGGCCACGGCTCGGGATGGAAGGCGCTGCACGGCGGGGGCAAGGCGAAGTCGAAGGCCCATGCCGGCAAATCGTCTGCCGGTGCCGGGGCGGCGTCCGTCGGATCCGGTGGCGGCGGGTCGGAAACCGGCGAAGGCGGCGCGGAAGAACCGGCTACCTCTTCCTCTTCAAATTGCAAGTGCTATTCGCCGGGCGAAACCTACGTGCCGCCGCAGGAAGAAAGCTGGACCCCGGAAGAAAATTACGAACCCGAACAGAGCCGGCCTGAAGAAAGCTGGGGCGAAGACGAAGGCTGGGGCGAAGAAGAAGCCTGGGAAAACGAAGGGTGGGAAGAAGGCGAAGGCTGGGAAGAAGAAGGATGGGACGAAGAAGAAGGGTGGTGAGCCTGCGACCTAAGCCCAAGACCGGACTCGAACCGGTGACCCCTTCCTTACCATGGAAGTGCTCTACCAACTGAGCTACTTGGGCGGGGCACCCGATCTTAGTCGGTCTCGAGCGAAGCTCGGGGTTGGACGCGGGGTTTACGAATCCGAGAAAGCTGCCGATAGAGGGGCGATGAGGAGAGAGTCGAGTTCAAAGCTGAGGGGGTTGTGCGCGGGGCTGTGCCTGGCGCTGCTCTCGCTCGCCCTGGCGGCGCCGGCGGGCGCCTCCCCCGGCGCCCAGGCGTCGATCGTCGGCGGCACCACCGCCAGCAACGAGGAATGGCCCTGGGCCGCCTTCATCCTCGCCGTCGACAAAAAAGGCGAAGGTTTCAGCTGCAGCGGCTCGGTGATCGCTCCCAACCTGGTCCTCACCGCCGGCCACTGCGTCGAGGACATCGTCACCGGCCGCAAGACCCCGCTGCCCGAGTACGCCGTCGTCACCGGCAGCAGCGATATCCGCGACGCGTCCCTGCGGCAGATCTCGAAAGTGAAGCGGTCGATCCTCTACCCCGGCTTCAATCGCTTCAAGGTGCACGGCGACGCCGCACTCCTGGAACTCGCAACGCCGACGACGGCGCCGCCCCTGGCGCTCGCCACGGAAACCGACGCGGCGCTGCTGGCGGCCAACACGCCGACCTGGATCGCGGGCTGGGGACTGAGCGGGACGCTGCGGAAACTGACCCGCACGCCGGTGCTGCGCCGCGGCGCCACCTTCGTCCAGCAGCGCCTCTACTGCCGCAACCACGCCCGCGCCTACTACCCCTTCTTCAACTACTCGATGCAGCTCTGCACGATCACGCCGCCGGGCTTCTCGATCGGGACCTGCCACGGCGACAGCGGGGGACCGGCACTCGCCTTCCGCGAAGACGGGACGCCGGTGCAGATCGGCATCACCAGCCTCGGGGCCGCCAACTGCGACACCCACCTGCCCGACATCTTCACCCGGGTCGACAAGATCTACCCGTGGATCGCCGAACAGATCACCGCGGCGACGGCCGGATAGCCGCCACCGCGGTCACTCAGGCTGGGCTCAGGTGAACTTCGAGGGTTCGAAGCGGCAGTAGCGGAATTCGAAGGCGATGACCTGGTTGTTGGCCTTGTTGGCGTTGCTGTTCAGCTTGAGCACCGTTTCCTGAGCAGCGGTCTTCTGACCCGCCTTGAGCTGCTTGGCACCCTTGAGGAAGAGCTTTTCCTCTTCGCCCACGTACTTGAGCCACTTGGCCAGCTTCGCCTTGTCGGCGGTGGGCTGGGGAACGGCCTTGATCTGCACGATCGCCTTGTGCAGCGCTTTGCCGGCCTTTTCGAACTGCGTCCCGGCCTGCTTGAGCTGGCCCGACTTGACCTTCTGACGAACGCCCTTGAGGATCTTTTCGTTGGCTTCCGTGTTCGTCTTGCAGATCGGCTCGACCGCTTCTTTGTAGCTTTCGCGCGTCACTTCGGCGGCCATCGCGAACGGCGTCGCCATCATCGAAAGCGTCAAGACAATCGCGGTCAACGCGGCAAAGATCTTCTTCCCCACCATCAAACCTTTCTCTCGTTCCTGTGGTCCCAGTCCCAACTTCCCAGGGCTCTCATCTTTCCAAACACATGGGGGTGCCCAGGGACTCGGCAGCTTAGGGGACCGTTAAGCGTCCCGGTGCCCGGCACCGTTGACGTCTACTTGGCCTTGCAGCTCCGGTTCAGCACGGTGCTGACCTTCTTGCCCCCGGCGAAATCCAGGCTCGTGCGCGAGAGCGGGAAGGAGGCGCCGGGAAAGCCCTTGGGCGCCGGACAGCTGGCGCTCAGGTAGCTGCGGCGCTTCCCGTGTGAGCTGAAGCTCTTGCCCAGCTTCATCGAGATCCCCGTCACGTAGCCCCATTTGGAGGTGACCTGCGGCAGCGAGGCGGTGAGCTTCGCCCCGTAGGAGCCCTTGCCGGAGCTGCCGATCACGAAGGGGATCGTGCTCGAGGTCGGCACGGGCTTGGTGCCGTAGACGTGGGCGAGGATCGCGGGGCGCCCCTTCCAGGTGCCGTTGAAGGCATAGACCTTGCCGTCGGAGGGGAAGGGGGCCTGCTGGGAGATCAGGACGTTGGCTTTGAAGTTGCCGGTTCCGACCAGCGAGGGGCCGCACGCTTCGAGCGCCGCTTCGTTGGTGGCCGGCTGGATCTCGTTCATTTCGCAGACCGGGAGGCCCTTGGGTTCGATGTGGCCGTAGCGGTTGATCTCGATCTCGATTCGCTGCAGCTGGGGTGGGGTCGAGCCCTTGGTGGCGCTGATCGTGGCGGCGACCGAGAAGGTGACCGGGGCGCTCCCCTTGCGGGGCAGCTTCCTCGGCGCCAGTTCGGCGTTGACGCCGACGCGCAGGTGTCCACGCTGGATCGTCTCGGAGGCCGAGGCGGGGGCATCGCCAGCAGCGGAGGTGGAAGCGTCCTGCGAGGCGGGTGAGCCCTGGCTCGTGGGTGCGGAGGCGGAGGCGGAGCCTTCTCCCCCACCACCACCGGGAATCGAAAGCGGCCCGAGGCCGCTGTAGGCGCCGTAGCTGAAGACCGTGCCTTCTTCGGAATTGCCCGAGGTGGCGAAGAGCGTCCCCGTCGCGCTGAACGCCAGGCCCGAGGGAGCGCCGTCGATCGGGTTGCCGGGCAACTGGCTGAGGAAGGCGCCGCTCGCGTCGAACTCCTCGATTGCGCCTTTGGGGTGCAGGTAGCCGGGCTGCAGGTTGTCGACCACGACGAGGTGGCCGTTGGTCGGGTCGACCGCGAGCGCGGCGTCGACGAGGGAGACGAATTCACCCTGGGGGGTGGCAGAGCCATTGATTTGCTGAATCGGGGTGCTGGGAGTGCCGTCGGCTTCGAAGGCCTTGACCGTGCCGGTGGCGGCATCGGCGACGTAGACCTTTTCGCCGGAGACCGCGACGCCGTAGTAGTCGGCCTGGGGGTCGGCCGCGATCGTCCGCAGCAGGGTTCCCGACGGTTCGTAGATCGCCACGTCGGTGCGATCGTCGACGTAGACGTTGCCGGAGGAGTCGACCGCCACTCCGGTCGATTCCGCTTCGTCGAAGACGAGTGCGCCCGGCAGGAGGCGGGACACGCCCTCGTGCCAGCGGTTGGCGTAGAGCGCGCCGCCGGCGGTGATCGCAAGGCCGCAGGGGCCTTCGGGCGAGGTGCCGGCGCTGAGCGAAGACTGATAGGCCCCCGAGGGAGAGAAGGACTCGACCGCGTGGGCGTAATAGGCGGATACGTAGATCTGCCCCGCCGCCGAGACGGCGACGCCGCAGGGGCCTTCGATCGATCCGCCGGGAGCTTCTTCGGCCCTCACCGCGTGTTCGGTCAGCAGCGCGCGCGCGGCGCTCGCCGGGGCGCTCAGCACCAAGCAGAGGAACAGGGCCCCGCACAGGCTCAAAAGCGCTCGCCTTCTCATCCAACCCTTCCCTTCTTCTTGTGGTGGTGCTTCTTGGGCTTGCCCTTCTTCTTCACCTTGCACTGGGCCTTGACCACCGGGTGGCTGATCAGCCCCTGGTTGGACTGGCCGGTGAAGCGCGCCGTCGCCTTCTGTTCTTCCTTGCAGAGGTTGGCGGCGACTTCCAGGATCGAGCGCTTACCACCTCTGAGCTTGAGGACGAACTTGGAGACCGGGGCGTCGGGCAGGCCGGAGAAGCTGCCGCGCAGGCCGCCTTTGACCGAGTCGATCTTGCCGGCGAGGTCGACGCGAAGGCCGCGGCCTCGCAGGGCGAAGACGAGGTCGGGCAGGAGGTTCGAGGAGGAGCGCAGGTATACGTTCCCGCGCAGGGGTTCTTCCAGCAGCGGGGTGAAGGCGGCGGCGGTGCCATAGATCGACCCCGCCGGGCAGTCATCGCGGGCGAACTGGCCGTTGGTGCAGACCGTTTTGATGTGGTTCTGGGCGAGGAAGAGGCTCGGTGGCAGGGTGACCTGGGCCGAGGAGAGGTTGGCATCGCCCGCGCGGGGCGTATAGGTGACCGTGAGCGCGGGCTTGTCGGCGCGCTTGGTACCGCCCTTCAGCTTCAGGGCGATCTTCGGCTTGAAGCCGAGGGAGCCGCAGTTGAAGGCCTGGTAGTTGTAGATCGCGTCGGCTGTGGAGTCGTCAGCCGGGTTGGAGAAGACGGCGCCGGAGCCGTTCAGGGTCGAGGCGACGCTGAAGCGGTTGCAACTGGTCGGGTTCAAGGCGAAGCTCGGGCGGTCGATGTAGACGCGGACGTCGCGCAGGTGGATCGGGATGCCCTTGATGATGTGAGGGATCGGGTCAGAGCCGGCGGAGTCGATCGATACCTGGGCGGTCTGTGGATTGACCTCCACCGCCGAGCGGACGATCACCACGCCTAGGTCGAAGGGCCCGACCAGGGCCGAGTCGACGGCCACCACCGAGAAGGGCGAGCCGTGGTAGGGGCCGGCGAGGTAGAGGTTGCCGGGCGCGTAGGAGAGGACCGAGCCGAGGCCGTAGCCCGAATAGGTGTGGCCAATCAGCGAGGCGGCGGGACAGTCGGGGTGCTGGAGCTCCTCCACCCCGGAGCGTCCCTTGGCTGCTTCGATCGCCGCATCGGGGCAGTAGGGGATGCCGGCGATCTTGCCGAGCAGGCCCGGCGGCAGCTGGGCGGAGTAGTGAGTGATCTCCTGCTCGACGTCGGTGCGCGCTAGGCGAAGGTAGAAGGGCGAGTAGGAGCCGGCGTTGGAGTTGATCGAGCCGGCTAGGGCAGTGGGGGCAAAGGGCGGGATGCCCGAGGGGCAGGGCCCTCCCCCAACGCCGGCGGTGATCTGTCCCGGCGAGTCGGTGTGGCGGATGAGCGTGGCGTCGCGCCAGGCGGTGAGGTCGACCCCGGTGTTGAAGGTGCCGCAGGCGCCCGGCGACGCCAGCGGGGAGCGCTGTCCTTCGCGGAAGTGGACGACGAGGCTCGAGTAAGGCAGCTGGGGCAGCCGATCGAAGCTCGCGGTAAGCCGTCCCGTGTTGGGATCGGCCGCGAGGTTGCCGGCGACCTTGACCAGGATGCCGCGTTCGGGCGCCTTGGCGACGAGATAGACGGCGATCAGTGAGTTGAAGGGGTTCTGGTAGGGCGTGGCCAGGAAGAGCGAGCCTTCCACTGCTTCGCTGAAGAGCGGGCTTTTGACCCGGAAGTCGCCGATCTTCGATTCGTTGGGGCAGCCGGCGCCGGGCGGAGACGAGGGCGTCTCGGCTTCGTACTGGGCCGGGGTGCAGACGCCGAGGCCCGCGCCGACCGAGGGGTTGATCGTCACCCCGTCGGGCAGCTGCACGACTGCCTTGCGCACCGCCGAGGGGGCAAGGCGGGTGGGATCGAGGATGCCCGAGGTGTCCTGGGCGATTTCGAACTCATAGCCCGAGGGCGAGGAGGCGCGTGGGTCGGAGAGCCGTCCCGCCGGTTTGGGGTTGAAGGCGAGCGAGGAGCAGTGTTCCAGCGCGGGCGTGGTGGCACTCGCAGAGGCGCTCGCGGCTCCCTGCCACTCGGTCGCGGTGGCGCTGAAGCCAAGCGGGCCTTCGCAGGATGTGGGCATCGTCAGGTAGGCGGTGGCGGGGTTGGCTTTGGGCGGGCCGATCGAGCATTTGGCCCAGCCGAAGGCAGGTTCGCTCTCCTTCAGGCAGTTGCCGCGCTGGGCGTCATGGGAGACCAGCCAGGGCGTCCCCCAG
>DASZQM010000134.1:0-3716 GCA_035549645.1 Solirubrobacterales bacterium | reverse complement strand
AGCAGCTCCCACATCTGGGCCGGGCTCTCGACCCCGCCGGGAAGGCGGCAGGCCATGCCGACGATCGCGATCGGCTCGCTGGTCCTCTCCCGCTCGGCGGCGAGCTCGATCGTCACCCGCCGCAGGTACTCGCGCAGTTGCTGCTCGTCAGCCACGGTCCGGCCCCACCTGGGAGTCGATGAACTCGAGCAGCTCCTCGTCGGAAGCCGCTTCGATCTGAGCCGCGAGCCTGCTCGGGCGGGGCGCCGGCGCGGCGGGCTCGGCGTCCTCCGCTTCGCCCGCGAGATGCGCGGCAAGGGCGGCGACGGTCGGGTAGTCGAAGACGACCGAGGCGGCCAGGCGCCGGCCGGCGGCGGCGCTGAGCCGGTTGCGCAGCTCGATCGCCGCCAGCGAGTCGAAGCCGAGGTCCTTGAAGACCTCGTCGCGGGCGACCGCCGCGACCGAGGCGTGCCCGAGGATCGCCGCCACCTCGGCGCGGACGAAGTCCTCGGCGAGCTGGGCCCGCTTCGCCTCCGGCGCCTCGCTGAGGCGTCGCGCCAGCTCTCCCGCCGCGGCGCCGCCCGCGCTTCGGCGGGAGCCCGCGACCCCCTCGAGCTTTGTCGGCAACCTGCCGGCCTCCGCCTGCCGTCGCAGCGCCGCCCGGTCGAAGCGCGCCGCGATCCCGAGCGCCCGGCCGCCGGCGAGAACCCGATCGAAGAGGGTGAGTCCCTGGTGCTCGGAGAGCGCCGCGATGCCCGCCCGGCGCATCCGCGCCAGGTCGGCCTCGGAGAGGCGGGCGGCCATCCCCTCCTCCTGGAGCCAGAGGCCCCAGGCGATCGAGGCGGCGGGGAGGCCCTGCGCCCGCCGCTGGACGGCGAGCGCGTCGAGGAAGCCGTTGGCGGCGGCGTAGTTGGCCTGGGCGGGGGATCCGAGCAGCCCGGCGAGCGAGGAGAAGCAGACGAAGTGGGTGAGCTCGAGACCGGCGCTCAGCTCGTGCAGGTGCCAGGCGGCGTCTGCCTTGGGAGCGAGGACGCGCTCGAGCCGCTCTGGGTCGAGCGACTCCAGCAGGCCGTCGTCGAGGACGGCGGCGGCGTGGACGATCGCCCCCAGGGGGTGCTCCGCGGGGATCCCGGCGAGCAGGTCCTCCAGCTGAGAGCGATCGGAGACGTCGCAGGCGGCGACGGTCACCTCGGCGCCCTGCTCGCTCAGGCGGGCGCGCAGGTCGAGCGCTCCCGGTGCCTCCTCCCCGGAGCGGGAGACCAGGAGCAGGTGCCGGGCGCCGTGGCTTTCGACCAGGTGCTCGGCGAGCAGGGTGCCTATGCCACCGGTGGCGCCGGTGATCAGCACGGTCCGCTCGGGGTCGAGGGTGGCCGGCTCCGCCGTCTCTTCCTTTGCCGGGGCGAGGCGGGGGACGAGCAGGGCTCCCTTGCGCAGGGCGATCTCGGTCTCGCCTGGATCGGCCTCGAGCGCCCGCTCCAGGGCGGCCGCCGATGCCTCGCTGCCGTCGCTGTCGATCAGACAGAAGCGGCCTGGGTGCTCGGCGGCGGCGGAGCGGACCAGGCCGGCCAGGGCTGCCTGGGCGGGGTTCGGCGCCTCCGCCTCGCTCGTCGCCAGGGCACCCTCGGTGAGGATCGCCAGGCGGGAGTCCTGCTCGGGGGCGGCGAGGTGGGCCTGCAGCTTCTCCAGCACCGTCGCGGCGAGGGCGTGGACGCTCGCCGGGCCTTCGCCACCGCTGGGCGCGGCCCAGGCCTCGGCCCGGGCGGCAGGTGCCGGCGGCGACGACGGCCGCTCCCAGGCGAGCGCGTACAGCGGTGCCTCGGCGAGGCGCTGCAGCTTCTCGAGATCGACCGGCCGCACGCGCAGGGAGCCGATCGCGCCGAGTGGGGTGCCGTCGGCGTCGAAGAACAGCGCCGAGCCCTCTCGCTCGCCCAGCGAGAGCCGGGCCCGCAGCGCAGGGCCCCGGGCGGCGCGCAGCGAGACCCCGCTCCAGGCGAAGGGGAGCTGCAGCTTCTCTCCCGCCTTGACGGCGCTCGCCTGCAACGCCGCGTCCAAGATCGCCGGATGCACCCCGAAGCCAGAGCCCCCGGGCGGCTCGGACAGCCCCGCCTCGACGTAGACCTCCTCGCCGCGCAGCCAGGCGGCGGAGAGGCCCTGGAAGGCCGGGCCGTATTCGAGACCGGCCCCCGCCAGCCGCGACTCGATGGCGTCGATCTCGACCGGCTCGGCCCCCTGGGGCGGCCACTCGGGGAGGGGCTCGGGCAGGGCCTGCCGCTCGGCGGAGAGAACGCCGGCCGCGTTGCGGGTCCACTGCGCCCCCTCCGCTTCGGGACGGGAGTGGATCGAGAGCTCACGCCGGCCCTGCTCGCCGGGGGCCGAAACGGAGACCCGCAGCCGCACCGCCCCCTCCTCGCTGAGCATCAGCGGCGCCTGCAGGGTGAGCTCCTCGACCGTCGCGGCGCCGACCTGCTCGGCGGCGGTGAGCGCCAGCTCGAGGAAGGCGGTGCCGGGCAGGAGCGCCGTCCCCCGCAGGGCGTGGTCCGCCAGCCAGGGGTGCTCGGCGAGCGAGAGGCGGCCGCTGAAGGAGACGCCCTCCCCTTCCGGGTCCTCCATCGCCGCGGCGAGGAAGGGGTGATCGAGCCGGTCCTGACCCAGAGAGGCCGGATCGGAAGCCCCGCTGCCGTGCGCAAGCCAGAAGCGCTCGCGCTGGAAGGGATAGGTGGGCAGGGGGACCGCCTTGGCGGCCGAGCCCTCGAAAAAGGCCCGCCAGTCGACCGCGGCGCCCGCGGCGTGGGCGGTGGCCAGCGCGCCGACCAAGGTCTCGGGCTCGCCGGCTCCCCGGCGCAGCGCCGGGACGCAGGGAGAGTCGTCCGCCTCGCCCAGGCACTCCCGCGCCATCGCGCAGAGGACGGGGTCGGGGCCGAGCTCGACGTAGGGGCCGACCCCTTCCGCGGCGAGGGTCTCGACGGCTGCGGCGAAGCGCACCGGCTCGCGCACGTGGGAGACCCAGAAGGCGGGGTCGGTTGCCTGCTCGGGCGTCAGCTGCTCGCCGCTCAGGCAGGAGACGACGGGGATCCGGGGCGTCCGCAGGTCGAGGCCCTTCGCGACCTCGGCGAAGGGCTCCAGCATCGGCTCCATCAGCGGCGAGTGGAAAGCGTGGGAGACGGCCAGGCGCTTGCTCTTGCGACCCTGCTCGCGCCAGTGGGAGTCGACCTGCTCGATCGCCTCCGCGGCCCCCGAGATCACGCAGGAGGCCGGCGAGTTGACCGCGGCCAGCGAGAGCTCCCGCTCCCGGCCGGCGATCGACTCCAGCGCCTCGGCCTCGGTCGCCTCGATCGCCAGCATCGCCCCGCCCTCGGGCAGACCGCCCATCAGGGCGCCGCGGGCGCAGACGAGCGCCGCGGCGTCGGCGAGCGAGAGCACGCCGCTGACGTGGGCGGCGGCGATCTCCCCGACCGAGTGGCCGGCCAGCAGGTCCGGCGTCAGGCCCCTGCTCTCCAAGAGGCGGTAGAGCGCCACCTCGGTGGCGAAGAGAGCGGGCTGGGCATAGGTGGTGTGGTCGAGCAGCGCCGCCTCTATGGAGCCCGGCTGGCTGAAGATCAGCTGCTTCAGCGAGCGGCCGATCCGGGCGTCGATCTCGGCGCAGGCGGCATCGAGGGCCTCGGCATAGGCGGGGTTGGTCTCGTAGAGCTCGCGGCCCATCCCCGGGCGCTGTGAGCCCTGGCCGCTGAAGAGGTAGG
>DASZQM010000133.1:0-2462 GCA_035549645.1 Solirubrobacterales bacterium | reverse complement strand
CGACGATGTTGGGGCCGGTGTAGTGGGCGCTGCGATAAGCCTCGATGTCGGGCACCGGCACCGAGCTGATCACCTCGGCCTCCCCCAGCACCCGCCTTCCCAGCGGGTGGGTGCCGAAGACTGCGTCGGCGAGGATGTCGTGGACGCGATCCTGCGGCTCGTCCTCGTACATCGCGATCTCCTCGAGCACGACCTCGCGCTCGGAGTCGACTTCGGGATAGGTCGGCGCCAGCAGCATCTCCGCCAGCAGGTCGAAGACCTCTTCGGTGTGCTCGTCGAGGAAGCGCGCGTGCAGGTGCGTCGTCTCCTTGCCCGTTGCCGCGTTGACCGAGGCGCCGAGCCCGTCGAGCTTCTCGGCGATCTCGATCGCCGAGTAACGAGCGGTGCCCTTGAAGAGCAGGTGCTCGAGGAAGTGCGAGACGCCGGCCTGAGCCGGCGTCTCGTTGCGCGAACCGGTCCTCACCCAGAGGCCGAGCGCGACGGATCGCACCGAGGGCACCGCCTCGGTGACGACCCGGACGCCCGAGCCCTGAGTTGTGAGGACCGCCTCGCTCAATGTCCTAGCCGCGCCGCTCGCGGTCGCGACGGGGACGACGCTCGCGTCCGCCGCGCCCACCCCGATCGCCGCCGTTGCGACGGCCGCCGTCGCCAGAGCCGACCTCGGCCAGTTCCTCGGCGCTCTTGCCCTCGACCGAGGGGTCGGCGGTGAGGCGCAGGCCGATGCGACCGCGCTCGCGGTCGACCTCGACCACGGTGACGTCGATCTCATCGCCGGAGCTGAGCACGTCGTCAACCGAGTCGACCCTCTCGCCGGGCTTCACGTTCGAGATGTGCAGCAGCCCGTCGGTGCCCTTGACCAGCTCGACGAAGGCGCCGAACGTGGTCGTCTTGACGACCTTGGCGGCCTCGTAGCGATCGCCGACTTCGGCCTCCTTGGTCATCGACTGGATCCGCGCGACGCACGCCTCGACCAGGGTGCCGGTCGGAGCGTAGATGCGGATCGTGCCGTCGTCCTCGACGTCGATTTCGGCTTCGAACTCCTCGCAGAGGGCGCGGATGGTTTCGCCACCCTTGCCGATCACGGCGCCGATCTTCTCCTGATCGATCTTGATCGACTCGATCCGCGGCGCGTGCTGTGAGAGCTGCTCGCGCGGCCCGTCGATCGCTTCGGCCATCTTGCCGAGGATGAACTGGCGGCCCTTGTTGGCCTGGTCCAAGGCGTCGGCGAGGATGTCAAATGTGACGCCGGTGATCTTGATGTCCATCTGCAGGGCGGTGATCCCGTCCGCGGTGCCGGCGACCTTGAAGTCCATGTCGCCGAGGTGGTCCTCGACGCCGGCGATGTCGGTGAGGACGATGTAGTCGTCACCCTCCTTGATCAGGCCCATCGCCACGCCGGCGACGGGAGCCGAAACCGGCACACCCGCGGCCTGCAGCGCCATCGAGGAGGCGCAGACCGAGCCCATCGAGGAGGAGCCGTTGGACTCGAGCGTCTCGGAGACGACCCGGATCACGTAGGGGAAGTCCTCTTCACTGGGGATCGTCGCCACCAGGGCCCGCTCGGCGAGCGCACCGTGGCCGATGTCACGGCGCTTGGGGCCGCGCATGAAGCCGGCCTCCCCGACCGAGAAGGGCGGGAAGTTGTAGTGGTGCCAGAACTTCTTCGAGGTCTCGATGCCGAGCGTGTCGATGCGCATGTCCATGCGCGTCGTGCCGAGCGCGGCGTTGGAGAGGATCTGGGTCTCGCCGCGGGTGAAGAGCGCCGAGCCGTGCACGCGCGGGGAGACGTCGACCTCGCACTCGATCGGCCGGATCTCGTCCTGGGCGCGACCGTCGGGGCGTTTCTTGTCGACGGCGATCGCCTTGCGGATCGTGTCCTTCTCGATCGCGTCGAAGGCGGCGCCGACTTCGGACTTACGGTCCTCGTCGGCCTCATCGCCACTCTCGGGCGCGTACTTCTCGACGACCTCCTCCTTGACCTTGTCGATCGCCTCGTAGCGCTCGAGCTTGCCCTCGGTCGCGATCGCGTCGACCAGAGCCTGGCCGTGGGAAGAGCGGATCTCCGAGAGCAGGGCCTCGTCGATCTTGGGGGCCTCGACCTCGAGCTTCTCCTTGCCCGCCTTCTGCTGCAGCTCCTCCATCGCGGCGCAGAGCTTCTTGATCTCGCTGTGGGCGATGTCGAGCGCGTCGAGGATCTCCTGCTCGGTGACGCCGTCGGCGCCGGCCTCGACCATCAGGATCGCCTCGTCGGTGCCGGCGACGATCAGGTCGAGCTCGAGCTCGGCGTGGTCCTCCTCGGAGGGGTTGACGACGAAGTCGCCGTCGAGCTTGCCGATCCGCACCGCGCCGACGTGGGCGGCGACGGGGACCGGGGAGATCGCCAGGGCGGCCGAAGCGCCGTTCATGGCGAGGATGTCGTAAGGATGGATCTGGTCGACGGACATCGGGATCGCGACCAGCTG
>DASZQM010000132.1:0-17289 GCA_035549645.1 Solirubrobacterales bacterium | reverse complement strand
TGCTTTTCGTAGTACTCGCGGTACTCGCCGGAGCGGATCGGCCCCCACCACTCCTCGTTCTCGCGATACCAGGCGACGGTCTTCTCCAGCCCCTCGGCGAAGTGGACCTGGGCCTCCCAGCCCAGCTGCTCCTTGAGCTTGACCGAGGAGAGCGAGTAGCGGCGGTCGTGGCCGGGACGGTCGGTGACGTACTCGATCAGCGACTCGTCTTTGCCGGTCAGCTCGATCACCCGCTTGACCACCTCGATGTTCTCGCACTCGTCGGGACCGCCGACGTTGTAGGCCTCGCCCGCCTCGCCCTTCATCAGCACCGTGTGGATGCCGCGACAGAAGTCCTCGACGTAGAGCCAGTTGCGGACCTGCTTGCCGTCACCGTAGACCGGCAGGGAGTCGCCGTGCAGGGCGTTGAGCGTGATCAGCGGAATCAGCTTCTCGGGGTACTGGCGCGGGCCGTAGTTGTTGGAGCCGCGCACGATTGAGGCGTCGACGCCGTAGGTGTGGACGTGGGCGGTGACCAGCAGGTCGCCGGCGGCCTTGGTCGCCGAGTAGGGCGAGGAAGGGTCGAGCGGCGAGGTCTCGGTGAAGGAGCCCGACTCGATCGAGCCGTAGACCTCGTCGGTGGAGACCTGCAGGTAGCGGCCTACGCCGAGCTCACGGGCGGCGTCGAGCAGGGTGCCGGTGCCGATCACGTGGGTGCGGGCGAAGGCGTCCTGGTCGTCGATCGAGCGGTCGACGTGGGACTCCGCGGCGAAGTTGACGACGGCGTCGCAGCCCTCCATCGCCTCGCGCACGACCTTCGGGTCCTCGATCGCGCCCTCGATCAGCTCCGTCCCCTCGGGCAGGTTCTCGCGGCGGCCGGCGTATGTGAGCTTGTCCAGCACCCTCACCTCGTGCTCGTCGCCGACGAGGCGCACGTAGGTCGAGCCGATGAAGCCGGCGGCGCCGGTGACGAGGAGCTTCACGCCGCTGCCTCCCGCTCGGCCGAGCGCTGGGCGAGGTAGGCGGATAGGCCATCGCGCCATGGGGGCAGCTCGATCGCGTGCTCGCGCTGGCTCTCCAGCGCCGAGAAGGGTGGGCGGGGTGCGGGGCGTCCGAGCATGTCAGTGGTGGCGGAGAGGACGAGGCACTCGACCTTGGCCTGGTCGAAGATCTCGCGAGCGAAGTCGTACCAGGAACAGGAGCCGCCCGCGGCCATGTGGTGGATGCCGAACTCGACCCCCTCGATCAGGCGGACGATGCCGTAGGCGAGGTGCCAGGTGTAGGTGGGTGAGCCGATCTGGTCGCGCACGACCAGCACCTCGTTCTGGGTCGAGGCGAGGCGCAGCATCGTCTCGACGAAGTTGGAGCCACCGATGCCGAAGAGCCAGGAGGAGCGGACGACGAAGTGGCGCTTGTTGGCGGCGGCGGTCGCCTCCTCGCCGGCGAGCTTGCCGCGGCCGTAGGCGGAGAGCGGCGCGGTCTGGTCGGTCTCCACGTAGGGCGCGCCCTTGGAGCCGTCGAAGACGTAGTCGCTGGAGACGTAGACGACGCTGGCGCCGACCCCCGCCGCAGCGGCGGCGACGTTGCCGGCGGCGGCTCCGTTGACCGCGGTTGCCTCCTCCTCGGCCTCCTCTGCGCCATCGACGTCGGTCCAGGCGGCGCAGTTGATGACGACGTCGGGTCGCTCCAGCTCGAACTTGGCGGTGAGCGCGGAGGCGGCAGTGACGTCGAGCTCGGTGTGGCCGAAGCCGACCACGTCGTGACCGGCATTGCCGGCGGCGAGCACGACGTCGCGGCCGAGCATGCCGCCCGCGCCTGTGACCAGGACCTTCATCAGATCAGCTTGATCTCCGACTTGTCCCCGACCAGCATCCGCAGCGTCTTCGGCATGCCCTCGCTGCGAGTCAGCTTCACGTCGCGGCCGAGCAGGCTCGCCTCGAGGCGGGTGCCGAGGTCTTCGACCACGGAGCCGGCGAGGATGATCGAGTGCTCGACTTCGGAACGGCGCACGCAGACGTCCTCGCCGATCGAGCTGTACGGGCCGATGTAGGCGTCCTCGATGCGGGCGCCCGGGCCGATCACCGCCGGCCCGCGCACGACCGAGCTCTTCACCTCGGCCCCGGGGGCGACGACGACGCGGCCCTCGACCCGGGAGGCGTCGTCGACGTCGCCCTCGACCGCGGTCTCGATCTCCTCCAGCACGAGCCGGTTGGCCTCGAGCATGTCGGCGAGCTGGCCGGTGTCCTTCCACCAGCCGCTGACGACCTCCGAGCGCACGGCCTTGCCCTGCTCGATCAGGCTCTGGATCGCCTCGGTGATCTCGAGCTCGCCGCGCCAGGAGGGCTCGAGCGCCCGGGCGGCGTCGAAGATCGGCGGCGCGAAGAGGTAGACGCCGACGAGGGCGAGGTTGGAGGGCGGGTCTTTCGGCTTCTCGATCAGGCGCACGATCCCGCCCTCACCATCGAGCTCGGCGACGCCGTAGGACTGGGGATCGTCGACCGGCGTCAGCAGGATCAGGGCGTCGGGCTCCTCCTCGCGAAAGGTCGAGACGAGGCCGCGCAGGCCGTCGGCGAGCAGGTTGTCGCCGAGGTACATGACGAACGGCGAGCCACCGATGAACTCCTCCGCGGTGAGGACCGCGTGGGCGAGGCCCGCGGGCTTGTCCTGGACGATGTAGGTGATCTTGGCGCCGAAGGCGGAGCCGTCGCCGGCGGCCTCGCGGATCTCATCGCCGGTCTCCGGCGCGATGATGATCCCGATCTCGGTGACGCCGGCGTCGACCAGCGCCTCGATCCCGTAGAAGAGCACGGGCTTGTTGGCAACCGGGACCAGTTGCTTGGCGGAAGTGTGGGTGATCGGGCGCAAGCGCGTCCCGGCCCCACCGGAGAGGATCAAGCCCTTGAGGTCTTGCACGTCGCCGGAAGGCTATCGTCGCGCCGACGATGAGCACCCATGCCCATTCGTCCGCAATCGACGTGGCGATCGTCAACTGGAACACCGCCGAGGCGGCGCTGGCCGCGGCGCGCGCCTATCTCGCCTCCGAGGGCATCGAGGCGCGGGTGACGATCGTCGACAACGACTCGCGGCCCGAGCAGCAGCAGATGCTGCGCGAGGGCTGCCCCGAGGGGGTTCGCCTCGAGCTGTCCGGCGAAAACGCCGGCTACGGGCGGGCCGCCAACCGGGCGTTGCGCGGGGGCGATGCGGATCTGGTCTGCGTCAGCAATGCCGACGTCCTGGCCGAGTCTGGCGCCCTGGCTGCGATGGCCGCAGTCGCCGAGGCCGAGGCGCGGGCTGGCATGGTCGGGCCGGTGTTCGGCAACGACACCGATCGCTACCACGCCGCCCTGCCGGGCACGGTGACGATGCTGGCGAGGATCTTCGCCGGCTCATTCGGCGGGCAACCACAGCCGAGCCCGAGCCCAGGTGAAGTGGCCGAGGTCGGCCAGCCCTCCGGTGCCTGCTTCGTCGTCCGGCGCGAGGTCTGGGAGGCGATGGGCGGCTTCGACGAGGGCTTCTTTCTCTGGTACGAGGACGTCGACGTTGCCCGACGCCTGCACGACGCTGGTTACCGCAACCTCGTCGCCGGCTCGGCCCGCGTCGGACACATCGGCGCCGAGGCCTTCGTCCAGGTCGACCGCAAGCGCCAGCAGATGATCCGACTCGACTCGGTCGAACGCTACATTCGCCTCCACCACCACCGTGCGATGCCAATCGCCGCGCCGCTACTTAGGCTCTCCAGACGCCTTAGAGCGGGCGGCGCCACATGACCACCTCCCTCTCCGTCGTCATACCAACCAAGGACCGCGCCGATGCGCTGGCCCGGACTCTCGACGCCCTCGAAGCGCAAGAGGCGGGTGGGGCGAGCCTCGAGGTGGTGGTGGTCGACAACGGGTCGAGCGACGGGACGCCGGAGCAGGTGCGCGCCCGGGAGGGCGGCGCCGGGCTCTCGATCCTCCTACTCGAGCGGCCTGAAGGCGGGCCGGCCGCGGCACGCAACGCCGGTGCTGCGGCTGCGAGCGGCGAGGTCTTGCTCTTCCTCGGCGATGACACCGAGCCCGAGAACAGCGGGCTGCTCGGTGCCCACCTCGACCTGCACGCGGCGCATCCCGCGGCGGCCTACGGAGTCCTGGGCAGGATCACCTGGACGCCGCGCGCTCCCGTCACCCCGTTCATGCGCTGGCTCGAGAACGGTGGGCCGCAGTTCCACTACTGCGACCTCGAGCCCGGGAAGGTCGACAGCGCCAGCTACTTCTACAGCTCGCACGCATCGCTGAAGCGCTCGTTTTTCGAGCAGGTGGGCGGCTTTGACGTGCGCTTCCCGACTGCTGCGGTCGAGGACACCGAGCTCGGTGTGCGGCTGGCCGACGCCGGGCTCGAGCTCGACTACCACCCGGAGCTACTCGTCCTCCACGACCACCCGACGACCCCAGCGCAGTCCCTGCGCCGGTCCGCTGCCGTCGGTCGCTCCGCCGCCCTCTACAACCGCCTGCGCCCCGATCGACCGCATCCCGGGATTCAGGAGCCGCGCGGGGTCGCCTGGGCGGCGGTGCGGACGACGGCACCCCTACTCGGCTCCATGGCCGAACTGCCGCTGCCACCGGGCGTGCGCGAGCAGGTCTGGCTGGCGATGACACGCGGCGGCTATGCCCGCGGCTACAAGCTCGGAGCGGCAGGGTCGCGATGAGGCGCTTCTTCGATCTCAACCGCACGCTGCTCTCACCGCTGTTGACCTTCACCGCCGCCTGGGTCTTCGCGGCGCTGCTGAGCCAGTACCACCTGCTCAACGGCCAGACCAACTGGTCGACGATCGTCGTCGTCGTCGTCGCGGTGGTGCCGATCGCCTTCGTCGCGGGAGGCCTGATCGGCGAGGGGCTCGCCCTGCGGCGTCCCAATCGCATTGCCGCGACCAGCGCTCCCAAAGAGAGCCGCACCTACCGGCGGATACTGATCGTCCTGCTGGTCGTCGGCCTGCTGGAGCTCGCCCATCAATTCGCCAAGATCGGCGGCGTTCCACTGCTCTCACCCGGCGGAAGCGTGCTTCGCTTCAGTCAGGGAGGGCCAACGATCATCCTCACTGACGGCCTCACCGTCGCCGCGATCGTGGCCCTGGTCCGACCCGAAAAGCTGTTCAGTCGCGAGTCGCGCTTTGAGCTCCTGATTGCTGTTTGCGCCCTTGGGGGCTTTGCGCTGCAAGCGGGACGAGGCAGCGTGCTGCTGCCGATCATCGTTGCTCTCGCCGCTCGCTGGCTGTACTGGGGGCGCCCGCGGAACTGGATGTTCATCGGGGGTGGGCTCATTGCCTTCGCCGCGGTCGTTTTCGGCTTCTACCTGCGCACCCGCCAGAACCCGTACAACCCGTTCGAGTCCGAACTCTTCGGCGAAATCATTCCGGGGACGCCCTTCTTCCTGCAGCCGCTGATCCCGATCTACCTGGCGATCACGACCAACTTCCTCGCCCTCCAAGGGATCATCGGGCACTTCCCAACCGGAGAAGCCTTCGGCAATGGCGACTTCAACGCGGTCGGCCTCGACATCGTCTTCCACGGCGCCCGCAATGTCTCCGATGTCTCCGGCGAAATCACCCCACCCTGGGTGACGAGCACCATTGCCGGCCCACTCTGGGCCGATGGCGGCTTCTTCGCCCTGATCCCCGGCGTGGCGGCATCCGGCTTCCTTTCGGCTGGCGCCTTCGCGATGGCAGCCAGGAGCGGCGCCTTCCGCTGGAGTCTGGTCGCGGGCTACATGCTCTACATAGCGATATTCGGCCTCTACACGAACCTCTGGACGCAGTCCCTCGACTGGGTTCTCGTGGCCCCCCTTCTGCTCATCGTCGGCGCGATCGCCGAAGACCCGGCCCAGCCGCCCGGCTTGACCGGATGGGCATGGGGCAGAATCCGGCGAATGTCCGGACGAGTTGCGGCGCCCAGCCCCCCGGCCGAGCCCTCCACCGCGGAAACGAGCAAGGCGCCCGATCGGAAGATCGGGCGCGGCCTGATCCTGCTCGGGGTGGGAATTGTGGCCCTGCTCGCGATCGCGGGCGTGGTGATCCAGCCGCTGCTGCCGGAACCGTATCCGCTGCTCAACTCGCAGCGACTGCCCGGGGGAATCGCAAACGCCAACGCGGTGATGACGAACAGCGATCGGCCGAGCGACAACGAGCCGTTGCAGTGGGTGCGCGGCCACGGCCACCAGGCCTCGCTCTACGCCTACACCCCCGGCCGGCCCCTCTCCGAGACCGAACGTCTGGCCACGGTGCGCATCCCCGAGAGGGTCGAAAACTCGGATTTCGACGTCAACGTCTGGCCGCCCTGGCGGGCCGAGGCGCTCTTCTCATTCGAAGAGCTGCCCCGCAACCTCTCGATCACCGTGACCCCGACCTGGCGCTCGAACGGCAAGCCGCAGCACTTCCTCGCGCCACTCTCCGAACCGGCGCCGGGTTCGGTCCGGGAATACTCGATCGGCAATTGGGGAGGCGAAAAACCGGACCTCTTCGTGATCACCCGCGGGGATCCCAGCTCGCGCCCAGTGCTGCAGATCCTCACGGGCGAGTCCGGGTTCCACCGCCAGGCTTACGCCGCCCGGCTGCCCTACCGCGGCCTTTCGCCGCGCACGTGGTCCATTCAAGTGGCGCCGATCGTGGGCCTGCCGAAAAAAGACCCGAACCGCCTCTTCAACGGCGACCGCCTCGATCTGGTGTTGATTCATCACGATCCCGGCGAGAAGCACAGCATGCTTCACGTTCTGCTCGGCGAGTCGGGCTTCGAGTGGGACGCGATACGGCGCGACCTCGACGATTCGGGCTCTGTTCCAAAGGGCACTGAATTCCTGATTGGCTCCCGCCAAGGCGCGACGGCGATCTACGAAATCCAACGCCGTGGCGCGAATGGCCCGCACCTCAAAGTGTTCGGCCTTACGAATCCCCCCGCCCTCCAATAGCCGAGCCCGACCCACAGATAGAGAGCTTCGAGGCGGCGGCCCCGCCCGACGGCAGCGCTCTCGGACAATCGGCAGCGCGCGGGGTGACCCTGCTGGTCGGCCGCACGCTCGGCTTCCAGTTGCTCACGGCCGGGGTAACGGTCGTGCTCGCCCGCCTGCTGACGCCGGCGGACTACGGGCTCTTCGCAATCGCCCTCTCGGTCCAACTGGTTGGACAGAACGTCGCCGAGCTCGGACTGCCAGCCGCCTTGGTGCGCATGCCGCAGTCCCCGCCCGTCGAGCTCCAAGCTGCCACGGTTGGCTTTCTCCTCGCAGTGACTCTGCCCGTCTCGCTCACCCTGCTGATCGTCGCCTTCGCCGTGCTGCCGGCCTTCGGGACCTACAGCGACACGGTTCGGGTAATCGCGATCACCCTCGCCGCAGTGCCGATCTACGCGGCGCGGGCGGTGCCAATGGCGATGATGGATCGGGAGATGCGCTTCGGTCGAGTAGCCGCGGTCGAGGCGGCCGACACGATTGGCTTCAACATCTTCGCCCTCGCGGCGGCGCTCGCCGGCATCGGCGTCTTCAGCCTCGCCGGCGCCGTGCCCGTCGGCGCGATGCTCGGAGCGCTGGTTGCCTGGTCAAGTCAAGACACAGCCCGCATGCCCCGCTTCGACCTCGCCCGGGTTAGGCCCCTGATTGGATTCGGCAGTCGGGTCAGCGCGCTCGGCGTTCTTTACCTCGGTCGCGACCTCGGCTACGTAACGGTGATCGGGGCCATCGGCGGCGCTCCAATGGCCGGTTTCTACGGCATGGCCAAGCGACTCTTCTCTTTCCCAACCGCTCTTGCCGCCGCTGTTGCGCGAGTGATGCTGCCGACGCTGAGTCAGTCAGGCGAGGAGCGACCGGCACGGACCGGCCGCATGCTTGGCCAGATCGCCCTGATCTGCGGCCTGCCACTTGCGCTAGTCGCCGGGGCGATCCAGCCCTTCATCCAGGTCGTACTCGGCGCCGAATGGCTGCCGACCTCCGAAATCGTCCTCTACGGTTCGCTGGCGATGCTGCTCGGCGCCAGCGTTGCTTCACCGATCAACAGCTTCTGCCTGGCCGAGGGCGAACCCAACCGCCCCGTCGTCGCAATCGCCGCCGAGCTCATCGTCGGGCTCCTCCTCGCCGTCACCCTGATCGGCGAGCTCGACGAGGTCGGCATCGGAATCGCGATGTCCGCCGGATCGCTGCTGGCCGCGGCGATCCTCTTGGTGCCCACCCCGGAGGCGGTCAAGGCGGGGGGCTGGAAAGTCGCCCGCGTCGCCGCGATCAGCTTCCTTGCGGCGGCCGCCGCCCAGCTGCTCGACCCCGGCGACGACGTCCCCGGCTTGATCATCGCCGTCTGTGTCAGCGGCGCTGCCTGGACCGCCCTGGCGCTCGCCTTTCTTCGCAGCGACGTCTTGCGCGCGATCGGCGTAGCCCGGACCCTGCTGCCTGGAGCGGCGCGATGAGGTCCCCGGCGACGGTGTACATCCCCACTCTCAGCGGTGGCGAGAAGCTCGAACGCTGCCTTGCATCACTGGAGCGGCAGACGGTCCCTCCGGCGATCGTTGTCGCCGACAACGGCGAGGGCGAAGGGAGCGCGGCGATGCTCGCCGAGCGCTTCCCGGCGGTGACCCGCGTCGCCTTCGGCCGCAACCTCGGTTTCGGCAACGCGCTCAACCGGGCGATCCGCGAGGTCGGCGAGGGGGCAATCGTGTTGCTCAACGACGATGCGACCGCCGAGCCGCGGATGATCGAGGAGCTGCTGGCCGGCGCCGGAGAAGCCGAGATGGTCGCCGCGGTACTGCTCGGCGAACGTGACCCCTCACGGATCGACTCGGCCGGGGTCCTGGTCGACCAGACCCTGATGGCCTTCGACTATTTGCGGGGCGAGCCGGTTGAGCGTCTCACCGGGGCGACCGCGCCGCTCGGCCCGACCGGCGGCGCGGCGCTCTACACCCGCGACGCCTTCGAAGCGGTGGGCGGCTTCGACGAACGGATCTTTCTCTATTACGAGGACGTCGACCTGGCACTGCGGCTGCGCGCCGAAGGAGCGCACTGCGCTCTCGCGCCAGCAGCGCTGGCCGTGCACGGCTACTCGCTGACGCTGGGTGCGGGATCCGCCCGTAAGCACGCGATGACGGGCTGGAGCCGGGGCTACCTGATGCGGCGCTACGGCGTGACAGCGAGGCCCGGCACGGCGGCGGGGGCCGTCGCGAGAGAGGCGGTGATCTGCGCCGGGCAGCTGCTGCGATCGCGCACGTTCGCGGGTGCGCGAGGCCGGGTCGCCGGCTGGCGCGCCGCCAAGGGCCTGCCGGCGCGCCAGCTGCCGGCTGACGCGACGACGCCACTGGGCCTGCGCCAGGCGCTCAGCCTGCGCGCCGGCGGCCACAGCGCCTGAAAGGATTGGGCCGAGTGACCCGCCAGCTTCCTGATCGTCCCCTGGTCTCGGTCGTTACCGCGGCCTTCGATCCTCCCCTCGACAAGCTCGTGCGCTGCATCGAGAGCGTCGAGGCCCAGTCGTACGGCCCGATCGAGCACGTCGTCGTCGATGGGGGCTCGACCAACGGCACGCTCGACATCCTCGCCAAGCACGAGCAGATCCACTGGGTCTCCGAGCCCGACCGGGGCCAGTGTGACGCGATGAACAAGGCCTTCTTCAAGCAATCGAAGGGTGAGCTGGTCGTCTGGCTCAACGCCGACGACGTGCTCTACCCGGAAGCGGTGGCCGAGGCGGTCGCCCAGTTCCGGCAAGACCCCGAGCTCGGCTGGGTCTACGGCAACCTCGACCGCGACCGCCGCGGCCACAAAGACGTGCTGCGGCCACCCCCCAGAGCAACCCTCGAGGCGCTCGACTTCAACAACGTCGGCCTGATCGCCCCCGGCACGATGTTCGCCCGTTGGGCGCTGGAGCAGGTCGGCGAGCTCGACGAGGCCTGCCGCATGGAGATGGACCTCGACTACTCGATCCGGCTGTTGCTCGCAGGCATCGAGGGCCGCTACGTCGACCGCTCGCTGGCGCTGCTCGAGATCTATGACGGCACCAAGAGCGGTGAGACGCCGCTGCGCGACATCGTCATCGAGCGGCACCAGATCTACCTCAAGCACGGGATGTTCCAGCAGGCGGGAGCGGCCCTGGCGCTTGCTGGCCGCTACGAGATCTCCGAAGAAATCGAGCGGGCCCTGGCCGAGCGCCGCTACCGTGATGCCTCAGCCGCGGCCGCGAAGGGGCTGCGATTCATGCCCTCGGTGCTTGAGCGCCACCGGATCTCCTTCTGGCTGACCCGGCTCTTCCCGCGCCTGATGCGCACGGTAAAGCAGCGACTGCAAAGGATCTGAGCATGCCCGAGAACCCGATGATCGAGCGAGTGCAATCGCTGCTCCACCGTTTCGGCCTGCATCTCGGCCGCCACCGATACACGCTGGAGGGTGCCCGCGACGCGATGCTCCACAGCGAAGTCGACCTGGTGATCGACGTTGGGGCACACGTCGGCGAGTACGGCAGCTCGCTGCGCGCGGCTGGCTACCGAGGCAAGATCCTCTCCTTCGAGCCGATCGCCGAGCACTTCGAGCAGCTGCAGGCGAGGGCGGGCGGCGATAACGCTTGGCGCTGCCTCAACCGAGCGGGAGGCGCGCGCACTGAAACGGCGACGATCAACGTCTCCGCCAACGAGGGACACAGCAGCTCACTGCTCGAGATGACTCCGACCCACGAACAGGCCGCGCCGGGGTCTCATCGGGCGCGCACCCAGTCGATCGAGGTGATCAGCGTCGACGAGGCCCTTGCCGAACAGTCCGCGCAGCCGCACGACGCCTATCTGAAGGCGGACACCCAGGGCTACGAGCACGAGGTCTTGGCCGGGGCGTCGGAAGCGCTGCCGAGGTGTCGCGCCGTCGAGCTGGAGCTCTCCCTGACCCCGATCTACGAGGGCCAGTTGCTGCTCGGGGAAATGATCGAGCTGATGCGGAGCAAGGGCTTTCGGCCAACCCATCTGGAGCCCGAGTTCGTCGACCCACAAAGCGGCGAGCTCCTCTGTGTCAACGGGCTTTTCCAGCCGGCTGCGAGAATCGGCGCCGCAAATGCCTGAGAACGCAAAAAAGCGCGCCCTCATAACCGGGCTCACCGGCCAGGACGGTTCCTACCTGGCAGACCTGTTGCTGGCCAAGGGCTATGAGGTGCACGGCATCATCCGCCGGTCCTCGAGCTTCAACACGGGACGGATCGAGCACCTCTACCGCGATCCCCACGAAAAGGGAACGAAGCTCTTCTCCCACTACGGCGACCTCAGCGACCCGGTCGCCCTCACCCGTCTGCTCTACAAGCTGCAGCCCGACGAGATCTACCACCTGGGGGCACAGAGCCACGTTCGCGTCTCCTTCGACATCCCCGAGTACACCTTCGACGTGACCGGCGCCGGCACCCTGCGCCTGCTCGAGGCGATCCGCGAGTCGGAGGTCGAGGCGCGCTTCTACCAGGCCTCCTCCTCGGAGATGTTCGGCGCCTCGCCGCCGCCGCAGAACGAGGACACGCCCTTCCACCCCCGCAGTCCCTACGCCGTCGCCAAGGTCGCCGCCTACTGGGCCACGATCAACTACCGCGAGGCCTACGGAATGTTCGCCGTCAACGGCATCCTCTTCAACCACGAGTCGCCGCGGCGCGGCGAGACTTTCGTCACCCGCAAGATCACCCGCGCCGTGGCACGGATCAAGGCCGGGCTGCAGGACAAGCTCTACATGGGCAACCTCGATGCCGAGCGCGACTGGGGCTATGCCCCGGACTTCGTCGAGGCGATGTGGCTCATGCTGCAGGCCGATGAGCCCGACGACTACGTGGTCGCCACCGGCGAGAAGCACTCGGTGCGCGAAGCGCTCGAGGTCGCCTTCTCCCACGCCGGCCTCGACCCCGACAAGCACGTCGAGATCGACCCCCGCTACTTCCGCCCCTCCGAGGTCGACTCGCTCCTCGGCGACCCGAGCAAGGCGCGCGAGAAACTCGGCTGGGAGCCGAAGGTGCGCTTCCGCGAACTGGTTGAGCTGATGGTCGACGCCGACATCGCCGAACTCGACGACAAGCTCTCCGGGAAGGTGGCCTGAGGTGACGGAGCGCGAGCCGAGCGGCGCTTTCTGGGCGGGTAAGTCCGTCGTCGTCACCGGCGGCGCCGGCTTCCTCGGCAAGCCAACCGTGCGGATGCTGGAGGAGCTCGGGGCCGAGGTACGGGTACCGCGTTCGGCCGAACACGACCTCACCGATGCGGGCGCCTGTCGCGAGGCCTTGAGCGGCGCTGACGTCGTCCTGCACCTGGCGGCCAACGTCGGCGGCATCGGCTACAACCGCCGCAATCCCGGCCCGCTCGCCCACGACAACATGGCGATGGGCCTCAACGTCTTTGAGTCCTGTCGCGAGCTCGGCATCGGCAAGCTGGTCGCCGCCTGCTCGGTCTGCGCCTACCCGAAGCTCACCCCCGTTCCCTTCAAAGAGGACGACCTCTGGATCGGCTACCCGGAGGAGTCCAACGCTCCCTACGGCCTCGCCAAGAAGATGCTGATCGTCCTCTCCGACGCCTACCGGCGTCAGTACGGCGTCGACTCCTGCGTGCCGGTGATCGCCAACCTCTACGGACCCGAGGACAACTTCGACCTCGAGGACTCGCACGTCATCGCGGCGATGGTCAACAAGTACGTGAGCGCGGTGACCGAGGGTCGACCCGAGGTGGTCCTCTGGGGCACCGGCGAGCCTTCGCGCGAGTTCCTCTACGTCGATGACGCGGCGCGGGCGCTGATCCTCGCCGCCGAGCACGCCGAGGACTCCGAGCCCTTCAACGTCGGCACCGGGATCGAGACGAAGATTCGTGACCTGGCAGAGATCATTGCCGCCGCGACCGGATTCGAGGGAGAGACGGTCTGGGACACCTCGCGTCCCGACGGCCAGCCGACGCGCTACCTGGACGTGAGTCGCGCCGCCGGCGCGATCGGCTTCCAGGCACGGACAAGCCTCGAAGACGGACTGGCAAAGACGATCGAGAGCTTCCGGGCGGGCGTGAGCTAGACCGGAAAGACGCGGATGCAGTCCTCGCTGACGATCAGTTTCCTGTCAGGCTCCCGCTCTTCGATGAAGGACAGCACTTCGGCAAGCTGCGGCCAGCCTTCCTCGCCGTTGAAGAGGCGAGCGTCGTCGATGAAAACGACATGCTTGTAGGGACTGGCGAATACGGCTTCCAGCTCGGCGTAGATAGGGTTGGGTCGGTCGCTGCCAGCGGTCTCTTCGAAGTCCTCGTGCCAGGAGCCGGAATAGTGCGCGTCGAGCCAGAACATGGCGGGCTCTTCAATTGAGGCGGCGACCTCTTTGATCCGCTCGCTGCTGTCGCCATGAAGGAGCGTGATCTTCGGGTCACCGGCAAAGCGCTTGGTGGCTCGCTCGTAGAGTTCGTCGGAGAGCTCGATCGAAGTCAGGCGGTCGTAGTCGTCCCGCATCGCGGCAAGCATGTCGCCGAGGAAGGTGCCGGTCTCGACGAGGCGCTCGAGGTGGTACTGGGAGGCCGCGTTGCGCAGCGCCCGCTGCTTGACGTAATGGGGCGGCGGCACTGGGCTGCCGCGCAGCTTCCACTGGGCGATCCTGAGGCGAGCCCGGGCCGAAGTCGGGACTATCGCCCGAAGCAATCGCTTGACGGGGGCGTTGGACCGCCCTACTTCGGTTTCGGCTTGTTCGGGAGGAGAGGGCAAAAGCGGCCGCCGACTATAGCCAAGGCCCCAGCGGTCCCGGGAGCCCTTCGATGAGCCAAGAAGATCGCGCCGGGCCCGGCCTGGCGGAAGCCGCGGCCCGCGGCGTCGGGATTCTGGTCAGCCGCACCCTGGCGCTGCAGCTGCTCACGGCCGGCGTCACCCTCGTCCTCGCCCGTCTCCTCTCGCCCGCCGACTACGGACTCTTCGCCCTGGCCGCGGCCGTGCAGGCCGTCGCCCAGGTCACCAGCGGAGCCGGGCTCAGCGCCGCTCTGATCCGCCAGGAGGAGGATCCCTCGACCGAGCAGCAGCGCGCCGTCAGCGGCTTCCTCTTCTCGACCGGGCTCGCCTTCTCCGTCGCCACCGCAGTGATCGCCCTGGCCGCCTTGCCGGCCGCGGGCGTGCACGGAAACACGCTGGGGGTGATTGCGGTGACGGGCATCGCGGTGCCGTTCTACGCGCTGCGGGCGGTGCCGATGGTCCTACTCGAGCGCCACCTGCGCTTCGGCCGCGTCGCCGTAGTCGAGACGGCGGAGACGCTCGCCTTCAACGCCTTCGCCCTGCTCGGCGCGCTGGCCGGGCTGGGCGCCTACAGCCTTGCCGGCGGCGTGCCCGCGGCCGCACTTGCGGGCTTGCTCGCCGTGCTCGGCCTGCAGCGATCCTTCGCTGGGCTCTCGCTCGACCTCGGCGTCGTTCGCCGCCTCGCCGACTTCGGCCTGCGCGCCAGCGCCCTGCAGATGCTCGCCATCGTCCGCAACCTCGGCGTTGTCACCGTCGTGACGGCGATCGCCGGCACCACGACTACCGGCTTCTACGCGATGTCGACCCGGCTCTTTGCCTTCCCCACGGCGCTGGCCTCGGCCGTGCAGCGCGTCTCCTTTCCCGCTCTTTCCCGCTCGCCCGAGGAGCGCCCGCGCCGCGCCGCCCGCGCCGCGGCGCTTTCGGCCGTGCTCGCCAGCCTGCTGCTGGCACTGCTCGCCGGCGCCTCCCACCCGCTGGTCGCGGTGCTGCTCGGCGATCGCTGGCTGCCGACCGTCGACGTGCTGCTCGCCAGCTCGCCCGGGGTTTTGCTCGCCGCCAGCGCGATCCCGGCGATGGTGGCGCTGGCCCTCTCTCAGGGACGTCCCGGCGGCCCGATCGGCGCCGTGATTGGCTCAGCGATCGCGATGGTCGGCGTCAGCGCCGCCACGGTGCCGGGCCTGGGCGCCGTCGGCATCGGCATCGCGACCACGGCCGGGGCCGCGGTCAACGCGGCGATGCTGGCCTGGCACACCGAACCGGAGATGCGCCGCGCCGCCGGGCCGGTCGCGCTCTCGCTCGCGATCGGCGCGGTCGCCGCCGCGGCCGGCTACCTGATGCCGCTGCCCGACTCCTGGCTCGGCCTGGTGGCCCAGATCGCCATCGTCGCGGCGGTCTGGATCGCGCTCGGGCTCGGGCTGATGCGACCACTGCTGCGCGACGCCTGGCACCTGTCCCGGCCGCTGCTGCCACCGCGGCTACTCCCCGCTACTTGGCGACCATGAATTTGTATTCGCCGACTTCGTCGACCGTCTTGAAGTCGTTGAAGATGTAGTTGACCAGCGGATCGCTTTCGTCGGGCGGCGTTCCGTGCAGCCAGGCGCCCTCGGCGAGACCGTCGTTGCGCATCGCGCAGGGACGCGGCGAAGCGCGCATCTCGTCGACCACGCGCTGCTGCTGATCGAGCGGCAGGACGATCGGCCAGGCGCCCGGCGGGTTCGGCTTCGGCGGTTCGACTCCCGACCAGAGGTAGAGGCTGTCGACGTTGGGGAAGCCGATGAAAGCGGTGCAGTCGTGCTCGTGGATGAGGTCGACGAGGCGGACGAATTCTTCGTTCTGGGGCTGGGCGAGGTGCAGCATTTCGGCCCCGTGGAAGGGCAGCTTTTCGTTGTCGTGGTAGGCGATCGCCCCGGTGGCCGCGGTGGAGACGATCGCGTGGTAGCCGAAGAGGGCGGCAATCGCCAAGGCGGCGGCGGTGCTCGCCGCCTCGAAGCGGGGCGCTTCCCAGCCACTTGCCGCGCTCCAGGCGCGCAACTGGCCGATGCCGTCGGCGATGCAGACGACGCCGACCGCGACGAAGCTGACCGCGGCGATGCGGATCTGGCTGCCGGCCACCGGGTAGACCTGCAGCGTCTGACAGATCGCCAGCAGCGGCAGGAAGACGCGCGCATAGCGACGGTAGGAGTCCTCAGCGACGCCGGCTGGCGCGAGCGCAGCGACCCAGGCCAGCGCCATCGGCAGGATGATGTAGTTGCCGCCGGGGCCGAAAGAGAACGGCCCGACACCAGCGACCGTGAACCAGATCGCGATTCCGGCACCGATGCGGAAGAGTCCCGGCACAAGTGGGGAACCGGCGCCATCGCGGCGCAGCCAAACGGCGAGCCCGGCGGCGGCGACGGCAAGAATGCCCCAGTCCACGGCCGCGGAGGGCAGGACGAGCGGGATCATGAAGACGCTGCGCAGTTTCAACCCCTGGGTGACGATCCCGTCATAGGCCTGGGAGACGCTCGGCCCGGTCAGCACCAGGAGCGCGAGGATCGCCACCAGCGCGACCGCGCCACCCGCCACGGCGGCGAGCAGCCAGCGCCGCAGGGTCGCGGAGGATTCGCCCGCCCCCGGCCGGGCGGAGTGGGCGGCGATCGCCACCGCCGCCAGGGTGAGAACCTCGAGCGCCGCCAGCTGGCGCACCCATTCTTCGCGCAGGTCCGGGTACATGATGAAAACGGGCAGCACGAGGAGGCCGGCGAGCACGGGCCAGCGCAGCCAACGGCGGCTCTGCAGCGGCTCCCAGGTGAGAAAGGCGGCGACCGCGGCGGCGACCACCGCGTAGCCGCCGACGTTGACCTTGGTCAACACGAGGCAGCCGAGCAGGGCGCCGAACACCGCCCCGGCCCAGCCGACCCGCCGGGTCGGGCCAAAGGCGACCATCAGCGTGATCCCGGCCAGCAGCGGCGCGATCGCAACCTGCGGATGCATCGGCTCGGCCGAGAGCACGCCAAGGGTGCCGAAGGCGACAATCATCGCCGCGAGTCCGAGCGCCAGGCGACCGGAGAGGCGCTGCGCGGCGACGCCGAAGCCGATGCTGGAGAGGACCCAGACGACGCCGACGACGAGACGGCTGGCGTCGTTGGTGACGGCGATGCCGGTGAGGGCGAAGAAGCCCCCGAAGACGTCGAAGAAGAACGGCCCGTAGGCGGCGTAGATGTCGCGATAGAGCACTTGGCCGTCGGCGAACGCCCGCACCGCGATCAGCAGGGTCCCCTCGTCGTCGTAGAAGGCGACCTGGTTGAAGAGGACGAAGAAGGCGGTGACGGCGGCCGCGAGCGCGACCAGGCCGTAGGCGATCGCGGCGAGTGCGACCGGGTGCTCAGCGCTCCAGGCGCGTACCCCACCGAAGGGAGGCCTTCTCGTCTCGGGCGCAGCGCCTGCCTCGTCCACCGGCCGATCAACATATAGAGGACGGCGGCCACCTATATCTTTGCCGCCGTGCACGAGGAGCGCGTGCCCGCGTGCGGGTACTGATCACAGGCGGCGCCGGCTTCGTCGGCGCCAATCTCGCCGTCGCCCTGGCCGAGCGGCACGGCGACTGGCAGGTCGTCGCCCTCGACAACCTGATGCGGCGCGGCT
>DASZQM010000131.1:0-4167 GCA_035549645.1 Solirubrobacterales bacterium | reverse complement strand
AGCTCGATCTCCCTGCGCTGCGCGAGCGCGTCCAGATGTCTTCGACCCGGATCGGTCTCAGCTTCGGGCTCGGTACCCCGATCGCGATCGATCCGATTCCCCGCGTAATCGCCGCTGCGGAGTGGAAGAGGATCGAGGCGGCGTTGATGCAGCGCACGCGGGCGCTCAACGCCTTCGTCGCCGATGCCTACAACGGTCAGAAGATCTTCGAAGCCGGGGCGGTGCCACGGCGGCAGCTGGAGACGTCGGCGGGATACGAGCCCTGCATGCGCGGGCTGCTCGACCCCGCCGCCCCAGCCGCCGCCGTGGCAGGCTTCGACCTCGTGCGCGGCTCCGACGGTGAGCTGCAGGTGCTGGAGGACAACCTGCGCATGCCCTCGGGCGCCGCCTACGCAACCGCCCTGCGGCGCCTGGTCGAGCCTGCCCTCGGTGCTCCAGTGGCAGCGCGTCCCCTCGACGGCTACGCCGTGGCCCTGGCGAGGACGCTGGGCGGCGACCTGCAAGCGACCAGTGGCAGCGAAGCGGCAGCGATCGTCTCCGACGGGCCTTCCAGCGGCGCCTGGTTCGAGCACCGCGAGCTCGGGCGAGCCCTGGAGCTGCCGGTGGTCACGCCCGGTGAGCTCGAATCGGCACGCGGTCGCCTCTACTTCCGCATCGGCCGCGAGCGCAGCCCACTCGACGCGATCTACCGTCGTATCGATGGCGATCGTCTCAGCGAACCGGACGGCTCGCTCACCGCCCTCGGCGAGCTGCTGATGCCGGCGCTGCAAGCCGGCCACCTGCGCTGCGTCAACGCCTTCGGCACGGGGATCGGCGACGACAAGCTCGCCCACGCCTACCTCGATCGCTTCGTCCGCTTCTACCTGGGCGAGGAGCCGCTCCTGCGCTCGGTGCGCAGCTACGACCTCGGCGACGAGGCGGAATTGAAGGTCGCGCTCGAGCGGCTCGGAGAACTGGTGATCAAGCCGCGCGACGGCTTTGGCGGCCGTGGGGTGACGATCATGTCGCGCGCCGATTCCCGCACGCGACGCGAAACCGAAGATCTGGTCCGGCGCGAACCCGCTCGCTTCGTCGCCCAGGAGACGGCTGCCCTCTCCACCCACCCAACCGTCTGCGACGGGCGCCTGCAGCCGCGCCACGTCGACCTGCGCCCCTTCGTCGTCAGCGGCCGTGGCTGGATGGAGGCGATGGCCGGCGGCCTGACCCGCTTCGCTCCCGCCGCCGGCGAGATGATCGTCAACAGCTCACGCGGCGGCGGCTGCAAGGACACCTGGGTGCTCGAAGCGGCCACCGCGGAGACGGCATGAAGAGCCGTTCACTTGCCTCCCGCCGCGAGCGGCCGCTGATCGGCGTCACCACCTCCGAGGTGCGCCGCGCCGAGAGCACCGAGCCGACGCCCGAGGGCGAGCCACCGCGTCACGAGATGGCGTTGGGCCTCCCCTACCTGCGCGGCCTCGAGGCGGCGGGGGCGCTGCCGGTCGTGATGCCTCCGCTCGGAGAGGAGGCGATCGAGCCCCTGCTCGACCGCTTCGACGGCATCTGCCTCTCCGGAGGCCCCGACCTCGACCCGGGGAACTACGGCGCCGAGCCGCACCCCGAGCTGGGGCCGACCGAGCCCGACCTCGACCGCTTCGAGCTGGCGGTGGCCCGGCGCGCCGACGCCCGGCGCCTGCCGATCCTGGCGATCTGCCGCGGCACCCAGGCCCTCAATGTCATTCGCGGCGGCACCCTGCACCAGCACCTGCCCGAGCTCTCGACCGAGATCGCCCACCGCCAGAAGCTGCCGGGGGATCAGCCAAGCCACCCCGTGGCGATCGAACCGGACAGTCGCCTCGCCGAGGCGCTCGGCGTCCGCGCGGTGGAGGTCAACTCCTTCCACCACCAGGCGATCGAGCGACTCGGCGAGGGCCTGGTCGTCTCCGCGGTCGCACCCGACGGCACGATCGAGGGCATCGAGGACCCCGACCGTCGCTTCCTGATCGGCGTCCAGTGGCACGCCGAGACGCTCGTTCACCGCGACCCCGAGTCGCACCTCTTTCGCGGCTTCGTCGAGGCCTGCCGCGACGACGGTGCCGAATTCGAGCGGCGCCATGGAGTGGGGGTCGCGTGAGCGAGATGGCCGGCACGCTGCCCGCCTGGGCGACCTGGGCGCCAGGTCACGACCTGGGCCCCTACACGGTCGGGATCGAGGAGGAGGTGATGCTGCTCGACGCGATGACCTGGGCGCTCGCGCACCGCATCGACAGCGTGCTGCCGCGCCTGCCGCACTCCAAGATCGGCAGCTTCACGGCCGAGACGCACGGCTCGGCGCTGGAGATCCAAACCGGAGTCCACGATCGCATCGACGGCGCGATCGGCGAGCTGGGAGCGCTGCGCGCCGAGCTCGATCGCGTGCTGCGACCGCTGGCGATGCGCGCCGCGGTCGCCGGCACGCATCCCTTTGCGGTCTGGCAGGAGATCGTCGTCTCCGCCGGCGAGCGCTACCAGTTCGTCTACGGCTCGATGCGGGAGCTGGCGCGGCGCGAGCCGACCTTCGGGCTCCACGTCCACGTCGGCGTACCCGACGCGGAGGCGGCGATCCACGCCGCCAACCGGCTGCGCGTCCACATCCCGCTCCTGCTCGCGCTCTCGGTCAACTCTCCTTTCTGGCAGGGACGCGACACCGGCTTGGCCTCCGCCCGCACCCCCCTCTTCCAGGCCTTCCCGCGCGTCGGCATCCCCCGTGCCTTCTCCGACTACGCCGACTACGTCGAGGCGGTCGACGTCTTGATCCGCTGCAAAGCGGTGCCCGAGCCCACCTTCCTCTGGTGGGACGTGCGCCCGCAGCCCCGCTTCGGCACGATCGAGGTGCGGATCATGGACGCGCAGACGACGCTGGCGGACGCAGCTGCTCTGGCCGCCCTGGTCCAGTGCATCGTCCGCTACGAGGTCGAGGACGAGCCCGACGTCAGCCCCCTGGCGATTCCCCAGGAGGTCCTCGCCGAGAACCGCTTTCTGGCCGCCCGCGACGGCATGGACGCCGAGCTGATCGACCCCGAGCTGGGCCGGCGCGTCCCGGCGCGGGGCCTGCTCGCCGACCTCGTCGTCGCCTGTCGCCCGCACGCGCAGGACCTCGACTGCGTCGAGGAGCTCGACCACGCGCTGCTGCTCGGCGATCGCACCGGGGCCAAGCGCCAGCTGGAGCGCTCGCGCACGCTCGGCTCGCTGCCCCGCCTCGTCGGCGTCCTCGCCGACGACTTCCTCGCCGCCGGTCAGTCGGCCGCGGGGGGCAGAACGAACTGAGTCACGATCAGGTTGGCCGCGAGGCGCGGCTCGGAGCCCTCGCGCAGGCGCTCCATCTTCACCTCGATCACGACGGTGCTCTTGCCCGCGTGCAGGGGCGTACCGGTGGCGACGATCTCATCGCCGGGCAAGCCCGCCGAGAAGACGTTGAGCTTGAGCTCGATCGTGGTGAAGTTGTGTCCCAGCGGAATGTTGCGGAAGGTCGCCCAGGCGGCAACGGTGTCGCCGAGCGCGGTCCAGACGCCACCGTGGACGTAGCCGCCGGGGTGCAGGTGGCGTTTGTCGACGACGATGCGCCCGCTGGCGAAGTCGTCCTCGATCTCGAGCGGCTCGATGCCGAGATCGCCGGGGAAGCTGCCGCCGATGAAGGAGCGCACGTTCTCCGGGGTGAAGGGGTGCTCCTCACTGGTCGGGGTCGAGTCACTCACCGCGCGCCCACCATCTCATAGGCGCCCGGCGCCAGCTCACGGGTGCGACGGCGGTAGGCGCTCCAAGTCCAGGGCCAGTTGTTGGGGTCGTTGCCGTTCTCGTCGACGTACCAGTTGTGGCAGCCCGCCTGCCAGACAGTGCCGGCGAGCGCGACGCGCAGCTCGCGGTCGAATTCCTCAGCGGCTGCCCGCGAGATCTCGATTCGGCTCGCGCCCGCCCGCTCCATCTCACCCAACGCCGCCAGCAGGTGGTTGGCGCCGCACTCGATCGTGTTGACGACCGAGCCGCTGCCGCCGTTGGTGTTCGGGCCGTAGAGCAGGAACATGTTGGGGAAGCCGGGCACGCTGAGCCCGAGGTAGGCGCGCGCCACTTCCGACCAGGCCTGCTCCAGCGTGCGGCCGTCGCTGCCGGCGATCGCCATCGGCGCCACGAACTCGTGGCTGGCGAAGCCGGTAG
>DASZQM010000130.1:0-10039 GCA_035549645.1 Solirubrobacterales bacterium | reverse complement strand
ACCGAGCTCGCCGAGCGAAGCGGCGCGTCGCTGCGCACCCTCTCCCTCGCCGACACCGACCGCCTCATCGCCGAGGCCTCCACCGGCGTCGACCTGCTCGTGATCGGCTCGCGCCGGCGGCACGGCCTCGCCGGCAGGCTGCTGCTCGACGGGCCGGCGCTGCGACTGACCCGCACCGCTCCCTGCCCGATCCTGATCGTCCCGACGACCTAGGCGGCGGGCCGTGGGCGCGCCGGCCTTCGACCCCGCCGAGCGCCTCGACCTGCTCCTGCGCGACCTGCGCACCTCGCGCAGTGGCCTGACCCAGCGTGAGGCCGAGCGCCGCCTGCTGAGCTACGGGCCCAACCAGCTCGAACGGCGCGCCAAGCGCAGCCCGCTGCGCGAGCTGGGGCGCCAGCTGACCCACCCGCTGGCGCTGCTGCTCTGGGGGGCCGCGGCGCTGGCAGCGCTCGCCGGGATCACGCCGGTGGCGATCGCGGTGGTGATCGTGATCGCGCTAAACGCCGGCTTTGCCTTCGTCCAGGAGCGCCAGGCCGAGCGCGCGGTCGAGGCGCTGCAGGGCTACCTGCCGCAGCAGGCGACGGTCGTGCGCGACGGGCGCGAAGCGCGCATCGACGCCGCCCGCCTCGTTCCCGGCGACCTGCTGATCGTCGCCGAGGGGGACCGGATCTCCGCCGACGCGCATCTGCTCGAGGGCTCGCTCGAGGTCGACCTCTCGACCCTGACCGGCGAGTCGGTGCCGGTCTCGCGCTCGGCCCGCGGCGCGGGCGCCCCCGGCGCCTCGCGGCTGCAGGCACCCGAGCTCGTCTTCAGCGGCACCAGTTGCACCGAGGGCGAAGCGCGGGCGATCGTCTTCGCCACCGGGATGGCGACCGAGCTGGGCCGGATCGCCGCCCTCTCGCAGCGGGTCGAGCGCGAGGAGAGCCCCCTCGAGCGCCAGGTCCGCCGGGTCGCCTGGCTGATCGCCGCGATCGCCGTGCTGATGGGGGTCGCCTTCATGCCGCTGGCGACGCTCGCCGCCGGCCTCTCGCTCGCCGACTCGATCGTGCTCGCGATCGGCCTGATCGTCGGCAATGTGCCCGAGGGGCTGCTGCCGGTGATCACCCTGGCGCTCGCCGTCGGGGTCCGCGGCCTGGTCCGCCAGGGGGCGGTGGTGAAGCGGCTGAGCGCGGTCGAGACGCTCGGCTCGACCGACGTCATCTGCACCGACAAGACCGGCACCCTGACCGAGAACCGGATGCGGGTGAGCCGGATCTGGACCGCCGGCGAGGAGATCGACCTCGAGCGCGGCCCGCGCGCCGGCCACGGCTCGGCCCTGGCCGGGCTCGCCGGCGCGATGGCCGCCTGCAACAACGCCCACCTCGGCGGCGACGGGACGGCGAGCGGCGACCCGACCGAGGCGGCGATGCTGGAGACGGCGCTGCTGCTCGGCGCCGGCGAGGACGCCGGGGCGAACCGCCGCGCCGAGTTCCACTTCGACCCGGTGCTGAAGCGGATGTCGACCGTCGACGGCGACGGCGGCCGCCTCTGCCTCAACGCCAAGGGCGCCCCGGAGGCGATCCTCGCCCGCTGCGCGAGCGTCGTCACGCCCAGCGGGACCGAGCCCCTGGGCCCCGCCCAGCGCGCCGCGATCGAAGCGCGCGTCGACCGCTACGCGGGCGAGGGCCTGCGCGTGCTCGCCGTCGCCAGGCGCTCGCTCGACGCCATGCCGGCCACCCGCGAGGAGGCCGAGGCCGAGCTGACCCTGTGGGGCCTGGTGGCGATGATCGACCCGCCGCGGCCCGAGGTCGCCGCGGCGGTGGCGCGCTGCCACGAGGCCGGGATCAGGATCATCGTCGTCACCGGCGACCACCCACGCACCGCGGTCGCGATCGCGCAGCGGATCGGCATCGCGCGGGGAACGCCGCGGGCGATCGCCGAGGAGGAGCTGGAGGCGATGAGCGACGCCGAGCTCGACGCCGTCCTGCGCGAGGGCGACGAGCTGATCTTCGCCCGCAGCACCCCCGAGGCGAAGCTGCGGATCGCCGACGCCCTGCGCGCCGAGCAGCACGTGGTGGCGATGACCGGCGACGGCGTCAACGACGCCCCGGCTCTGCGCGCCGCCGACATCGGCGTCGCGATGGGGCGCTCGGGGACAGACGTAGCTCGCGAGGCCGCGACCATGGTCCTCACCGACGACAACTTCGCCACGATCGTCGCCGCCGTCGCGGCGGGCCGGCGGATCTACGACAACATCCGCAAGTTCATCCTCTACATCTTCGCCCACCTGACCCCGGAGCTGGCGCCGTTCCTCGTCTTCGGGCTCGGCGGGGGCGCGATCCCGCTGCCACTGACGGTGATGCAGCTGCTCGCGGTCGACGTCGGCACCGAGACGCTGCCGGCCCTGGCGCTCGGCCGCGAGAAGGCCGAGCCGGGCCTGATGGGGCGACCGCCGCGGCCGCGCTCGCAGAGCATCATCACCCGCGGCATGCTGGTCAGGGCCTGGCTCTTCCTCGGCTTGATCTCGGCCGCGCTCGGGATGGCCGCCTTCTTCTACGTCCTCAACCGCGCCGGCTGGGACCCGGGCGACCCGACCGGCGCCGGCACGCCCCTCCACCACGCCTACCTGCAGGCGACGACGATGACCTTCCTCAGCATGGTCGCCTGCCAGGTCGGCACCGCCTTCGCCGCCCGCACCGAGCGCGCCTCGCTGCGCTCGATCGGCGTCTTCAGCAACCCCATGCTGCTCTCCGGCATCGCCTTCGAGCTGGCGCTGGCGGCGATCCTGATCTACGTGCCCGTCTTCCAGGAGCTGCTCGGCACCGCCGCCCTGCCGGTCAAGGACCTGCTCCTCGTCGTCCCCTTCCCCTTCATCGTCTGGGGCGCCGACGAGCTGCGGCGCTGGCTGCTGCGGCGCTCTGAGTCGGGTTCGCGGCGGGAACCGGCGCTCCGTCAGAGCGCCGTCGGGTAGGTCTCGGGCGGCTCGCCCAGCTCCCAGCCCGCGGTGCGCTCCAGCGGCTCGACGGCCCTGGTCTCGTCGACGTGGATCACCGCGTCGAACTGGCGCGCCAGGTCGGCCTCGAAGTAGTGGCTCTGGCGCTCGCTCTCCGGCCGGTAGATGACGCCGATCGCGCGCTCCAGGCGCGGCTTGGCCAAGGCGCCGCTGCCCTGCTGCGCCGAGAGGTCGAGCCAGAAGCGCGGCTCGCCGGCTTCGTGGAAGAGCTCCTCCCAGCTGCCGGGGAGGGCGGGGCGCACGCGCTTGCGCTCGGCCGGCGCGTCCCAGGCCGAGGCGGCGGTGACGCTGCCGCTGTGGGTGGTGAGGCCGACCAGGAAGGCGTCCTCGGGCCGCCGTTCGCGCACGAGCTGGCCGACGTTGAGCTCGCCACGCCGGCCCATCGCGGTCGTGCGGGCGTCGCCGACGTGGGAGTTGTGCTCCCAGACGACGATCTTCGGCGGGGTGCCGTGGCGGGCGAGATGGGCGCTCAGCCGTTCCAGGGTGTCGGCCATGTGGCGGTCGCGCAGGTTCCAGGAGGAGACCGGCGCCTCGAACATCGCCCGGTAGTAGCGCTCGGCGCCGGAGACGACGCGGGCGTTCTGCTCGGCGCAGAACTGCTCGTCCTCGGCGGCGATGCCGTCGTGGCGCAGGTAGCGCTCGGCGGAGCCCTGCAGGTCGGTCAGCTGGGCGACCACCTCGCGCCGGCAGGAGTCGGCGACGCCCAGCGCCGCCGCCCTGCCGTAGACCTGCTCGCCGCCGAAGTGCTCGAAGCAGGCGTAGCGCCGGCGCGCTCGCGCGGCGGCAGCGGGGTCGACCCCGTCGAGGTAGGAGACGACCGCGTCGATCGAGGCGAAGAGGCTGTAGACGTCGAGACCGAAGAAGCTGACCGCGGCGCCGGCGTCGCCGCGATCGTTGTGGGAGCGCAGCCAGCCGAGGAAGTCGAGCACCTCGGCGTTGCGCCACATCCAGGTCGGGAAGCGGCGGAAGCCGCGCAGCGCCTCCTCGGCGTCGGCGTCCTGCGGGGCGCCGTGCAGGTAGCGGTTGACTCGGTAGGCGTCGGGCCAGTCGGCCTCGACCGCGACCGCGCGGAAGCCCTGCTCCTCGATCAGGCGCCGCGTGATCCGCGCCCGCTCGCGGTAGAACTCGTGCGTGCCGTGCGAGGCCTCGCCGATCAGGACCAGGCTGCTGCCCTCGATCAGCTCGAGCAGGCCGTCGTAGTCATCGCCGCCCCCCGTCAGCGGACGGAGGTCAAGCGGCGGCGCGAGCCGGTCCGTGGAGCGCATCGATCACCTCGCGGTCGGAGACCTGGCTGAAGTCGCGGTACCACTGGCCGACGCCGAGGAACGGCCGCGGCGCCCGCAGGCAGAGGACCTGGTCGGCCTCCCCGCGCAGTAACTCCAGCGCCTCGGGCGAGCAGACCGGCAGGGCGAGGATCACCTGCCGCGGCCCCTGGCGACGGACCGCCTGGATCGCGGCGACGTCGGTCAACCCCGTGGCGGCGCCGTCGTCGACGACCACGACCGTGCGTCCGCGCAGGTCGGGCGGCGGGCGGTCGCCGCGATAGGCCTGGACCCGGCGGCGCAGCTCCTCCCGCTCGCGCGTGACGATCGCGTCGAGCTCACCGTTGCGAATCCCCAGCACCGCCGTCGCCTCGGGGTCGACGACCCGGGTGCCGTCCTCGGCGATCGCGCCGACGCCGTACTCGGGATTGCGCGGCGCGCCGAGCTTGCGCACCAGGAGGACCTCGAGCGGTGCACCGAGCACGGCGGCGATCTCGGCGCCGACCGGGACCCCGCCGCGCGGCAGGGCGAGGACGACCGGCTCGTCGAAGCTCAGGTCCCGCAGAAGACCGGCGAGGCGCTGGCCCGCGTCGACCCGGTTCTCGAACCGGCGGGGGACGGCGCGGCGGTCACTCTCGCTCATGCCGTGAATCTAGGCACGCCCCAGGCAGCCGCCATCCGTGCAATCCCACCCCGGCCGCGGTGGCAAAGCACGGATGGCACGCCCCAGGCGGTCGGAGAGGGTGCTCACATGGCAAGCGGGGCGGAGCAGATCGGGGATGGGCACGCCGGCGGGTACAAACACGCCGCTGTGCGGGTCTTCGTCGCCCGCCTCGACCGGCAGGCCGCCGCCGAGTCCCAATCCTCACGCACGAGGCCACGCCATCGCCGCCGGGTCAACGAGGCCGATGTGACGCGCGCCATGCGCCGGCTCGGCCGGCTCCGGGCCTACTGAGGGTTGGTCAGCTTCGCCGCCTCCTCGGCGAGGCGGGCGTAGGCGTCGGGGCGACGGGTCTGCAGGAAGGGGAAGAGCTCGAGCCAGTCGCGGCGCTGGTCGAGATCGAGGTCGGCGACGAGGACGGCCGCGGCGTCGCGCGGGGCCTCGACCAACTTGCGCCCGTAGGGGTCGGAGATGAAGGAGGAGCCGTAGAACGTGAGCGGCGGCTCGGCGCCGAAGCGATTGACGGCGATCATGAAGACGCCGTTGGCGATCCCGTTGGCGACGATCACGCGCTCCCAGAGCGGCTGCGTGTCGAACTCGGGATGGTCGGGCTCGGAGCCGATCGCGGTCGGGTAGACGAGGACGTCGGCGCCCTCGAGGCTGTAGGCGCGGGCGACCTCGGGGAACCACTGGTCCCAGCAGGTCGGCAGGCCGAGCTGGGCGTCCTCGAGGGCGAAGACCGGGAAGGGCGGCGCGCCGTCGGGCCCCGGGCCGGGCCGGAAGTAACGGTCCTCGTGGTATCCCGAGGTGACCGGGATGTGCAGCTTGCGGGTGCGGCCGGCCAGCTCGCCGTCGGGGGCGACGAGGATCGCCGTGTTGTAGCCGCGCTCGTCGCCGTCGTCCTCGGCCCGCTCGAAGAGCGAGGCGTGGACGTGGACGCCGTGGCGTTCGGCCAGGCCGGCGGCGAAGCGGTGCGTCGGGCCACCCGGGAGCTGCTCGGCCTCGATCCCGGCCGCGCGCGGCCCGGCGGGGCTGGATGCGAAGTAGGCGGTCAGGGTCAGCTCCGGCAGGCAGACCAGACGAGCCCCCTCCCCCGCGGCGAGGGCGACCCCCGCGGCCAGCGCCTCCTCGTGCTCGACCGGGTCGGGATGCCAGCGCTGCTGGACGGCGGCGACCCGCAGGGGGCGGCGCTCGAGCGGGCGCTTGCGCGCCGGCGAGGACGGCAGCTCCGGGGCGACGAAAAGGCGGATCTCCTCCACCAGCCGACTGTAGGTGAGCTTTCAGTAGTTCGCCACCCAAAGCTGTGGTGCGGGGACCCGATGGAGGGGCGCCGGGCGGCTGGAAGCATCGGCTGCGATGAGGCACTTCATCGACACCCAGGACTTCGAGGCCGCCGAGCTGCGCGAGCTGCTGAGCCTGATCCGCCTGCTCAAGGACGCAGACCGCGACGGCGCCGTGCCGCTGCTCCTGCAGCACCGCGACCTCGGGATGATCTTCGAGGAGCCCTCGACCCGCACCCGGGTCTCCTTCGAGGTGGCGATGACCCGGCTCGGCGGCCACGCGCTCTACCTGAAGCCGGGCGAGATCCACCTCGGCGCCCGCGAGTCGCTGTACGACACCGCCCGGGTGCTCTCGCGGATGTGCGACGTGATCGAGGCCCGCACCCTCTCCCACGAGACCGTGCTCGGGCTCGCCGCCGCCTCCGAGGTGCCGGTGATCAACGGCCTCACCGACTTCAACCACCCGACCCAGGCGATCTGCGACGTCTTCACGATGGGCGAGCACCTGCCGCCCGGCCGCGAGCTCGCCGACTGCACCGTCGTCTTCGTCGGCGACCGCACCAACGTCTGCAGCTCGACGATGTTCATCGCCACCCAGTTCGGCATGCGCTTCGTCCACGCCGCCCCCGCCGACTACCAGTCGCCGCCCGAGTGGCTCGCCGTCGCCGAGGCCAACTGCGCCGCCTCTGGCGGCTCGGTCGCCGTCACCGACGACGTCGAGTCCGCCGTCGCCGAAGCCGACTTCGTCTACACCGACCTCTGGTGGTGGGTCGACCAGGAAGACGAGATCCCGGCGCGCCGGGCCGCCTTCATGCCCCGCTACCAGGTCGACTCCGAGCTGATCGAGCGCGCCCCCGAGCACGCACGCTTCATGCACTGCCTGCCCGCCTCGCGTGGGGTCGAGGTCACCGACGAGGTGATCGACGGGCCGCGCTCGATCGTCTTCGACCAGGCCGAGAACCGGCTCCACGCGGAGAAGGGAATCCTCGCCTGGCTGACCTGCCCGACCTTGCAAGAGCCGAGCGAAGAGCTGCGGCGCCAACACGAGAACAAGGTGCACGAGCAGCTGCGCCGCATGGGCCTCGAGCCCACTGGAAAGGGGAGCAAATGAAACGCCGGAGAGTGATGAACCTGCTCGACGTGACGCTGTTCAGCGTCTCGGCGATCCTCGTCGTCGACCAGCTCACGGCCTCCGCCTCGATTGGCGTCGGCACGATCGGCTGGTGGCTGCTGGCGATCGTCCTCTTCCTCGTCCCCTACGGCCTGATCACGGCCGAGCTGGCGACGACCTACCCCGAACAGGGCGGCATCTACGTCTGGGCCAAGCGCGCCTTCGGCCGCCGCTGGGCGGCGCGCACGACCTACTGGTACTGGGTCAACGTCGGCCTCTGGATGCCCTCGGTCTTCCTCCTCTTTGCCGGCCTCTTCTGCCAGCTCTTCATCTCCAACTGGACCGACTGGCCGGCCGGCAAGTGGCCGCAGGTGGCGATCGCCGTCGGCCTCTCCTGGGCAGTCGTCGGCGTCGGCATGATGCGGCTCGAGCTCGGCAAGTGGGTCAACAACGTCGGCGCGGCGCTGAAGATGGTGATCATCTTCGCGATCGGGGCCGGCGGCATCGTCTTCGCGATCCGCCACGGCGCGGCCAACAGCATCAACGCCTCCGACGCCCTGCCCTCCTTCGGCGTCACCAAGACCTACCTGCCCGTGATCATCTACCTGCTGATGGGCTTCGAGCTGGTCTCGACGATGGCCGGTGAGGTGAAGCAGCCCGAGAAGCAGATCCCGCGCGCCCTGCTCACCTCCGGCGCTTCGATCGCCTTCCTCTACCTCTTCGCCACGGTCGGCATCCTGCTGGCGCTCTCGCTGACCAAGCTCGAACTGGTCCAGGGCCTGGTCGAAACCTTCCGCGCGATCTTCGGCACCAGCGGCGCCGGCGAAGTCGCCGTCTACGCGCTCGGCATCGGCGCCCTCTACACCTATTTCACCAACATGACCACCTGGACGATGGGCGCCAACCGCGCCGCGGTCGAGGCCGCCAACGACGGCGAGCTGCCGGCGCTGCTCGGCCGCGAGCACCCGGTGCACCGCACGCCCGTCGCCGCCCTCGCCGTGACCGGCGTGATCTCGACCGTGGTCCTCGTCGTCAGCGCCCTCTTCATCAGCACCCAGGACAACCTCTTCTTCGCGATCTTCGCCGCCTCCTCGGTGATCTTCCTGCTGCCCTACCTGCTGATGTTCCCGGCGGTCGTGGTGCTACGGCGCAAGGACCCGGAGCGGCCGCGGCCGTTCCGCCTGCCCGGCGGCGAAGCGGGCGCGATCGCCTGCGCGACGATCACGACCCTGGTCGTTGCCGCGGCGATGGTGCTCTTCGTCTGGCCCGAGATCCCCAAGGCGCCGGCCGAATGGTCTTACACCGGGCCACTGCTGGGCATCGTCGTCGCGGCGCTGGCCGTGGGCGAGGCGATCATCTGGCGGATGGCGCACCCACGGGCGCCGGGTCACAAGGAACAGCGCCGCCAGACCGTGCCGCCCACCGCCGCCGGTTCACACTAGACGGCGATGAGCGCGACGATCGACTCCACCCCGGCGGCGGACGGGTTCCGCATGCCGGGCGAGTTCGAGCCCCACGCCGGCTGCTGGATGGCCTGGCCGGAGCGGCCCGACAACTGGCGCTGGGGAGCGAAGCCGGCGCAGCAGGCCTACGCCGATGTGGCGGCGGCGATCGCCGCCGCCGAGCCGCTGACGATGGCCGTCTCCGACGCCCAGTTCGAGCACTGCCGCTCGCTGCTGCCGGACTCGGTGCGGGTGGTCGAGGTCTCCACCGACGATGCCTGGATCCGCGACATGGGCCCGAGCTTCGTCGTTGACGATGAGGGCCGCCGCCGCGGCGTCGACTGGCGCTTCAACGCCTGGGGCGGCCTCGAGGGCGGGCTCTACTTCCCTTGGGACCGCGACGACCGCGCCGCGGCCAAGGTGCTGGAGATCGAAGGCGCCGATCGCTACCGGGCGCCGCTGGTGCTCGAGGGCGGCTCGATCCACGTCGACGGCGCCGGCACCCTGCTCGCCACCGAAGAGTGCCTGCTCAACCACAACCGCAACCCGGAGCTGAGCCGCGAGCAGATCGAAGCGCACCTGCGCGACTACCTCGGGGTCGAGAAGGTCGTCTGGCTGGGCCAGGGCGTCTACAACGACGAGACCGACGGCCACGTCGACAACATCGCCTGCTTCGCCCGCCCCGGCGTGGTGCTGCTCACCTGGACCGACGACGAGGACGATCCCCAGCACGAGATCTCGGCCGACGCCCGCCGCCGCCTGGAGACGGCGACCGACGCCCGCGGCCACGGCCTCGAGGTCGTCCTCCTCCCCTCCCCCGGCCCGATCGCGATCGGCGCCGAGGAGGCCGAGGGCGTCGACGCGATCGCCGGCACGCTGCCGCGCCGCCCCGGCGACCGCCTCGCCGCCTCCTACGTCAACTCCTACATCGCCAACGACCGCGTCGTGATGCCATTGCTCGACGAGCGCCACGACGAGGAGGCCGCCGCGATCCTCGACAGCGCCTTCCCCGAGCGCCAGGTCGTCGGCGTCCCCGCCCGCGAGATCCTGCTCGGTGGCGGCAACATCCACTGCATCACCCAGCAGGTCCCGGCGGCCTGAGCCGGCCGATGACGGAGCCCGCCTACGACCGGATCGGGGTCGGCTACGCGCGCTTCCGCCGGGCCGACCCGCGGATCGCGGCGCGGGTCGAGGCGGCGCTCGGCGACGCCGCCAGCGTCGTCAACGTCGGCGCCGGGGCCGGCTCCTACGAGCCGGCGGGGCGGGCGGTGACGGCGGTCGAGCCCTCGGG
>DASZQM010000129.1:0-4197 GCA_035549645.1 Solirubrobacterales bacterium | reverse complement strand
CCTCGCCACCCGCCTGCGCCGCCGCAGCGAGGAGAAACCGGCCGACGCTTACGGCGCGCTGCTGCGGGCGATCGTCGGCCAGCAGCTCTCGACCAAGGCGGCGCGGACGATCTACGGCCGCGTGCTCGAGCTCTTCGACGGCGAGACCCCATCCCCCGCGCAACTGCTCGAAGCCGGCGAGGAGGACCTGCGCGCCGCCGGCCTCTCCGGCCGCAAGGTCGAGTACGTCCGCGACCTGGCCACGCACGTCCTCGACGGCGAGCTCGAGCTCGACCGGCTCGAGCAGCTCGACGACGAGGAGGTGATCGAGGAGATCGTCGCCGTGCGGGGCCTGGGCGTCTGGACCGCCGAGATGTTCCTGCTCTTCCACCTCGAACGCCCCGACGTTCTCTCCGGCGGCGATCTCGGCATCCGCAAGGCCGTCCAGATCGAGTACGGCCTGGAGGAGATGCCGACGCCGACCAAGGTGATCGAGATCGGCGAGCCGTGGCGACCGCACCGCAGCCTCGCCTCGCTCTACCTCTGGGAGTCGCTTGCAAACACGCCCGTCGATTGAGGCGAGGCGGAAAGCGGCCGACAAGAAGAAGATGCGCACTCGTTTTTGGCTTGGCTTCGCGGTGGCGATCGCGATCGGGATCGGCTCGATCGCGGTGGCGCTGGTCGTGCACGCGCGCGAACGCGACAACTTCGAGTCCCAGCAGCAGGGTGACGCGGTGCGCGCCGCCCACCAGGCCGAAGCGCTGGCCGCTCTCTCGGTCGGGCAGCTGAGCAGCGCCGCCGCCTTCTACCGGGCCGAGGGGACCTTCACCCCCCACGAGTTCGACGTGATCGCCGATTCGCTGCTCCACCCGGGCGGCCTCGCCGCGACCGGATTCCTGCGCGTGGTGCCTGACGCCGACCGCGCCGAGTTCGAACGCCGCTACCACCTGCCGATCCTCGAACGGGGGCCGCTGGGCGAGTTTCGCCCCGCGGCTCGGCACAGCGTCTACTTCCCCCTGGTCGATGCGGCGACTGTCTCCGGCCTCACCGTGCACGTGCCCTACGGCTATGACATCGGCAGCGACGCGCTGCGGGGCCCCTATCTGCGCGCGGCTCGCGCCAGCGGGAAAGTGGGTGTGACGCCGGTGATGCGCCTGCCTGCCGGCGGCACCGGGATCAACGTCTTCCGTCCGGTCTACCGCGACGGGGCCCCCACCCGCACCGCAGCCCAGCGCCGCGCCGCCCTCTTTGGCTACGCCGTCGGCTCCTTCCACGTTCCCGACCTCTCCCAAGCGGCGACCACGGCGCTTCCGCACGGCGTCGAAGCCGCCATCTTCGAGGGCGGCCATTCGATCTCCGGCAAGGACCTTCCCAGCGACGAGAGCGCTTCCGCTCCGATCCGGATCGTCAACCGAACCTGGGTGCTGCGCGTGCGCGACCCGAACGCGCCCGGGGTCGACCTGCCGGTGATGATCGCCATCGTCGGCATTTCGCTCGCAGGCCTGCTGGCGGCGCTGGTCCTGGTCTGGAGCCGCAGCGAACGGATGCACGAGCTGGCCAAGGAGGCGAGTCACGATCCGCTCACCGGCCTGAGGAACCGCCGCCGCTTCGAGGAAGACCTGCGCACCGAGTTGGCCCGCAGTCACCGCTACGGGGTGCCCGGCGCCCTGCTGATGCTCGACCTCGACCACTTCAAGCAGGTCAACGACACGCTCGGCCACCCGGCCGGCGACCGGGTGCTGACCGAGATCGCCGAGGTCCTGCGCGGGCGGGCGCGCGAGACCGACCTGCTGGCCCGGCTCGGCGGCGACGAGTTCGCCGTCGTCCTCCCCCGTTGCGAGCTCGGCGAGGCCGAGGAGGTGGCCGGCGAGATCGCCGCTGCGATCCGCGAGCGGATGGAGAGCGAACCGGAGGTGCCGCCGATCACCGCCAGCATCGGCATCGCTCCCTTCGGCTCGGGCCAACGACTCAGCTACGAGGCGGTACTGGGCCGCGCCGACGCGGCCATGTACGCGGCGAAGGGCTCGGGGCGCGACCGGGTGCGGCTCTTCGACTCGACCACGCCCGAGCCGGATCCGGGCGAGTTGAAGGTCAGCGTCGTCGATCGGGTCTGAGGCTCGCCGCAAGCGCGTGGCGGAGTCGCAGCACGCGGCTGGCTGACGTCTCGAAAGCGGAACGGTCCCGCGGGTCCCGTCGCAGCTCGCGCACGAGGGCAGCGCCGGCGGTTGCGGCAGCGCGGTAGTCGGTGAAGAGGAGGAGATCGGTGCCGGCCGCTGCGGCAGCCAGCGCGGCCGCAGCCGGGCCGCCGAAATCGCCCACCGCTGCCGATTCGAGCGCGTCGGTGATCGAGACGCCCTCGAAGCTGAGCCGGCGGCGCAGCTCGCCCGTGGCGATCGGGCGGGCGAAGGCCGCGGGTCGCGGCGAGAAGGCGGGGTAGATCGCCGTGCTGAGCATCACCATCTCGCCGCCGGCCGCGATGAAGGGGCGATAGGGGCGCTCGTCGACGGCGCGCAGCTCGCGCCGGGAGAGGTCGATGCGCTGCACGGCGAGATCGGTGTTTTCGGCCGCCGCGCCGAGGCCGGGGAAGTGCTTTGCGGTGGCGATTACCCGCCCCTCCCGCAGACCTTCGGCGAAGGGGACCGCGGTGGCGGCAACCTGCGCCGCGGTGGCGCCGAAGCTCCGTTCCGTGGCGCCGATCGTGCCGCCGGGGCGGGCGATGTCGAGCACCGGAGCGAGGTCGACGTCGAGACCGGCGCGGCGAAGGCCGATCGCCGTCTCCCGGCCCTGCTCGCGACTGACGCGGGCGCCCGCTTCCCCCATCTGTGCGGCTGAGAGCGTCGGCGCCCCGCCGAGGCGCTTCACCAGGCCACCCTCTTGATCGACCATCAGCAGCAGCGGATCGCGCAATCCCCTTGGCCGAGGGATCGATTGGATCTCCGCGCTGAGCTGCCTGGCGGCGGCGCGGTCGGCCAGGTTCGCTTCGAAGAAGATCACCCCCGCCAGTTCGCCGCGGCCGATCATCCGCCGCAGCGGCGCCGGCGGCTCGGTCCCGGAGAAGCCGCCGACGAGGCGCTCGCCGACCAGGCGCCGCAGGGAGAGCTGCGAGGCGATGCTCGGCGGGGGCGGTTGCGAGCCCCGCTCGCTGAGCACGGCGCCGCAGGCGAAGGCCGCGATCGCCAAGCCCGCCACGGCGCCCACCGCGATGCGCCTGCGTCTCGCCAGTCCCGTCCCCACCTGCCCAGCCTATGGGTACGCCGCCGCCCCGCCGGAGGCGCGCGGGCGCGTCCGGGACGGTGCCTAGCCTTGCGCCGGATGCCTTCCCTGATCTCTTTCGAGGAAGCCCTCGCCCTCGGCGAGCTGACCGACCGCCAGGAGATCGGCGAGCTGGTCGAGCGCGCCTGGGCGGTGCGACGCGAGAACTTCGGCGACTCGACCGACATGTGCTCGCTGGTCAATGCCAAGTCGGGCGGCTGCGCCGAGGATTGCGGCTTCTGCGCCCAGTCGCGCTACGCCGAGGCGGACACGCCGATGCACGCGATGATGGAGCCGGAGCAGATCCTCGAACACGCGGAAGCGGCCGAGGCGGCCGGCGCCCACCGCTTCTGCATGGTCACCCAGGGCCAGGGCCTCTCCAAACGGGACTTCGAGAAAATCCTCGAGGGCGCCAAGCTCGTCGCCGAGCAGACCAACTTGAAGCGCTGCGCCTCGATCGGCCACATGTCGGCCGAGCGGGCCAAGAAGCTGCGCGAGGCCGGCATCCAGCGCGTCCACCACAACGTCGAGTCGGCCCGCTCCTACTATCCGGAGGTCTCGACCACGGTCCGCTACGAGGGGCGCCTGCGCACGATCCAGGCGGTCAAGGAGGCCGGGTTGGAGACCTGCGTCGGCGGCATCCTCAACCTCGGCGAGTCCCCGAAGCAGCGGGTCGAGATGGCCTTCGAGCTCTCCGAGATCAACCCGACCTCGGTGCCGATCAACCTGCTCAACCCGCGCACCGGCACCAAGTTCGGCGAGCGGCCGCTGATGGACGCCTGGGAGGTCGTCAAGTGGGTGGCGATCTTCCGCCTGATCATCCCCGGCGCCCTCTTCCGCCTCTGCGGCGGCCGGGTCGAGAACCTCGGCGACCTGCAGCCGCTGGCGGTCAAGGCGGGCCTCAACGGCGTGATGATGGGCAACTTCCTCACCACGCTCGGCGCCGAACCCGAGGATGACCGGGCG
>DASZQM010000128.1:0-11503 GCA_035549645.1 Solirubrobacterales bacterium | reverse complement strand
GGAGACGAAGCGCAAGATCCAGGCGGGCTCGCAGGGGATTTGGCGCTACGCCGACTTCCTGCCCTTCGAGGGGCGCCCGGGCGATCCGCTCGAGCCCGGCCTGACGCCGCTGGTCAAGGCCGATCGCCTGGGCGAGCGGCTCGGCGTCGAGGGCACGGAGCTCTGGATCAAGAACGACGCCGCCAACCCGACCCACTCGTTCAAGGACCGCGTCGTCTCGGTGGCCTCGGCGCGCGCGCTGGAGCTGGGCTTCGATGTGCTCGCCTGCGCCTCGACCGGCAACCTCGCCAACGCCGTCGCCGCCCATGCCGCCGCCGCGGGCCTTGCCTCCTACGTCTTCGTTCCGGCCAATCTCGAGGAGCAGAAGCTGCTCGCCACCGGCATCTACGGCACCAACCTGGTCGGCGTGCGCGGCAACTACGACGACGTCAACCGCCTCTGCACCCAGCTCGCCGAAACCCGGCCCTGGGCCTTCGTCAACGTCAACCTGCGCCCCTACTACGCCGAGGGCTCGAAGACGCTCGCCTACGAGACCGCCGAGCAGCTCGGCTGGCAGCTGCCTGACCGGGTCGTCTGCCCGATCGCCTCCGGCTCGCTCTTCACCAAGGTCGGCCGCGGCTTCCAGGAGTGGCTGGACATCGGGCTGGTCGAGGGCTCCCAGCCGGTCTTCAACGGCGCCCAGGCCGAGGGCTGCAGCCCCGTCGCCACCGCCTTCGCCGAAGGCTGGGACGTCTGCAAGCCGCAGCGCCCCGACACGATCGCCAAGAGCCTCGCGATCGGCGATCCCGCCGACGGCCCCTACGCGGTCGAACAGGCGCGCCGCACCGAGGGCGGCATCGACTCGGTCACCGACGCCGAGATCCGCGACGCGATCCGCCTGTTGGCCGAGACGACCGGGATCTTCACCGAGACCGCCGGCGGCGTCACCGTCGGCGTGCTGAAGAAGCTGGCCGAACGGGGCGAGCTCGCCGCCGGCGAGCGCGTCGTCGTCTACATCACGGGCGAGGGGCTGAAGACGCTCGACGCGACCCGCGATAGGTTCAGCATGCACGAGATCGACCCCGACCTCGATAGCTTCGAGTCCGAGTTCACCCAGGAGGTAGCCGTCTGATGCCAGTCACCGTGAAGATCCCGACCCAGCTGCGCGCGGCGACCGGGGGGGAAGCGGAGCTCGAGGTCAGCGGCTCGACCGTCGGCGAGGTGCTCGACGCTGTCTTCGACGCCCACGGCGGGCTGCGCGAGCGGATCACCCAGGACGGCGACCTGCGCCGCTTCGTCAACGTCTACGTCAGCGGCGAGGACATCCGCTTCCAGCAGGGGCTGGAGACTCAGATCGACGACGGGGCCGAGGTCACGATCCTCCCCGCCGTCGCCGGTGGCTAAGCCGCCCGTTGTCATTCTCTGCGGCGGGCGCGGCACGCGCCTGCGCGAGCGCACGGAGTCGGTGCCGAAGGCGCTGGTCGAGATCGGCGGCCGGCCGATCCTCTGGCACGTGATCGGGATCTACGCGGCGCAAGGCTTCGAGCGCTTCCTGCTGGCGACCGGCTACCTGGGCGAGATGGTCGAGGAGTTCGTCGCCGCCGAGGGCTGGCCGGGCGGGGTGGAGGTCGAGTGCGTCGACACCGGGCTCGACACGCCGACGGGAGGCCGCATCGCCCGGCTGGGCGATCATGTGCGCGAGGGCACCTTCTGCGCGACCTATGCCGACGGGGTGGCGGACATCGACCTGGCGGCGCTGCTCGCCTTTCACGCCGAGCGCGGCGCGGCGGCGACGGTGACGGTGGTCCAGCCGACGCTGCAGTGGGGCGTCGCCGAGATCGACGAGGAGGACAAGGTCGAGGGCTTCGTCGAGAAGCCGCGCAGCGAGTACTGGATCAACGGCGGCTTCTTCTGCTTCGAGCCGGGGGTGCTCGACTACCTCGATGCGGACAGCGTGCTGGAGCGCGAGCCGCTCGAGCGCCTCGCCGCCGCCGGTGAGCTCGCCGCCTACCGCCACGAGGGCTTCTGGGACTGCATGGACACCTACAAGGACGCGGTCGAGCTCAACGACCTCTGGTCCTCCGGGCATGCTCCATGGCCGACCCCCGAGATCGACTGGCGAGTTAAGCGCGCTATAGACCCCCTAACTCGCCAGTCGACGATTCAGGGAGCGTCGCGATGACGTCATTGGTCACGGGGGCGCATGGGTTTGTCGCTTCGCACCTGGTTGGCGCGCTCCTTGCGCGGGGGGACGACGTGCGCGTGCTCGACCGGCCGGACCCGCGTCTCGCCGACGTCGGCGGCGAGCGGCTCTCCGGGCTCGACCTGCTCGACCTGCGAGGGGAGGTCGAGCTGGTTGAGGGAGACCTGCGCGACGCCGAAGCGGTTGCCGCAGCGGTCGCCGGCTGCGACTCGGTCTTTCACCTCGCTGCCCAGACGATCGTCGGTGTCGCCCGCGAATCGCCGCTGGAGACGCTCGAAGTCAACGTGCGCGGCGCCTGGAACCTCTTCGAGGCGTGCCGCGAGCACGATGTCTCTCGCGTCGTCTTCGCCTCTTCGGACAAGGCTTACGGGTCCAGCCCCCAGCTTCCTTACCGCGAGGATTTCCCGCTGCGCGCCGCCTATCCGTACGACGCGAGCAAGGCCGCGGCCGACATCGTCGCTCGCAGCTACGCGAATGCCTATGACGTTCCCCTCGCCGTCACCCGCTTCGCCAACATCTACGGCGGCGGCGATCTCAACTTCTCGCGCTTGATCCCTGAGACCACGATCGCCGTGCTCGATGGCCGCCCGCCGGTGATCCGCTCCGACGGCACCCCCGAGCGCGACTTCCTCCACGTCGATGACGCGGTCGCCGCCTACCTGGCGATCGAGGCGGCGCTTGAGCGGGAGGGGGCGAAGGGCGAGGCTTTCAACGCCGGTGGCGAGCGGCCTCATTCCGTGCGCGAGGTGGTCGACCAGATCGCCGCCGCCGCGGGGACTGGCATCGCGCCCGAATACCTCGGCTCCGGCACGCCCGACGGCGAGATCGACCGCCAGTTCGTCGACTCGAGCAAGCTGCGCGAGCTGACCGGCTGGTCTCCGCGCGTCGACCTGGCGGACGGCCTGCGCCAGACGCTCGAGTGGTACCGCGAGCACCCTGAGGCGCGCCCCGCGCGTCAGCTCGCTCAGTAGCCCGGTGCCGTAGCTAGTCTGGAGCGCATGTGCGGGCGCTTCACCGTCACGGCCAAAAACTCGAAATCGATCGCCGATCGCTTCCAGGTCGAGCTGGAGAAGGCGCTGGAGCGCAACCGCGAAGGCGACGCCCCTGCCCCGACCAAGGAGCGGGTCAAGGAGATCGAGAAAGGCCTCGGGCGCTTCAACGTCGCGCCGACCCAAGAGGTGCTGACGGTCCGCTCCTCGCCCGATCCCGAGGAGGCGGCCGGGGGCGAGCGCGAGGCGCGGCTGATGCGCTGGGGCCTGGTGCCGCGTTGGGCCAAGGACCTCAAAGTCGGCTACCGGATGATCAACGCCAAGGCCGAGAACCTCGAATCCAGCCGCGCATACTCGCCGCTGGTCGGCAAGTTCCGCCACCGTTGCCTGATCGTCGCCGACGGTTTCTACGAGTGGATGAAGGCCGAGGACCCCAAGCAGCCACGTCAGCCCTGGCGCTTCACCGTCGACGGCGGCGAGCCCTTCGCCTTCGCCGGGCTCTGCACGCGCAAGGAGTGGGAGGACGAGGAGGATCGCGGCTACGACGACGGTTGGCTCTACAGCTGCACGATCATCACCACGACCCCCAACGAGGTTGTCGCCAAGGTCCACGACCGGATGCCGACGATCTTGCCCAACCCCGAGGCGGAGGCCGCCTGGCTGCGCCCCGACCTCGAGCTCGAGGATGCGATCGCGATGTGCGCGCCGCTTGACGCCTCACGCATGGAAAGCGCCCCTGCCAACCCGAAGCTGAACAAGGTCGGCAAAGGCATCGAAGGCCCCGAGCTGCTGGTCGCGCCCTAGCTTTCGGTTTTGCCCAAGTCGAGCTTGCCCGCGGTGCTGACGGTCGCCGAGCCGGCCGCGTTTTCGACCGTGCAGGAGATCTTCGCCGCGGGGTTCGAGGTGGTGCGCCAGATCGAGGCGAACGGCAGGGTCAGGTCTTCCTGCGGTTTGCCGGCGGGGAGGCCGTACTTCCAGACCTGCTGCCCGATCCGGTAGGGCGCCCACTCGACGACGATGCCTTTCTCGCTTGTGTAGCGCTTGCCGATGATGTCGCCCATTTCGACCGAGGCGAGTTCGGTGCTGTGCGAGCTGAACTCGACCGCCGAGGTTTCCGAGGTCTCCTGTTCGCTCAGTTCTTCGCTCGAGCGGGGATAGGAGGCGCGGCTCTTCGGCGTCTTCGCCGGAATCGTCCGCTTCGGCACCACGATCGCGCAGCGCAGGCGCGCGTGGCCGACCGCCGAGCCGGCCGAGATCGTCAACAGCGCCGAGCTGCGAAAGAGCGTGTATTCGCTGACGTTCGCTTCGCTGCTGCGGATCTCCGCCCTGGTCAGCTGCATCTCGCCGCCACCGGGGATCGCCGCCTTCTTGGAATCCGGCAGCGTCGCCTTTTCGACCCATTCCAGCGTCGTCACCGATCCGGCCAGGTTTTCGTTGGCCAGCACCGCTGCCAGCACCGTCGCCAGCAGCCCGACCGCGATCACGATCAGGGCGCCGCGGGGCGGGCGGGTCTGGTTCGGTTCGGCCACGGCTGGGCCGCAAGCTACCGTTTAGACGTGACCGAGAGCGCAACGCCGCCCGGATCGGCCGGGATCAGTTCGAAGACGGTGACCCTGCACGGCCGAGAGGTCGCCTATCTGAGCGGTGGCAGCGGCCCGGTTCTGCTGCTGATCCACGGGATGGCGGGGACCTGCGAGAACTGGCGCGACGTGCTCGAGCCGTTGGCGCGTAGTCACACCGTGATCGCGCCGGACCTGCCGGGGCACGGAATCTCCGCCGGGGGCCCAGGCGATTACTCGCTCGGCAACCTTGCCGCGGGCCTGCGTGACCTGCTGGTCGTGCTCGGCCATGAGCGGGCGACGCTCGTCGGGCACTCGCTCGGCGGCGGGGTCGCGATGCAGTTCGCCTACCAGTTCCCCGAGATGGTCGAGCGGCTCATGCTCGTTTCCAGCGGCGGCCTCGGCCTCGAGGTGAGCCCGGTCCTGCGGGCGGCGGCGCTGCCCGGCGCCGACCTCTTCATCGCCGCGACCGCGAGCACCGGCCAGAAGGTCGGCGGCGCGATCGGCCGCGGCCTCTCGGCGATCGGGATGAAGCCCGCAGCTGACGTGGCCGAGGTCGCCCGTGGCTACGCCTCGCTTTCCGAGCCCGCCCGCCGCAAGGCATTCCTGGCGACCCTGCGCTCGGTCGTCGGCACCGAGGGCCAGCGCGTCTCGGCCGGCGATCGCTTTTACCTCGCCGAGCAGGTCCCGGTGCTGATCATCTGGGGCGCTCGTGACCCGATCATCCCCGTCCACCACGGCGAAGATGCCCACGCGGCCCTGCCGGGCAGCCGGCTGGAGATCTTCGAGGGCGCCGGGCACCTCCCTCAGGTCGAGCAACCCGGCCGCTTCATCGCCGTCCTCGAGCGCTTCCTCGCCGACAACGAGCCGGCGCGCTTCGACCGCGAGGAGTGGCGAGCCCGCTTCAAGGCCGCCTAGCTCGAGCAACGCGCCCGACAGGATTCGAACCTGTGGCCTTTCGCTCCGGAGGCGAACGCTCTATCCAGCTGAGCTACGGGCGCTTGGGAGCCAGTCTAGCTTCGGGCGAAGGACGCGCTCCGTCGCCTAAGCTCGCAGGCTCGCATGGATCTCTCGGCGGTATTCCTCGGCACCGGTGGGTCGGTGCCCTCGGCGCGGCGCTCGACCGCGAGCGTGATGCTGGTCCGGGGCGGGCAGCGGATGATGTTCGACTGCGGGGAAGGGACACAGCGGCAGTTGCAGCGTTCGCTGGGGTTGGCGCAGGTCGACGAGATCTACCTCACGCACTTCCACGCCGACCACATCCTCGGCCTGCCGGGGCTGCTGAAGACCTATGACCTGACTGCTCGCGAGGAGCCGCTGACGATCTTCGGGCCGCGCGGCCTGCGAGACCTCTTCAAGACGCTCGGTCGCCTGGTCGGGCGCACCGACTACAGCATCGATCTGGTCGAAATAGACCCGGGGGAAGCTGTGCGCCACGACGGCGCCGAGGTGCAGGCCTTCGCGGTCGAGCACAGCGTGCGGGCCAACGGCTACGTCCTGGTCGAGCAAGAGCGACCGGGGCGCTTCGACCCCGACGCGGCGAAGCGGCTCGGGGTCGCCGAAGGCCCCGCTTTCGCGGCGCTGCAGCGCGGGGAGGAGGTGCCCGGCAGCGATGGGCCGGTCCGACCGAGCGACGTGATGGGGGAGTCCCGCCCCGGCCGCATCGTCGCGATCACCGGCGACACCTCGCCCTGCCACTCGACCGTCTCCGCCGCCGCCGACGCCGACCTGCTGATTCACGACGCCAGCTTCTCCGAGGAGGAGGCCCAGCGCGCGGCCGACACCGGCCACTCGACGGTCGGCCAGGCCGCCTCCGTCGCCCGCGAGGCCCACGTCAAGATGCTCGCCCTCGTCCACATCTCCTCGCGCTACCACGTCGGCACCGTGCTGGAAGAGGCCGAAGACGTCTTCGAGCACTGCGTCGCCCCCAAGGACTTCGACCTGATCGAGATCCCCTTCCCCGAGCGCGGCGACCCCAAGCTGATCCCCAACGGAGCGCGCGAAAACGGCGAGTCCGTGTAAGGCTCGCCGCGCCTGCTGCTACATTGGCGCCGTCCTTTAACCCGGTCCTGTGAGGCCTGGAAGGAGAAAAGCGAAGTGAATGAGAAGGTCGTGCTGGAGCACGACGACTTGACGCGGACGCTGCGGCGCATCGCGCATGAGATCGCCGAGAAGAATCCGGACCCGGATGGCCTTGCGATCGTCGGGATTCACACCCGCGGTGCCCTGATTGCCCGCCGCCTGCACTCGCTTCTCGCCGAGTTGACCGGGGCCGAGCTGCCGATCGGCGACCTCGACATCTCCTTCTACCGCGACGACGTCGGCGCCAAGTCGCCCAGCGCCCAGCCGGTGGTCCACGCTTCGCACATCGACTTCGACCCGAGCGAGAAGACGGTCGTCCTCGTCGACGACGTGCTCTTCACCGGGCGCACGGTTCGGGCCGCGATCGACGCCCTCTTCGATTACGGCCGGCCGCGCCGGGTCCAGCTCGCCGTGCTCTGTGACCGTGGTCATCGCGAGCTGCCGATCCGCCCCGACTACGTCGGCAAGAACCTGCCGACGGCGCGCGAGGAGCGGGTCAACGTCCGCCTCGAGGAGTCCGATGGCGCCGACGAAGTGACGATCTCCCAACTGAGCGAGGTGACGGCATGAAGCACCTGCTTTCGATCGAGCAGCTCTCGAAAGCCGAGATCGAGGCGATTCTCGACCGGGCGGAGAGCTTCGCCGAGGTCGGCCGCCGCGACATCAAGAAGGTGCCGACCCTGCGCGGGCGCACCGTGGTCACCCTCTTCTACGAGGCGAGCACCCGCACCAGCGCCTCCTTCGAGCTCGCCGCCAAGCGCCTCTCCGCCGACCTCGTCTCGGTCAAGGCGGCCGGCTCCTCGGTCGACAAGGGCGAGTCGCTGAAGGACACGGTGGCGACGCTCTCCGCCTACGATCCGGCCGCGATCGTCCTGCGCCACCCCTACGCCGGTGCCGCCCAGATGGTCGCCGGGTGGGCCGACGCCTCGGTCGTCAACGCCGGCGACGGCAAGCACGAGCACCCGAGCCAGGCGCTGCTCGACGTCTACACCCTGCGCCGCCGCCTCGGCTCGCTCGAGGGCAAGCGGATCTGGATCGTCGGCGACGTCCTGCACAGCCGCGTCGCCCGCTCCAACCTGATCGCCTTCAAGGCGATGGGGGCCGAGCTCACCGTCTGCGGCCCGCCGGCGCTGATCCCGCGCGGGCTCGAGCAACTGGGCTGCGCGGTCACCCACTCCCTCGACGGGATGGGGGAGGCCGACGTCGTCTACACCCTGCGCCTTCAGCACGAGCGCATGCGGGAGAGCTTCGTCCCCTCGCTGCGCGAGTACGCCGCTCACTTCCAGATCGACTCGCGCCGGCTCGGCCGCAAGCAGCTGCTGATGCACCCGGGGCCGGTCAACCGCGGGGTCGAGCTCTCCGGCGAGGTGATCGACTCGCCGCAGTCGCTGATCGCCGAGCAGGTCGCCGCCGGCCTCGTCGTCCGCATGGCGATCCTCTATGAGCTGCTCGCCGCGGGCGACGAAGAGCCGGCGCCCGCGCTCGGCACCAACGGCCGCGCCACCCCGATCGGACAACCCGCGTGAGCGCAACCAAGCTCGAGATGCGCGCCGGAGAGAGCGCGAACCTGCTGCTGCGCAGCGCCACGGTCCTCGACCCGGCCGCCGGGATCGAGGCTCGCCACGACGTGGTCGTCCGCGACGGCGTCGTCGCCGAGCTGGCCGCGCCCGGCAGCGCTGACGCCGGTGACCTGGAGGTAATCGACGCCGAGGGCCTGCACGCATTCCCCGCTTTCTTCGACCCCCACGTCCACCTGCGCACGCCCGGCCAGGAGCACAAGGAGGACATCGAGACCGGGGCGCGCTCCGCCGCCGCCGGTGGTTTCTGCGGCATCCTCGCGATGGCCAACACCGAACCGCCCGTCTCCGAGCCGGCCGACGTCGAGGCGCTGCTTGCCGACGCTCGCGCCGCTGCCGCGGTCAAGGTCGGCTTCCTCGCCACCGTCACCCGCGCGATGAAGGGAGAGGAGCTGACCGAGATGGCCTCGTTGCGCGACGCCGGCGCCGCCGGCTTCAGCGACGACGGGCTGCCGATCCGCAGCGCCTCGATCATGCGTCGCGCCCTCCAGTACCAGCGCCTCTGCGGCGGCACGATCGCCCTCCACGAGGAGGACCCCGATCTCTCCGGCGCCGGCGTGATGCACGAGGGTGCCGTCTCGGCAGCGCTCGGGCTCGACGGTGTGCCATCGATCTCGGAGTCGACGATGATCGCCCGCGACGCGGCGATCGCCGGCTACGAGGAGGGGCGAATCCACGTCCAGCACCTCTCCGCGGCGGAGTCGGTCGAGGCCGTGCGCGCCGCCAAGACGGCCGGGGTGCAGATCACCTGTGAGGCCTCGCCGCACCACCTCTGCCTCACCGACGAGGAGGTGCGCTCGCTCGACCCGCACCGCTTCAAGATGAACCCGCCGCTGCGCACCGAGGCCGACCGCCAGACCCTGATCGAGGGACTGCGCGACGGCACGATCGACTGCATCGCCACCGACCACGCTCCGCATGCGCCGGAGGAAAAGGAGGTCCCCTATGAGCAGGCCGCAATGGGTGTGACCGGCCTGGAGACGGCCTTCGCCGCCCTCCACACCCACCTCGTCATGCCAGGCACGATCGAGCTCGGCCTGCTCGTCGACCGCCTCAGCGTCGCCGCCGGCTTCTTCGAGGTCGAGCGCCCCTCGCTCGCCCCCGGCAGCGAGGCCAACATCGCGCTCTGCGACCTCTCCGCCCAGTGGACCGTCGGCGAGGACGGCTACGAGAGCCGCTCCTCCAACTCCTGGTGCGACGGCGAGGAGCTGACCGGCCGCGTGCTGATGACCCTGGCCGGCGGCCAGGTCGCCTACCGACTGCGCTCCTTCTCGATGGGAGTTGCGGCATGAGCGAGGGCTTCCTGTTGCTCGAGGACGGGGCGCGCTTCGACGGCGTTCCGTGCGGTGCCGAGGGACCGGTGACCGGCGAGGTCGTCTTCAATACGGCGATGACCGGCTACCAGGAGTCGGTCACCGACCCCTCCTATGCCGGGCAGATCATCGTCTTCACCTATCCGCTGATCGGCAACTACGGCGTTTCCGCCGCGGCGATGGAGTCCGACCGCGCCCACGCTCGCGGCGTCGTCATGCGCGACCCCAAGAACGGCGAGGACGTCGCCACCGCCGAGGGCGGCTGGCTCGACTGGCTCGCCGACTGCGGCGTGCCGGGGATCGGCGGCGTCGACACCCGCGCGATCGTCCGCCACATCCGCGACGGCGGCGCGATGCGCGGCGGCATCTTCCCCGCCGGCACCGCGGAAGCCGAGGCGCGCGAACGGGTCGCCGCCGAGCCCTCGATGGACGGCGCCGATCTGGCCCGCACGGTGACCCCCGCCGAGCCGATTCGCTTCGAGGACGGCGACGGCCCGCACGTGGTCGGCATCGACACCGGCGTCAAGCTCAACATCGTGCGCCAGCTGCGCGAGCGCGGCTGCCGCCTGACGCTCCTGGCCTGCACCTCGAGCCCCGAGCAGGTGCTCGCCGAGGACCCCGACGTCGTCTTTCTCGCCAACGGTCCAGGCGACCCCGCCGCGCTCGGCTACGTCGTCGACACCGTGCGCGAGCTGGTTGGCCGCAAGCCGCTCTTCGGCATCTGCCTCGGCCACCAGCTGCTCTGTCGCGCCGTCGGCCTGGAGACCTTCAAGCTGCCCTTCGGCCATCGCGGCGCCAACCACCCGGTCAAGGAGCTGGCGACGGGACGGATCGACATCACCTCGCAGAACCACGGCTTCGCCGTGCGGGGCCCGGGCGGCGAGCCGAAGATCGAGGCCGACGAGCCGGTGCGCTGGGAGACCGACTTCGGCGCCGCCGAGCTCTCCCACCTCAACCTCTACGACCGCACGGTCGAGGGCCTGGTGCTGAAGGAGGTCGCCGCGGCGACGGTCCAGTACCACCCCGAGGCCGGCCCCGGACCGCACGACGCCCGCCACCTCTTCGACGCCTTCCTGGAGCTTGCCAATGCCTAAGCGCACCGACATCGAGAAGATCCTGCTGATCGGCTCCGGGCCGATCGTGATCGGCCAGGCGGCCGAGTTCGACTACTCCGGCGTGCAGGCCTGCAAGGTGCTGCTCGAGGAGGGCTACGAGGTCGTCCTCGTCAACTCCAACCCGGCGACGATCATGACCGACCCAGAGTTCGCCAGCTCGACCTACATCGAGCCGCTGCTGCCGGGCCCGGTGACGCGGATCATCGAAAAGGAGCAGCCCGACGCGCTGCTGCCGACCCTCGGCGGCCAGACCGCGCTCAACCTGGCGATGACCCTGTACGAAGACGGCACGCTGGAGAAGCACGGGGTCGAGCTGATCGGCGCCGACAACGAGGCGATCCGCCGCGCCGAGGACCGCGAGGAGTTCCGCCGCACGATGAACGAGGCGGGCGTGCGAATCCCCTGGTCGATGACGGTCGAGAGCCTCGGCGAGGTCGAGGCGGCGCTCGCCGACGGCCGCATCACCCTCCCCGCGATCGTCCGCCCGGCCTTCACCATGGGCGGCCAGGGCGGGGGCGTGGGGGAGACCGAGACCGAGCTGCGCCAGGTCGTCTCCGAGGGCCTCGCTGCCAGCCCGATCAACCAGGTGCTGGTCGAGGAGTCGGTGATCGGCTGGGGCGAGTTCGAGCTCGAGGTGATGCGCGACCACAACGACAACGTCGTGATCATCTGCTCGATCGAGAACG
>DASZQM010000127.1:0-6878 GCA_035549645.1 Solirubrobacterales bacterium | reverse complement strand
GAAGGGGGAGTAGGCGCCGGCCTGGGGGGCGATGGTGCCTGCCGTGAAGGCGGGCTTGTTGGGGGCTTCGCCACCGTTTCTCGGGCAGATGCCGCCGTTGGGCGAGGTGGTGGTTTCGAAGGAGTCTTGTTTCCCGACCGTCGCCCCTTCGGGAGTGCTCCAGGGGGTGAGGCTGGCGGTGGTGGTGTAGGCGCCGCAGGTTGAAGGCGTGGTCAATGCGGCCCTGGAGCCGTTGAAGAGGTGAAGCGTCACGTCTTCCAAGGGCAGCTCGGGGCTTTCGGTGAAGGTGGTGGTGAGCTGACCTGTGGTGGGGTCGGCTTCGACCTTGCCGGGGAGCTTTGCGATCACTCCGGTCTGGGGGTCATCGACCACCAGGTAGATCCCCAGGAGCGTGCCGAAGGGGTTGTCGAAGGGCTTTGCCAGGTAGACGTTGCCCTGCAGCGGGTCTTCGAGCAGCGGGGTGTCGACTTCGACCGAGCCGATCTTCGCCGCATCGGGGCAGTGAGCCCCTTCTTCGCTGAAGCGGATCGGGGTTGCGCCTACCGCTGTTGCCAGGCCGATCTGGGATGAGGAGCAGGCTTCGCGCCCTGCGCCCGCGGAGGGGTTCAGCGCCATGCCCGCCGGCAGGGCCACCGTGATGTCCTTCAGGTTGGCGGTGGCGCGGCCTTCGAATGCTTCGTTCTGGGGTTGGTGCAGATTGAAGTCCAGCCCTGAAGGTGAGTCCGCCAGGTTGGTGGTCGGCTTCGCTTCGATCGTCGGTTCGAACTGCAGCTGGTTGCAGCCGTCGACGCCGACTTTGTGGCCCGAGAGGTCGGCTGATTCATAGGAGCGGGTGAGGAAGTTGCCCGGTTCGATCCAGCTGTCGATCTGGGCGGTGGTAGTAAGTGTTCCTTCACAGGATGAGGGCATGGTTAGGAAGGGCTTGTGGGCGCGTTCCCCAGGAGCGCAAAGCGAGCGGTCCTTGACGCATTCCCCTCGCAGACCGTCGTGACTTTCGGCACTGGGGTCCCCCCAGAGCACTGTGCGCACCCCGACGACCGGCCTGACTGCAGGAACGTCGCGGGCCTTCGCCGACAGCTGGAAGCTGCCGTCGGCGCTGACGTGCGCCAAGAGGTGAATATAGAGACCTTCAACCACTTCAAATGCGAGCTCGGCCGGATAACCCGGCGGCGGCACCATGTTGAAGAGGCCGTTGATCGGGGCTTCCTCGCCGAGGCCGCCTATGATCGAAAGGGTGAGGGCTACGGTGCCGACCTGGGTTCCCAAGGGACAACCGATGTGACTCTGTAGCTGGCTCTCGGTGCAATGCGGAGTCGCCTGCGGGTTGACCACCTCGCCGCGCGGCAGGTCGACGTCGATTTCGTGCAGGCCGCCATTTGGCGCCACCAGGGCGGTGTTGTCAGGAGTGGTGGGATTGCTGTTCAGGTAGAAGCCGGCAACAGTTGCCTGATAAGGGTGACTGCCGGCCATGGTGGAAGCTCCACCATCCGGGTTCGTAACCGAACCGAAAAGGCCCGACGGGCCACCCTGGAACCCGAACGGGCTGGCTGCGGAGCTGATCTTCGTCGCCTGGCTGGTGGAGATCGGTGTGGTGCCGCCGCCTTCAATCACGGCTTTGTCGAGTACCTGTGCCGGGGCGCTTGCTTCAACTTCCAGCGGGATAACCACGCTCGCCTCTTCACCGGGACCTAGCGGTGTCGTTTGCCCGCCGGTGCAGGTGACCGTGTGGCCGGACGCCGAGCAGCTCATTGTCACTGAATCCAATTCGGGGCCATAGCCCCCTCTTGGCGGAAAACTGGTCGAGGGTTTGAGCGAGGCCGGCAAGGTGTCGACGATCTTGAAAGTCCCTTCGGTGGCTCTGCCGCCGACGTTGAAGGCCTGGATCTGGTAGCCGGGCCCCAGATAGCCTCGTTCGGCGGCAGAGCCCACTTCGAAGGCCGTCGGATAGGAGATCGCCGAGATGGTCCAAGCAGGAGCGCCCATCGGTTCGGCAGCCGCGGCTGGACTTGCGGTCAGGACCGCCGCGCAGAGAAGCGCCGCAACTGTAGCTATCAGCCGCCTCATCGGTACGACCCTCCCTTCGCGCGCTGGGCGCGTCTTTGCTTGTGGTGCTTCTTCGCGTGCTTCTTCTTGGCGTGGCTCTTGACACAGCGCCCGTGACGCCTGGTGCGGCCCTTGGAGCAAGCCACAGGGCGGGGGGGGTTTCCGGGCCCGGCAAAGCTGGTGGTGCCCGGCGTTTGCGGCGTCTGACCCGAGCTGCCGGGGCCGAGGCAGGCTTCGGCTTCGCAGGGCGAAACCGGTCTATCGTTCTGAGCGGCGATGCCGCCGTTAACCCGAGCGTCGTAGACGTCGACCAAATGGTCCTTGTCCTGTCCGACGAGCTGCTGAGAAGTGAAGAAGAAGACGTTTTCTCCTTTGGAGTCCGCATCACCCAGATAAGAGGGGTCAGGGCTGGTTCCAGTCGAGATCAGGAAGAGACAGCCGCCGTTCTCGGCTTCGCTGTCACAGCTCCCCTCACCTTTTTCCTCCCACTCATAGACGTCGTTGACGCCATTTTCGTCGGAGGAGACGAGCTTGTCAGGAGTGTCGAAGACGACACGGCGCCCGTCGTCCGAGAGGTTGCGGGTCATGATCGGAACTATGTGACCTGGGTGGAACGCTGGCCCATTGATCTCTTGCACCCCTGACGGCCCGGCGGGCGCTACCCCGCTCGGGTTGCAGGAGACGCAATCGATCCCCCTGCCCTCACGGTAGAGATAGAGCTCTGCCCGTTCATGGTTGCGATAAGCAGTGAGCTGGCGACTGGAAGTGAAGAGAAGCGCACGCCCGTCGGCGCTCACCCGGCTGGCGTAAGCGAAGGCCACTCCCCCTCCGTTGGACCCCGAACGCGGGCTCCAGTTCTCCCATTCGCTGCTGGTGCTTTCGTCCGCGGAGAGACGAGCGACGAACACGACTTCTTCGCCGTGCACCGCGTAGAGATTGGTTTCCCGCAAGCGCCCTTCGCTTGCCCCTTCTGCCAGCACCCCCGGAGCGACGAAGTAGGCATCGTTGCCTTCGGCGCTCACCCCCAGTACGCCTTCGACCTGGGCGCCTTTCCCATCGGTCATATCGACGGTCAGATCGGTGAGCTTGCCGGTTTCGAGGTCGTAGCGATAGAGGTCATAACCTGCGCCGGCGGTGGAGTCGGTGGTCAGCTTTCCTTTGTCGAGGAAGTAAACCGTCGAGCCATCGGCGGCGGCCCAGGCGAAGGCGGCGGGGGTACCGGGGTCAGCTACCCCTTTTTCGGGAGCCGAGATTCGAACCGTGCAGGCCTTGGTGGAGGCTTCGGTGCATTCTTCACCGTTCATCGAGCTCTGCTGAGCAAAAGGGTTCTCGCGCACATAGATCTGGCCCGTTCCCCCCGCGGTGAAGAAGATTCGCTTGCCATCGATGGAGATCGCGCGCTCGGCCTCGATGCGGTATTGGCCTATTGCACCACCTGGTCTACTGGTGTCCTTACTTCCGAACCACTCATATGGGCCAGCCATCGCGCCGCCAGGCGGAACCGAGAGGTCGTTCAAGACTCCGGCCAAGACCAGGGTGTCGGTTTCGTGGTCGTAAGCGTAGAGATTTTGCTTACCCGCGAGATCGCCGGGAAGCAGGCTTCCTTCTTCGCTTTCCAGCAAGGCGATATTGCCGCCAGCCGAGGCGCCGGCCGCGATATTGCCAAAGAAATCGACGAGTTCCCGGGCAATTTCGGTATATGAGCCGTCGGCGCTCGAACGGCTCAGCAGACGGCCCGAGCCGTCGATGCCAATGACGCCAGCGTAGCTATATACGTTCGCAAGGTCTTCGTCCCAATTGATCACCCTCCCGGTTGAGCCGGCGGACGCGGGCGGCAGCATTCCTCGTGTGGACCAGGCGCCGGCGCCACGCGAGGCCATGTATGAGGCGAAGTCCTGCTGCCCATCACCACCGGGAATGCCGGCGTAAGCCCCGAAGGTGACGCGGTTGCCATCGCTGGATGCCTGTATGGCGTTAAGTTCGCCCACGATGTTCGTGCCGCTCTTTTCGGTCGGGCTCGCCTGCTCGTAGGCGCGAGCGTCGGGGAGCCCCACGGGCGCGATCCGGAAAGCTGTGAAGGCTTCGGCGGGGCCCATCGTGATGCCTTCGCTGTTTTCGGCAACGATGCGGAAGCGATATGCCGTACCGGGAGTGAGACCGGTGACTTCCTGAGCCACCGGTTGCGGTGAACTGGCAGTGAGAGCGGAGTTGGAAAGGGTCGTGGTCGCGGCCTGCGATAGCGTCAGAGTTCCTTCGGCGACTGCGGTGATCGTCGTTCCAGGCTGGATGCCGGGTCCGTAGAGGTGCTGAGCAACGGCAAAGCTGCCACTGGTCGTAATCACCCCCTGGATGGTTTTGGATCCCGCTTCGAGGCGGCCCTGACCGAGGGCGGCAAGGGGCACAGTGGCAGGCGTGATTGGAATATCCGTCGCATCGGCGAAGCCGTTCGCTTCGAAGCCAGCCTGGGTGACGTACTGGCCCCGGTAGGTGGTCGGTCTCCCGTTGGGGTCAACGAAACCGCTCAGCCTCGCCCCGGTCGCCGTCACTTCGGAGGCTTCGGTTCCCGTGACGCTCGGGCCCAGCGTCTGGAAGACCTCGTCTTCTCCCGCGTTGGAGCCATTTTCGTTCGTGCCCACCAAGCGGTAGCGATAGGTCACGCCACCCTGCAAGCCACTGAGGTGAGCGTGAACGTCGTTCATGGCGCCGCCGGAGAAGGGGCCGCCCGGTTCACAGGGCGCTTCAGCCGCGCCTTCGAATTGATGAACTTGGAAAGTCGCTTCGTCGACGTACTGAAAGGCACACGTCGCGCCAGCCACTTCGGCGGCCCCGATCTTCCCGTGAAGGTCAGCCGCACCATCGGTGAGATTGCCCGCCGGTTCCGTTTCCACGTCGGGAACGATCCGAGCGGCACCGTAGAGCTGCACTATGTCTTCGCCGCCGCTCCCCTGCGCTTGAAAAGTGATCATCAAGTTGCCGGTCGAGCCGTCCACGGCAAGGGCCTCTGGAATCGACTTGCCAAGGGGAGTAACTCCCAGTGGACTACCGGAAGAGTCGTATTCCCTGAAATTCCCCCCTACACCAAAGGACCATTCGGTCGTAAAGATATTCCCCGTGGAGCGATCGACGGCAACCCTCGTCGCTTCATGGGAGGTGATGAACGGTGCACAGCTTGCTGGCACGCATTCCAAAGCTGAGTTGAGCTTGAAGAGGTGCCATTCGAGACCTTCAGGCCGGGTGATATAGCGATTGCCGCTTGCATCAATCTTCCCGGCAATATTCGGAGCGAACTGTGCCACGAATACGCCCGACGATGTGAACTCGTCGAGCTTACTGTTGCCCTGCTCGATCACAAAGATATTTCCGGAGGGATCAACTTCAAGGTCGCGAGGAATGAATTCACCGTTGTTGACCACTGGTGGCAAACCGCCCCCTTGCGCGGTGCCGTTTGGGGGCATCGCTGCTGAGGTGATTTTCACCGCGGTCGCTGACCCAGAAGGGTCGTACTGCTGAATGGCACGGGTCACGAAGCTTGAGGCGTAGATGTAGCCGTTGTGAGGGCCCCCCGAGTTATCGACGCTGACGTAAGCTGGTTCCAGCGTCGAGCTCCCCGGCAATTCGGGCTGTGCTGCGTCAAGCTTGCCGTCGGGGTCGAAGTTGTAGACCGGACTCGAGAAGGTCGTGACGTAGAAGTGATGGGTCGCCTGGCTGGCGGCAACATCGCCGGGTGCCTGGTTTCCCGGTAGCCGTTCGGTTGAGATAAGGGAATGCGTTCGGGCGGCTTGAGCGGAGGCGGCAAGGCAGAGGACACTTGCGACCGTGAGGAGAACAGCTGAGATCCTGCCCTGTCGAACTCGCACTTTATGCATTGCGTTTTCCTTACTGTTCTGCATTTCTACGCTTTCGTCAGAGGCCCGGAAACCCCAGGCGGCCCTGCCGCCTGGGGTTCCTTAGTGAGCTAGATGTAGATTTAGGGAGCGGTTACAACCCAGTCGCCGCGGGCTGCTCCGCCAGGTTCGGCGAAGAGCACCATGTTGATGCCCGTCATATTTCCTTCCGCGACGGGAGGGGAATATTCGTAGCTGAGTCCTTCTCCTGATTCGAAGGCCCCACTTCTGGTCTGCTCATAGACGCAGAGATTCCCCGGTAGAGCAGTGGGGTGGGTTACAGAGCCAGGACAGTCGGCCGACGTGCCAATCTCACCGCTTTCCCTTTCCTCCTGTCCATGGATGTTGATGAAGTGAACAGCGACCGCACTGCCGACTGAAAGTGGCACCGCAAAGGAGATCGGTGAGTAGAAGAAACCTCCTGCCGGATATGGGCCCACGGCCCAAGTGCCCGTCTCGCTGGCACCACTGGGGAGTCCGTTAACCGTCCAGGGCGAACCCGCCGGCCCTTCAGCCCCTTCGGCGCCATTGCAGGCGTAGCTGGTGCCGCTGGCCGCGGTGAATTCCGAGCCGCCGAATTCGCAGTTTTCGTTACCGACCGAGAGTTCGGTGCTAGTCACACTCATGCCCGGTGCGCCGGGTATGCCAATGGTGCCGTTGGAGCCGGCAGCCCCGGTGTCGCCTTTAGGTCCAGCTGGGCCCTGCGGGCCAGCCGGCCCGGTCGCACCCTTGGGACCGCGGGGGCCCTTGACGGTCTTGGTCTTTGAGGCGGTGGCCTTGCCGTCGCCTGAAGAATTGGAGGCGGCGTAGGCGCCGCCGAACATGGCGAAGACCAGGGCGATAACCGAGATCACTCCGGGTATGCCGAATCGCGTGCGTAGCGTCGAGAACATCTAGATCTCTCTCCTTGTCCCGTGAGCCCCTCTGCCCGCCGCTTCCCTGTTGCGGCTT
>DASZQM010000126.1:0-2437 GCA_035549645.1 Solirubrobacterales bacterium | reverse complement strand
ATCGATCCGCCCGGCCGAGGACATCGACTGGGCGATGCGCGCGGTCGAGGCCGAGATCGAGATCGCCAAGCTGTCGCGGGTGCTGCTGCGACGGCGAGTGCATCCGGAGAGCCTCACCCAGGACGTGACCGCTGTGCGCGCCAGCGTGTTCCGGGCCTTCAAAGCGAGGATCGAGCGCCAGCGCGCTCGCGCCGCCGGCTGAGCGAGCGGAGACCGTGCATGGGCAGCTGCCAGACGCTGTCCAGGCCCCAGAAGCGGCGCGCGAAGGGGACGAACCCACGGGGGCGTGGCGCGCCGGTGTCGAGGTCGCGCAGGCGACGGTAGCGGTCCCATGCCATGCGCAGGGTGCGCAGCGGCGAGTCGGGCCGGCAGGCGGCGCGGAAGGCAGCGCGCTCGTGCCGGGTGGTGGGCGCAGCGGCCAGGCCGGCAAGGGCGGAGGCGGGAACGGGCGCGCCGAACTCCAGGCGCAGGTAGTCCAGTGCCGCAGCGGTGGCGACGGTGAGGCGGCGACGCCGGGCCTCGGCGACGAGACGGTCCCACTCGAGACCCTCCCCGGCCGAACGGATCACCGTCACCGCGTCGGCGACCCAGCGGAACGGCGGCAGCGGGCTCCACGGCGTGCCGTGCACGCAGGCGAGCAGGAGCTGATCCGCCGGACAGGGGGCCAGGGTGGTGGCCCCGGCCAGCTGCAGCGGAACCGAGGCGCGCCAGAGATGCTCGTCGCGTGCCGGCTGCCAGAGCGCAAACCAGTGCAGGTCGACCTCGCCGTGGTCGGAGCCGCCGAAGCCGAGCGAGTGATGCACTCGCGTCCAGGCCAACGGATCCTCGCGATCGGGTGTCCAACCCGCCGCGCTAAGGACCTCGATCGCGTCGGTTGCGCGATCGAACGGCACCAGCACGTCGACGTCGTCCATCGGACGCACGCCGACGTCGCCGTAGGAGAGCAGTGCCAGTGAGGCGCCCTTGGTGACGAGCGTCTCGATGCCGGCGCCCTCGAGCACGCCGATCGCCCCGGCGGCCCGCTTGAAGATCAGCTGGTTGTGACTCCAGGAGCGCCGGTAGAGGCCCTTGAGGCGCCCCGCGACCTCCTCGTCGAAGGCCCCGGCGCCGAGGTTTCGGTAGACCAGCGGCAGCAGCCGGGTCGAGCCGTGATCGACGTCGTCGAAATCGATCGCCTGGCGCCAGCGCTGCCAGGCCACCGCGGCGGCGGGAGCCGGATCCAGTGCCGCGTGCAGGACCAGCAGCTGCTCGGCGGTGGGCAGGTTGCCCAGCGACTCGGTCACTGGGCCGCTCCACGGCGACGGTCGAGCGATCCTTTGAGCAGGCGGGCGAACTCGATCCGTGCCGCGCGGTTGCGGATCGAGCTGTTGGCGCCGTGCACGCGGCGCAGCATCACCACCTCGGGCAGCATCGCCTGCTCGAGGCCGAGCTCGCCGGCGCCCAGCAGGAAGGTCAGCCCGTCGCTCACGGCGACGTCCTCCGGCCAGGGCCCAACCGCCTCGATCGCCTCGCGCCGGGCCAGCATCGCCCCGACGTGGGCGCCCGGCTGCGGCTCGGCCGGCAGACGGATGGCGGCGCGCTCGGCCGCACCCAACTCCTCGCCGGCGAACTGCTGGACCTGGCCGAAGACGAGGCTGAGCTGGGGACGGGCAGCGAAGGCGGCCAGCTGCAGCTCGGTCTTCGCCGGCGCCCAGAGATCGTCGGCGTCGAGGAAGGAGATGAAATCGCCGCGCGCCGCGGCCACGGCCGCGTTGCGGGCGAAGCCGATCCCGGCACGCGGCTCGCTGACGACCTCGACGGGCGGGCCAAAGCCGCGGGCGATCTCGGCGCTGCGGTCGCTCGAGCCGTTGTCGACGACGATCACCTGATCGCAGGGCCTGGTCTGGCCGAGCACGCTCTCGATCGCCTCGGCCAGGTAGGCCTCGCCGTCGCGAACCGGGATCGCGGCGGTGACGAGCGCTTCAGCCAAGCTCGGCCACCAGGCGACCCACCGCGCCGGCGTTGGCTGCGGGGTCAGGAGTGAGGTCGAGCGCGTAGCTGGGCACGCGACGCACCAGGTCGGCCAGCGTCGCCAGCGACCCGCCGCCGCCAAAGCCCGACTGCACGATCGTGCTCGGCGCCACCGCCCGCAGTCCCTCCGCCGCCGAAATCGGCCGCACGACCGCCCCACCCTCGGCGAGACCGTCGCCAGGCGCAATATTTGCGCCGCGGGACGGTCTCAGCGCTGGGGCGAGGACGGCGCGGACCTCCAGCTGGCGTTTCAGAGTCCCAGGGGCGAGGGTGCGGATGTCGACGAGGGCCTTGGCGGAGCCCTCCAGGGTCGGCTCGAAGCCGGCGCGGTCGACGACCTCGGCCGGGATGGCGAGTCGCCCGACGCTGTCCTCGGTCAGCTTCGCTGTCGACTGCATCGCGTGGGCGACCTGCGGCTCGGGCTCGA
>DASZQM010000125.1:0-7184 GCA_035549645.1 Solirubrobacterales bacterium | reverse complement strand
CCGATCAGCATCAGGTGGGTCGGGCCCCAGAGCGTCACGTCCTGGCCGAAGAGGCGGTGCCAGACGTCGTCGAGCGGAAAGCCGATCAGCGAGAAGCCGGCGCAGGCACTGATCAGGACGCCGCCGAGCGGCGCGTACCAGTCGGGGCCCAGTCGCACCGCGGTCTCGCTCGGCCTGCCCTCGGGCAGGACCATGGCGAAGAAGCCCGCGGTGAAGATGCCGAAGAGGCCGGCAAGGATGAAGTAGTGGGCGGGGTTGGCGAGGGGGCCGGGGTCGCGGCCGACGTCGATGTGGAGCGAGATGTCCCAGTACATGCCGAAGAGCGCGATCAGCAGCGAGCTGCTGGCGATCGCGACCGGGATGCCGACCCACGCCGGGTAGCCGCTGCGCTCTTCGACCTCGGCGGCGAAGCGGTGCAGCCAGGCGAGGCGGCCGGCGCGGTAACCGAAGCCGATGTAGAGCAGTGCAGCGGTGAGCAGCAGGGCGGCGGTCGAAGCGATCGCGATCTGGCCGAGCGCTGCGCCGCCGGCGGGTGGGGAGGTTGTGCTTGCTGTCGGCAGAGTCATGGTTACTTCAAAACCGTTACCTCAAACGAGGTTACAAAGCGCAAGGTAGCATCCGTCTCATGGCCCGCAATGTGAAGCCCGTCACCGATGACGCCGAGCAGGCAGGGATGACGATCGAGCAGCTCGCGTATGAGACCGGCATGTCCGTGCGCAACATCCGCAACCACCAGTCGCGGGGGCTGCTGCCGCCGCCCGAGGTGCGAGCGCGGATCGGCTACTACGGGCCCGACCACGTCGCCCGCCTGCGCCTGATCCAGGAGATGCAGGCGGAGGGCTTCAAGCTGAGCGCGATCGAGCGGCTGATCGGCGAGCACGGTGTCGACGTCGACCGCTTCGTCGGCCTGCGCCAGGCGATCACGGCGCCCTTCGAGAGCGAGGCGCCGGAGGTGCTGACCCGCGAGGAGCTGATCGAGCGCTTCGGGGTCGACGACGAGAAGCTGCTCGCCAAGGCGCAGAAGCTGGGCCTGCTGATCCCGCTCGGCGAAGAACGCTTCGAAGCGCCCAGCCCCGCCCTGCTGCGCGCCGCCGAAGACGTGATGGGCCGCGGCATCCCGCTCGCCGCTGCCCTCGCCGCGATCGAGAAGCTGGTCCGCAACTCCCAGTCCTCCGCCCGCGCCTTCGTCAAGCTCTTCGTCGAGGAGCTCTGGAAGCCGTTCGATGCGGCCGGCCGCCCCGCCGAGCGCTGGCCGGAGATGACCGAGGCGGTCGAGCAGCTGCGTCCGATCGCCTCGGAGACGCTCAACGCCACCTTCCGCCTCACCCTCACCGACGAGATCGAGAAGGCGTTCGGCGAAGTGCTGGAACGGCGCAAGAAGAGCTGAGCGCTGATAGAAGTCGCGACGATGACTGAGACGGTCCTGGTGAGCGGCGGTTCCGGCTTCCTCGGCGGCTGGTGCATCGTCGAGCTGCTGGAGCAGGGCTACGAGGTGCGGACCACGGTCCGCGACCTTGCTCGGGAGGAGGAGCTGCGCGAAGCGGTCGGCTCCCAGGTCGACGCCGGCGAGCGGCTGAGCGTGCTCGCCGCAGACCTGACCCGCGACGAGGGCTGGGCCGACGCCGTGGCCGGCTGCGACTACGTCCTCCACGTCGCCTCGCCCTTCCCGCCGTCCCAGCCGAAAGACCCCGACGAGCTGATCGTGCCGGCCCGCGAGGGCACGCTGCGGGTGCTTCGCGCCGCGCTCGGTGCCGGCGTCAAGCGCACCGTCGTCACCTCCTCGGTCGCCGCGATCGCCGGCGGGGCGAAGGGCCCCGGTCCGCTGACCGAGGCCGACTGGACCGACCTCGACTTCCCCGCGCTCTCGCCCTACGTGCGCTCGAAGACGATCGCCGAGCGGGCGGCCTGGAAGCTGGTCGAAGAAGAGGGGGCCAAGGAGAAGCTCGCGACGATCAACCCGGGCGCGATCCTCGGCCCGCTGCTGCACCGCGATCCGTCCTTCTCGCTGCAGACGGTGCAGCGCCTGCTCAAAGGCACTCCCGGCCTACCGCGGATCGGCTTCAGCTTCGTCGACGTGCGCGACGTCGCCGACCTCCACGTGAAAGCCATGCTGGCTCCTCAGGCGAGCGGCGAGCGCTTCATCGCCGTCGACGAGTTCCTCTGGCTGGAGGAAGTGGCGGCGATCCTGCGCCGCGAGCTCGGCGCCGACGCGAAGAGGGTTCCGAGCCGCAGAGTGCCCGACTTCCTGGTCAAGGTGATGGGCCGCTTCGACCCGAGCATTGGCTCGATCGTCAACCAGCTCGGCAAGAAGCTGACCTATTCGAGCGAGAAGGCGCGGACGGCGCTGCAGTGGTCGCCACGCCCGGTGGCGGACTCGATCGCCGACACCGGGCGCAGCATGGTCGAGCTCGGCCTCGCCTGAGCGCCTAGCTCGACCACTCCCCCGCGCCGGCTCCCGAGTAGCGCAGCGAACCGGGAGTGGTCAGCTCCTCGCCGGTCTCCAGCAGCGTCTTCAAGCCAGAGAGGATCATCGGCCAGCCCCCGTACAGTTCCGGGTTCGCCGACTCGGGCAGCTGGTCGTGAATGACGGTGAGCTGGCAGGAGTCGCCGACCGGCTCGATCTCCCAGGTCACCCGCGAGGTTCCCTGGGCCTTGACGTCGTCGCTCCAGAGCGCGGTGAAGCTCTGCACGAGGCGGCGCGGCGGCTCGACCTCGAGGTTCTCCCCCTCCGCGATCTTGATCCCGGCCGCGGGGTGAACCGACTCGTAGCTCGAGCCAGGTGACCAATCGGAGCTGACCCCGACGCCGAAGTTGTACTTGGCCCGCAGCTCGGGATCGGTGATCGCCTCCCAAAGGCGCTCGGGCGTGGTCTTGATGTAAATCTCGAAGACCTTCTCCATCGTTCCTTCCTCCTCCAGTTCGTGCTTGAGCCCGCTCAGGGCGGCAGCCCATGGCGCGGCGTACTTGCTCACCCAGCGGTCGTGGACGAGCCGGATCGGGACGGGGTTTAGGAAGTGCAGCTTCTCGCGGCCGCGCTTGCGGGTCTTGACCAGGCCCGCCTCCTCCAGCACCCGCAGGTGCTTCATCACGCCGAAGCGAGTCATCGGCAGGCGCGCCTCGAGCTCACTCAGCGACTGGCCGTCCCGCTCGAAGAGCTCGTCGAGCAAGCTGCGGCGGGTCGGATCGGCCAGGGCCTTGAACACCTCGTCCATGCGGAGGACTATAGGTGACTAATTAATCACATGTCAAGTAGGCTCGTTCACCTCGGCGACCTTCCGTGCCTCGGCGCTGCCCAGGAAAGGAGTGAGCACGAACTGAACAGCCTCCGCTGCGATCCCCGGCAGCTCCCCCTCCCTGCCCATCGAGAGGCGCTGGGCGACCAGCATCGCGACGCCGCTCGCCATCGCTCGCTCGGTGATCTCGGGCAAGCGCTCGCCGTGCTCAGCCTGGCCGCGTCCCGGGCCCAGGAGCTCGGCGACGTAGGCGATCATCCGCTCGTAGCGCTCGAAGCCGGCGCTGCCGCCCGCCAGCGCGTCATTGGTCAGCAGCTGAGCGGCGCGCGGCTCTTCGGCGACCCAATCGAAGGCCGCGCGAATTCCCGCGGAGACCCCGGCGGACCACCCCTCGGCCCTGGCGCAGGCGGACTCGATCCGGACCTGGAGCGCCGCGAAGGCCGAATCGAAGGCAACTGCGAAATCGTCTGGTTGCCGTGCGCCCTCGCCCATCCCCGCCCCCGCTGCCGTTGGAGCGGCGAATGGTAAACACGAATGTCTGGCAGCGCAAGCTCAGGCTTCGGCTTGCTCCCGCACCACTTCGCGCGGGCGCTTGTCGTCGCGCAGACCGAGGTAACGGGGGTGGCGCAGCTTGCCGTCGCCGGTCCACTCCGAGAAGCCGAACTGGCCGACCAGCTCGGGCCGCACCCAGCGGGCCTCGCGTGGCAGGCCGCCATCGCTGAAGGGAGAGCGATCCGTGCGCAACCGCTCGAGCCTGGCCCCCAGGTCAGCCAACACCCGCTCCGTGAACCCGGTCCCGACCTTGCCCGCGTAGCGCAGGTCGTTGCCCTCGTAGTAGCCGACGAGCAGCGCGCCGAAGCGCTGGCGCGATCCCTGTGGCGGGGTGAAGCCGCCGATCACCAGCTCCTGCTCGCGCGAGCACTTGAACTTGAGCCAGTCGCCGCTGCGCCGCGAGGCATAGGGGCTGTCGGCGCGCTTGGCGATCAGGCCCTCCCATCCCTTTGCGCAAGCCTCGCGGTAGTACTGCTCGCCGTGCTCGTTGCGATGGGTCGTGTAGCGGATCGGGTCGGCGAACGCGAGCGCCCGCCGCAATAGCCCCTTGCGCTTGCGCAGCGGCAGCTGGCGCAGGTCGTGGCCGTCGAAGTAGAGGAGGTCGAAGAGGTAGAGGAAGACCGGGATGCCGGTGCGTCGCGCCTGCTCAGGATCCTGGATCTGCATCCGCCCCTGCAGGCGAGCGAAGCTCGTCTGGGCTCCCGCGAAGGCGACGATCTCGCCGTCGGCGACGAACTCCTCGGCGGCATCCGCGGCGAGCGCTTCGACCAGCTCCGGATAAGCGACGAGGGAGCGGCCGGTGCGGGAGAGGAGGCGAACCTCGCCACCGCTCTTGATCGCGATCGCCCGCACCCCGTCGAGCTTGCGCTCGAACAGCCAGGCGGGATCGCTAAATCGCCGCTCGGTCAGCTTCGCCTTCATCGGCTCGCCGAAATCAGACAGCGGTGAGGTGCTCATCGACTCACGATAAGCCGTTTGTCGTGGCCGTCGCACGGGTAAGCTCGCCAGCGTGAAGGTGCTCTTCGCGCCCATCGGCATCATCGCCGGGTTGCTCGCCGGCTTCGCCGCCCAAAAGGGCTTCGAGCGCCTCTGGGCGATCTTCGACGAAGAGGAACCACCCGGGGCGGAGGACCGCGAGGTCGACTGGCCGAAGCTGATCGCGGCCCTGTTGCTCGAGGGGGCCATCTTTCGCCTCGTCAAAGGCGTGGTCGACCACGGCGCGCGAGCGGGCTTCTCCTCCCTCACCGGCCGCTGGCCGGGCGAGGAAGAGGCGGCCGAGCAGGCTCACTCCTAGTCGAGCGCTACCTGCAGGCGCACGGTCGTGCCCGCGGCGCTCGAACGGATCTGAACCAGATCGCAGAGCTGGTTGGCGAGCCAGAGGCCGCGGCCGCCCTCCTGCATGACCGAGGGCCGCAGCCGGCCGGCGAGCGGCTCGGAGATCCAGCCGGCGTCCTCGAAATCGACGACGAGGCGACCGGCCTCGCGCCAGCAGCGCAGGATGCCGGTGCCGCCGCCGTGGATGATGCTGTTGGCGGCCAGCTCGCTGGCCGCGAGGACGAGATCGCTGCTGGCCCGCTTGCCGAGGCCGGCAGCTGCGGCTGCGCTTTCGATCCTCCTCCTCACCTCACTCAGGTCATCCCGATCGAACTCGAAGCTCGCCGCCTCCGCGGGAGGGGCGGGCAGGCGGCCGGCGTACTGATCGCTGACCGGGCGGTGACCGTCGGTGGACCGCACCCCGCCACCGTCGAAGGTGACGTGGTGACAGCGCGAGACGCCGTTGAGGACCTCCGCCGGGAGGGTCGCGCCGTCGTAGGCACAGAGCAGCGAAAGCGGAACCTCGGCGGTGAAGGCGATGTTGAGCAGGAGCTCGCTCCGTTCGCACTCGTCGACCTCGAGTTGCGTGCGCCCCGGCCACACGGGTTCCTCCAGCCCGCGGACCGGCCCGCCGTCGTGCTCATCGAGGAAGTCGCGCCAGAACGGCACCACCCGCGCCGGATTGCGCGCCAGTTCCTCGATTGCGGCGAAGCGGACCTGAGCCGCGGCGCTGCCGAGCTCTCGGCCGAGCAGGCCGACGTTGCGGTCGCTCACCGCGATCAGCACCGGTTCCCCCGCCTCCACGGCGGTGCTCACGAACGGCACCGCGCGGCCGAGAAACTCGTCTTCGTCGGCGTAGATCAGCGCCTCGTGCCTAAAGCCGGATCCCATCTCAGAGCCATTCATTGGAGGTTTAGACGTTTCGGCAAGATGGGTAGACACAGTTAGTTCGGGTTGTCCAAACGTGGTTGGGTCTACAGGAGGTTCGCCAATGTTCAGGTGTGAGCGGTGCGGGAGCAGCTACGACGCCATCCACGCGATGGCAATCGAGAATTGCCCGCGCTGTCAAGTGAGAGACCAGATCGCCTCACAGCTTGTCTTCAAGCCTTTTGAGTTCCCCGGAGAGGCGGTCCCGAAACTTCGCAGCCTGCCGCTCACCGTGGCTTCAGAGCGAGCAGGCAGAGATCGTCCCGGATCGGCTTCTCGGCCCACTCGAGGATCTCTCTCTCGGTCCGGCTGACGATCGCCTGGGCCGGCTGCCCAGCGACGGGCGTGAGCAGCGCCCGCAGGCCGGTGAGGCCGAGGGCGGTCTTCGCGCGGCGCACCTCGGTGGCGCCGTCGGTGTAGGCGAAGACCCCTTCGTCCGGTCCCAGCCTCGCCTCCCGGTTGGCCAGCTCGAGCTCGGCATCGGCACCGAGCAGATAGGTGGAGCCGGCGGGCGTCAGCTCCTCCAGGCCTGGCAACAGCAACGGCGGCGGGTGCCCGGCGATCGCCCAGTCCAGGCGGTCACCGCGCAGGCGCAGGCAAACCGCACTGACCAGCTCCCTCTCGCCCCCGGAACGACCGATCAGGGCGCCGTTGGCGAGCGTGAGCAGCTCAGCCGGGTCGCTCGTTCCAGCCGCCAGCGAGGCGGGCGCGGACGAAGGTCGCGAGCCGCGCCGCGCCGGGCCCGTGCCCGACGACGTCGCCGACGATGGCGACGGCAGAGCGATCGGGGCCGTTGGTCAGCAGGTAGAAGTCGCCCGAGACCCCGTGCTCGGAGGAGACGAAGGCGGCGGCGGCATCGATGCCGGGAAGTCGGGGCAGCGCCGTCGGGGTCAGGGCAGCACGGATCGCCTCCAGCTCTTCGGCCGAGCGCTCGAGCGCTTGCTGGCGCTCGCGCAGCGCCGCGACGACCGCGACGACACCGGCGAAGGCGAGCAGCCGCAGCGCCAGAGCGAGGCCGAAGTGGGGCACCGGGTGGACCAGAGCGCCGGTGCAGTAGAGGACCCCACAGGCGAGCAGGGCGATGGCGCCGGCGCGGCGGCCGAACCACCAGGTCGCGAGCCCGGCGGGGACCGCGTAGAAGAAGCCGACGCCCACGTT
>DASZQM010000124.1:0-2852 GCA_035549645.1 Solirubrobacterales bacterium | reverse complement strand
CACCGAGTTCAGCGTCATCCTCGCCGCCCGCTTCCGCGAAGAGCGGAGGGGCGAGGGCAGCGCACGAGAGGCGATCCAGCGTGCCTACGATCGCACCGGGCCCGCCGTCCTCGCCTCGGCGGTGACGGTGATCGCCGGCTTCGCCGTCCTCGTCGCCAGCGACGTGACGATGCTGCGCGAGTTCGGCTTCGTCACCGTGATCGACCTCGGCGTTGCGCTGGCCGGGGTGATGGTCGCGCTGCCGGCGACGCTCGTCCTCCTGGAGCGCGAGCGATGAGGGACCGTTACTCGCTCGTCGTCGGCCTGATCTTCGCCGCGGTGATCATCGTCGCCACGATCAACACCCTCGGTGGCAAGGACGAAGAAACGCTCGGGCTCGACCAGCTCGAGGCTCGCTGGCCGTTGCCGGAGTTCGCCGTGCCGCGGGCATCGGGGCAACTGGAAGGCGACGCCAACGTCGCCCAGGACGACTGCGAAACGGCGGCGACTCCCTGCCCGCGGTCGGCGCGTCGCGAGCCGGCCTGCCGGATAACCACCCCTGGCGCGATCCGCGTCTGCGACTACTTCGACCGGCCGCTGGTGATCTCGTTCTGGTTCACGCGGGGCGGCAGCGAGTGCACCGAACAGCAGGATGTGGTGAATCGGGTCAATCGCCGTTACGGTGGAGAAGTGAGCTTTCTGTCGCTCGACATCCGCGACGACCGGGGCACCGTGCGGGATCTGATCCGCAGTCACGGCTGGCGGATGCCGGTGGGCTATGACCGCGACGGCGCCGTCGCCGGCCTCTACCGCGTCGGCGGTTGCCCCACTTTCGCCTATGTCTTTCCTGGTGGAACCCTGGAGGACGCGAGCTTCGGCGAGCTCGAGCAGGGTCAGCTCGAAGCTCGAGTCGAGCGGCTCCTGGACGCGACCCACGCCGCGGAGGTGGGCTGAGTGGCGCGGCCCGAGGCGGCCGGCTCGGAGCTCGGTTGGGAGCCGCCGCCGCGCCAGGGCTGGGTGGCTCCTCACATCGCTGCGGAGTTTCCCGGGCTCGGCATCGCCTGGGTCGTCATCGACGGCGGCATCGCCCACAGCCCCGATCCCGTCCAGCGGCGCCTGCGCGACCTCTCCGATCGCTTCTACGGCTCGCACGCGATCCATATGCGGGAGCGGCCGATTCCCTGGGCCTATCGGGTCTTCTACCGCCAGATCGGCCTCGACCCGGACCGCACCCGCACGCCGGTCGAGCAGCTCGCCCTCGACCGGCTCCACGACGGCGCCTTCGTCAGTCGCGGCATGCCGGGTGACGCGCTTACCGTCGCCACGGTCGAGACCGGCATCGCGCTGCGCGCCTTCGACGCTTCGCGGATCGAAGGCGACCTCTGCATCCGCGACTCGGCACCAGGGGAGTCGCTGCCCGGCAAGGCCGGCGAGCTCGCGCAGGGAACGCTGACTGTCGCCGACGGCCGGGGCCCCCTGACGCTGCTCTTCGGCGGTCCCGCGGTCGACCACACGATCGACGGTAAGACGAGCCGGATCGCGGTCGTCGCAGTCCAGGTCAAGGGGGTGCCGCAGGCGGCGGTGGACGAGGCGCTCTGGATCGCCTGCGCCGCGATCGACGCCTGATCGCCGCACTGCAAACCTGGTCTTAACGGTTTCCCTTTTCCTGCTGTGCCTTCGTGATCTACACTCGCTTTGGGCCTATGCCGGAACTGCTCGATCGAGACACACTCACGATGCTTCGAGTGGGGGGCGACGAGCGCCTCGCGCGCGCCGAGCTGCGGCGCCAGATCGGCCGCCTCGAGCACGAGCTCTCCCGCCTTGCGGCGGAGGCCTTTCCCCGCATCGTCCTCGACACGGAGGTGCCCGCCGGTTCGAACGTGCCGCGGGTCGCCGGCCTGGAGGACCTGGAGCGGGTGCGCGACGCGCTCTCGGACCGGATCGCCGTTGCCCGCCGTGCCCTGCTCGAGCAGGACGAACTGGAGACGCGCAACCGCGAGCTGCTCGAGCAGATGCTGACCGACCCCGCCAAGCACAAGTGGATGCGGATCTCTCGCGCCGATGTCGGTGAGCCGGGATGCGGCCACTGGCACTCCCGTCCCCGCCTCGGCCCCCTGGGGATGCTGATGGGATGGTGGCGGGTCAAGGTCTCCTCCGGATGTCCGTTATCCGGGCGGCTTGCGGCCGTTGAGCAGTAGGACACGAACCGAGGAGCGGCCGCCCGCCCCCTGGGGAAACTTCCCGCTGGCCGAGCTGACCGTGCTGGCCGGCATCGTCACGCTGGCGATCGGCGCGATCGGCGGACACCCGACCGCGATCGGCGTCGGCGTCGTGCTCGCCGGTCTCGGTGGCTTGGAGGTCTCAATCCGCGAGCACTTCGCCGGCTACCGCTCGCACACGACGCTTCTCGCCGGCCTCGTCTTCGTCCTCGTCACCGGCGGCCTCTTCTACCTGGGCGGCCTGATCCTGGCGGTCTGCCTGGCCGTCGGCGCGGTCGCCTTCGTCGCCGCCTTCCTCGCTTTCCGGCGCGCCTTTCAGAGGGCCTCGGGCGGCCTCTCCTTCAAGGTCGGCCGCTTCGGCGGCGGCTGACTGCGCTCTTGACCTTTGTCGGGAATAACCCCACAAAGGTCAAGAGCACGCCTGATCTAAACGAGTACCGCCGACCGCTCGCCGGTCACGTGCGAGGACAGCTCGCCCGCGAGCAGGCTGCGCTGGCGCGAGGTCAGCGTTCCCAGCTTCTTGTTCTCGTTGAGGGCGAGGGCGATCAGGAACTTGCGGGCGCGGGTGCGGCCCCAGCGCCGCTGGCTGGTCAGCAGCTCGGCCAGGGTCATGCTCTCGGTCTCCCACGGGCAGTCGCGGACCACGTCCGCCGC
>DASZQM010000123.1:0-4961 GCA_035549645.1 Solirubrobacterales bacterium | reverse complement strand
GTCAGCCGCTCGGGCGAGGACGCGCCGGGGGCAACCGAGCTGCGGGAGAGGGTGGAGGCGACGGGCGCGCAGGTGCGGATCGCCGCCTGCGACGTCTCCCGGCGCGAGCAGCTGGAAGCGCTTCTGGCGGAGATCCCGGCGGCGCACCCGCTCGGCGCGGTGATCCACAGCGCCACCGTCCTCGACGACGGGCTGATCCACTCGCTCGACCCCGAGCGCCTCGACCGCGTCTTCGCCCCCAAGGCCGATGCGGCCTGGCACCTGCACGAGCTGACCGCTGGGCTCGAGCTCTCCCACTTCGTCTGCTTCTCCTCGATATCCGGCCTGCTCGGCAACGCCGCCCAGGCCAACTACGCCGCCGCCAACGCCTTCCTCGATGCCCTGGCGGCGCGGCGGCGGGCGAGCGGGCTGCCCGCGATCTCGATGGCCTGGGGGGCCTGGGCTCAGCGCTTCGAAGCCAGCACCGGCGCCGAGGCCGAGCGGGTGCTGCGCCAGGCCGGCGAGCGACTCGCCCTGCGACCGCTCTCCGCCGGGCGCGGCCTCGACCTCTTCGACGCCGGGCTCGCCGCGACCGAGTCGCTGGTCGTTCCCTGCAGCTTCGATCTCCCCCTGCTGCGCTCCCGTGCCCGCACCGGCTCGATGCCGGCGCTCTTCAGGGGCATGGTCCGGGCCCCCGCTGTGGAGGGCGCCGGCCTCGCCCACCGCCTCGCCGCCGCCAGCGAGGCCGAGCGCGAGGGGATCGCCCTGGAGATGGTCCGCCACCACGTCGCCGCCGTGCTCGCCCACGAGCCGGCCGGCGAGGTGCCGCTGGACAAGTCCTTCCGGGACCTCGGCTTCGACTCGCTCGGAGCGGTCGAGCTGCGCAACCGGCTGCGAGCCGATTCCGGCGTGCTGCTGGCGGCGACGGCCGTGTTCGACTACCCGACCCCGCGCGCGCTCGCCGAGCACCTGCTGGAGAGCGTCGCCGGCGCCCGCTCCGCCCGTCGCCCGGCGCCGGCGCGAGCGCGCGCCGAGGAGCCGATCGCGATCGTCGGCATGGCCTGCCGCTTCCCCGGCGGGGTCGCCTCGCCGGCACAGCTCTGGGACCTGCTCGCCGGCGGACGCGACGCGATCTCCGCCTTCCCTGCCGACCGCGGCTGGGACCTGGCCCAGCTCTTCGACCCCGAGCCGGGCAAGGCGGGCAAGTCCTACGCGGACGAAGGCGGCTTCCTCTACGACGCCGCCGATTTCGACCCCGGCTTCTTCGGGATCGGCCCGCGCGAGGCAATCGAGATCGACCCCCAGCAGCGCCTCATGCTGGAAGCCTCCTGGGAGGCGCTCGAAGACGCCGGGGTCGACCCCGGCGCCCTGCGCGGCAGTCAGAGCGGGGTCTTCGTCGGCGCGATGTACCAGGACTACGGCGAGATGGCGGGGATGACCTCCAGCGCCCTCTCCGGCCACATCTCCTACACGCTCGGCCTCGAGGGCCCGGCGATGACCGTCGACACCGCCTGCTCCTCCTCGCTGGTGGCGACGCACCTGGCGGCGGGGGCGCTGCAGCGGGGAGAGTGCGAGCTGGCCCTGGCCGGCGGCGTCGCGATCCTCTCCAGCCCCGCCGTCTTCGTCGAGTTCGCCCGCCAGCGCAACCTCGCGGCCGACGGGCGCTGCAAGGCGTTCTCCGACGCGGCCGACGGGACGGGCATCTCGGACGGCGCCGGCGTCCTCGTGCTCGAGCGCCTCTCCGAGGCAGAAGCCAAGGGCCACCGCGTCCTCGCCACGATCAGGGGCTCGGCCGTGAACCAGGACGGCGCCTCCAACGGCTTCACCGCCCCCAACGGGCCCTCTCAGGAACGGGTGATCCGCCAGGCCCTTGCCGACGCCGGCCTCGATGCCGCCGACGTCGACATGGTCGAGGCCCACGGCACCGGCACCGCCCTCGGCGACCCGATCGAGGCGGGAGCCCTGCTCGCCACCTACGGCCAGGAGCGCGAGCGCCCGCTCTGGCTCGGCTCGCTCAAGTCCAACCTCGGCCACGCCCAGGCCGCGGCCGGCGTGGGAGGGGTGATCAAGGCGGTCCTCGCGATGCGCGAGGGAACGATGCCCAAGACGCTGCACGCCGAGCAGCCCTCTTCGCAGATCGACTGGGAGGCGGGCAGGGTCGAGCTGCTGCGCGAGGCGCGCGAGTGGGAGGCCGACGGCAGGCCGCGCCGCGCCGGGGTCTCCTCCTTCGGGGCGAGCGGGACCAACGTTCACCTGATCCTCGAAGAGGCGGAGGCGGCTCCGCCGCCAGCCCGGTCCGAGAGCGGTGAGCCGCTGCCCTTCGTGATCTCGGCCAAGGACGAGTCGGCGCTCGCCGCCCGCGCCGCCCGCCTCGTCGCCCACCTGGGCCAGAAGCCGCAGCTCGACCTCGCCGATCTCGCCTACTCGCTTGCCGCCAGGCCGGCGCTCGAGCGGCGCGCGGCGGTCCTCGCCGCCGAGCGCCGGGACCTGCTGGCAGGGCTGGAGTCGATCGCCGCCGGGCGCCCTGCCGGCGACGTGCTCACCGGCCGGGCGCGCGAGGGCGGGCTCGCCTTCCTCTTCAGCGGCCAGGGCGCGCAGCGCCTCGGCATGGGCAGGGAGCTGCACGGGGCCGATCCCGTCTTCGCCGAGGCGCTCGACGAGGTCCTCGCCGCGCTCGCGCCGCACATGGAGCGCCCCCTGGCCGAGGTGCTCTGGGCGGCGGAGGGGACGCCCGAGGCGGCTCTGCTCGACCGCACCGCCTTCGCCCAGCCGGCACTCTTCGCCGTCGAGGTCGCCCTCGCCCGCAGGCTCGAATCGCTCGGCCTGACCCCGACGCTGCTCGCCGGGCACTCGATCGGCGGCATCGTGGCCGCGCACCTCGGCGGGGTCTTCTCGCTCACCGGCGCCTGCGCCCTGGTCGCGGCGCGCGGTCGCCTCATGGACGAGCTGCCCGAGGGCGGGGCGATGGTCGCGATCGAGGCCGGTGAGGAGGAAGCGCGCGACGCGATCGCCGGGCTCGAGGAGGCGCTCTCGCTCGCCGCCGTCAACGGCGAGCGGGCGGTCGTCGTCTCCGGCGAGGAGGAGGCGCTGGAGCAGGTGCGCGCCGGCTTTGCCGAGCGCGGCCGCAAGACCAAGCGGCTCGCCGTCAGCCACGCCTTCCACTCGCCGCTGATCGAGCCGATGCTGGACGAGCTCGCCGCCGTGGTGGGTGGGTTCGAGCTGCGCCCGCCCAGCGCCACGGTCGTCTCCGACAGCAGCGGCGAGGTGCTCGGCGCCGAGCAGGCGACCGATCCCGCCTACTGGGTCGCCCACGCCCGCCGGCCCGTCCGCTTCGCCGCGACGATCGACTCGCTCGCCCGCCTCGGCGCCGCTTGCCTGCTCGAGGTCGGGCCGGGCGCGGCGCTGGCGGCGATGGCGGGGGAGCGCCTGCCCGAGGACGACGCGGTCGCGCTGCCGACCCTGCGCGAGGGCCGTGACGAGCGCAGCTCCCTGCTCGCAGCCGTCGCCGCGGCGAACGTCGCCGGGGTCGCGGTCGAGTGGGAGAGGCTCTTCGCCGGCAGCGGCGCCCGCCTGGTCTCGCTGCCGACCTACCCCTTCCGGCGCAGCCGCTACTGGCGGGACGCGAGCGGCGGCCGAGGCACGGGAGCCGCCGGCCCGGGCGCCGATCACCCCTTGCTCGACTCGGCGCTGGAGCTGGCCGGCGAGGGGGCGGGGACGCTCCTGCTCTCCGGCCGCGTCTCCCTCGCCACCCACCCCTGGCTGGCCGACCACAGCCTCGCCGGTGAGGCGATCCTGCCCGGCACGGCGCTGCTCGAGCTCGCCCTGCGCGCCGCCGCCGCGACCGGCCTGGCGCTGGTCGAGGAGCTCACCCTGGCGGCGCCGCTGGTCCTCCCCGCGGATGGGTTCGCACAGCTCCAGGTCCGGGTCGAGGCAGCAGGCGGGGACGCTCGCCGTTCGCTCGAGATCTATTCCCGCATCGAGGAGGACGGAGCCGAGTGGAGCCTCAGCGCCTCCGGCGTGCTCGCTCCCGCGAGCGGGGCGGAGGCGCCCGCGGCCGAGCTTGGCGAGTGGCCGCCCGCGGGGGCCGAGCCGGTCGATCGCGAGGGGGTCTACGACCTGCTGGCCGATCGCGGCGCGGAATTCGGTCCCGCCTTCCAGGGGCTGGCCGCGGCCTGGCGGGAGGAGGGAGCGATCTATGCGGAGGCAGCGCTGGGCAACGCCGAGCAGGCCGAAGCCGACCGCTTCGGCGTCCACCCGGCCCTGCTCGACTCGCTCACCCACGCCGTCGCCGGCAAGGCGCTCGAAGGGCAGGAGGAGCTCGTGCTGCCCTTCGCCTGGCAGGGCGTGCGCCTGCACCGCGGCGGCGCCTCGAGCCTGCGGGCGAGGCTTGCCGAGAACGCCGGCCTCGTCGCCTTCGACGAGTCGGGAGCGGTGGCGATCTCGATCGAGTCCGCCACGGTTCGCAGTGTCGATCCCGCTCTGCTGAAGGCGGCGAGGAGGCCGCTCTACTCGCTCGCCTGGCGTGGCGCCGAGATCGGCTCCGCGACCCCGGTGGCGACCGAGATCGCCGACTTCCGCGACAGCGCGGTCGCGAGCGCGGACCCGCTCGACGTCGCCGCCGAGGCCCTGCAGCGCGCCCAGGACTGGATCGCGAAGGAGGGCGAGGAGGAGGCGCGCCTGGTCTTCCTCACCGAGGGGGCCGTCGCTGCCGCCGCGGACGAGGACGCGAACCCGGTGGCAGCCGCGGTCTGGGGTCTGATCCGAACCGCCCAGAGCGAGCACCCGGGCCGCTTCTCCCTGCTCGACGCCGATCGCAGCGAGGCCTCGCGGGCGGCGCTCGAGGCGGCGATCGCCGCCGGGGGCGAGGAGCCGCAGCTGGCGCTGAGGGCGGGCCGGGCGCTGGCACCGCGGCTCGGCCGCGCCGCCGGCGAGGGCGAGGCCGCGCCGCTCGACCCAGCCCGCACGGTCCTCGTCACCGGTGG
>DASZQM010000122.1:0-13346 GCA_035549645.1 Solirubrobacterales bacterium | reverse complement strand
GGCGCCCTGCTGGGGATGGCGGCGGATCAGCATCCAGTCCTCGTCGGTGAGCGGCACGTTGGCCTTGAGGATGCGGTCGGGAAGGATGAACTTGCCGATGTCGTGCAGCAGCGCGGCGATGTGGACGAGCTCCTCCTCCTCTCGCGAGAAGCCGGCCCGCTGCGCGATCGCCCGCGAGTAGCGCGCCACAGCCGCCGAGTGGCGGGCGGTCATCTGGTCCCGCAGGTCGAGCGTGCGCAGCATCGCGCTCAACATGCCGACCTGGAAGCTGGCCAGCTGCTTGGAGCGCTTCTCGAGCTCGTCGGCGCGCTGCTGGGAGAGCAGCAGCTGGCCGAGCAGGTACTGGAAGGTGATCAGGACGACGCCGAACAGCGCGATCGCGGCGATCCCGATCACGTGGTAGATGAAGGCGACGGCGACGGCGAGCATCGCGCTGGCGAACTCGGAGGGCAGCACCGCCGGCAGCACCCGCACCTTGCTGGCAAAGGTGGTGCCGTCGAGGTAGCAGCTGTAGCTGGCGATCATCACGAAGTTGATCGCCAGGGCGAGCTGGAAGAGAGCGAAGACGAGCAGGTAGAAGGAGGGGTCCGATTCCGTCAGGCCGAGCGCCGGAACGCCCTCGTGGAAGGCGATGCCGCCGAGCAGCGGGAAGGCGGCGTAGGTGAGCACGTTGTTGAGCAGGAAGTGCCATTCGTCGTGCCAGCGCGCCAGCCAGCCGACGAGGATCGCGGTGACGCCGATCAGCGCCGCCGGCGTGCCGCCGAGGAAGACCATCGCCAGGACGAGGGCGAGGAAGGTGCCGGAGACCTTGACCTTGGTTTCGGTCGAGACCGCGGTCAGGTAGCTGAAGACCGAGAAGGAGAGCAGGACGCAGAAGAGGACGAGGTCCCAGTTGGACTCCGAGACGTCCCAGACCGCGACCAGGGCAGTGACGATCAGCCCGGCGATCATGACGCCGATCGCTAGACGGGTGGGACGCGTGGGACGGGTGTCGTCAGCCATTGAGCTCGATTGGGGTAGGACCTACGGAGTGGGAAGTCCGTGGCCTACAAGATTCATGGACAGGTGCCCATTCCCTGCGTTGCGTATGACAGGTTTGCGCCTAACGCAACTTGGGCCGTCCAAGGTAGCCGCCCCAGGCACGAGCTGCAAGGCGCGTGGCCGCATTGCGAGCGCTCGCCCAAAACGCGGAATTTGCGTTCAGCCCATGCAGGGCCGGGCGCCTTCGCCCCCGAAAAAGCGAAAGGCGCCCCCAGGGACGCCTTTCACAAGTCAAATGACTGGAACGAGCGGTGCATGAAGATGGCCCGCTCGTCTTTGGAAGTTCTAGTGATGAAAGCCCATGAGCCTTGTCCCTTCGATCGTTGAAACCCTCAGATTGCGCAGTCGCGATCCGAAACTCGTCAATTGCCTGGCAAGTTTGTAGCACAACTAGGCGGAAACTTGTGCATCTGCAGCAAAACTTGTGCATAAATGCAGTAGTTCGTGCGTCCAGACATGCCTAGGACCCGACTCACCGATCCCCTGAGAAAGCCGCAATTTCGGCGCCTGGCCACGAGCTACGGGCTCAACGAGCTGGGCGACTGGATGGGGATCGTCGCCCTCTCGGTGCTCGTCTACGACCGCACGGGAAGCGCTCTCGCGACCGCGGCGCTCTTCCTCGGCACCCGCTTCCTCCCCTCCCTGATCGCGCCGGTCCTCGTCGCCCGGGTCGAGCAGCCGCCGCCGCGCTACGCGCTGCCGGTCATCTACTGCGGCGAGGCGGCGGCCTTCGGCGCCCTTGCGCTCTTCGCCGGGGACAACTTCCTGCTCGTCGCCGTCGTCGCCCTCGCCGCCGTAGACGGGGCGCTGGCGCTGACCGGGCGGGCGCTGACGCGCGCGGTCGTCGCCGCCCTGCTCGAGCCGAGCGGGGAGCTGCGCGCCGGCAACGCCGCGCTCAACGTCGCCTTCACCGCCAGCGCCGCGATCGGGCCGGGGATCGCCGGGCTGATCGTCGCCGGCTTTGGCGTGCAGACCGCGCTGCTGCTCGACGCGGCCTCCTTCTATGCGATCGCCTGGATCCTCTTCCGCGCCGGGCCGCTCCCCCAGCCCGAGCCCGACCCCGGCCAGGTGCGCGAACGGGTCCGCGCCGGGCTCGCATACATCCGCGAGCGGGCGACGTTGCGGCGACTGCTGATCACCCAGGGGGCCGCCTTCGTCTTCTTCGCTGCGGTGATCCCGATCGAGGTGATCTACTCGAAGCAGACCCTCGGCGCCGGCGACTCCGGCTACGGCCTGCTGCTCGCCAGCTGGGGCGTCGGCATGGTCATCGGCAGCGTCGTCTTCGCCTCGGTGCGCCGGGCGCCGCTGCCGGTGCTGCTCTTCTTCAGCACCCTGGCCGTCGGCAGCGGCTACCTCGGCCTCGCCGTCGCGCCCTCACTCGCCGTCGCCTGCGCCGCGTCCGTGCTCGGCGGCGCCGGCAACGGCGTCCAGTGGGTGAGCGCAATCAGCGCCGTGCAGGAGCTGACCGTCGCCGGCATGCAGGCGCGGGTGATGAGCGTGCTGGAGTCGATCGGCGCAGCGATGCCCGGCGTCGGCTACCTGCTCGGCGGCCTGATCGCCAGCGCCGCCAGCCCCCGCACGACCTTCCTCGTCGCCGGCGTAGGCGTCTTCGCGATCGTCGCCGTCGCCACTCCCCTGATGGGCACGAAATGGCCCATCAGCAGGGAAGAAACAGGTCCAGAGGGCCTTGACGCCGAAGATGAACTTATGGTGGAGTTGATTCCAGTGGGTGAGCGCCCTGCCCACGCCAGCCCGGACTCGGAGGTCCTGCCTTGAAGAAGCTCGGTTCCGTTCTGCTCGTCCTACTTCTGACTGCAGTCGCGGCCCTCGGCCTCTCGGCCTGCGGCAGCTCAGGTGGCAAGGAAGGCGGCACGTTGACCGGCAGTTTCGCCTCGTTCCCCGAATACCTCGACCCACAGCTCTCCTACCTCCAGGAAGGCTGGACGGCGATGTTCGACACCTACCTGCCGCTGCTCACCTACAAGCGCGTCAACGGAGCCGAAGGCAGCAAGCTCGTCCCCGGCCTTGCCGAGAGCCTGCCCAAGATCAGCAATGGTGGCAAGACCTACACGCTGACGATGCGCAAGGGTCTCAAGTACTCGGACGGCACGCCAGTTAAGGCCTCCGATTTCGCCGACACGGTGGAACGCCTCTTCAAGATCAACTCCCCGGGCTCCTTCTACTACGAAAACATCGTCGGCGCGGAAGAGTTCGCCAAGACGAAGAAGGGCGGCATCTCCGGGATCAAAACCAATGACAAGACCGGCAAGATCGAAATCGAGCTGACCGGTCCTCGCGGCACCTTCTCCAATGAGCTCGCCATGCTCTTCGTCGCGCCGCTGCCGGCGGGCACGCCGGCGCGCAACCTGACCACCGACCCGCCGCCGGCGACCGGGCCGTACTACATCACCGAGTCCGAACCAGGTCGGGGCTGGTCCTACGCCCGAAACCCATACTGGGCCAAGGACAACGGCCCCCAGATCAGCGAAGTCCCCGCCGGCCACTTCAACAAGATCGATATTGCGGTCGTGCGCAACGACTCGACCCAGGTCAACGAAATCGAGCGCAATAAGACGATGTGGATGCAGACCCTCGTGCCCTCCGACCAACGCGAAGAAATCGTCAATAAATACGAAGGGACCCAGTTCCGGGTCGAGCACCCGCTCAACCTCTACCTCTTTTGGATGAACACCCAGAAGGCGCCATTTGACGATCCCAAGGTCCGCCAAGCCGTCAACTACGCGGTCGACACCGAAGCGCTGGAGAGAATCTACGCAGGTTCGATGGCGTCGTCCCATCAGATCCTGCCCCAGGGGATGCCGGGCTACAAAGCCTTCGACCTCTACCCGCACAGCATGACCAAGGCCAAGGAACTGCTCGCCGAAGCCAACCCCTCGGATCGCGACATCACAGTCTGGACCGACAACGAAAGCCCGAACGACGATGCGGGCGCTTATTACCAGGACGTGCTCGAGAAGCTCGGCTTCAACGCGAAGCTGAAGACGATCAACGCCGACAACTACTACACGATCATCGGCAACGAATCGACGCCCGACCTCGACACCGGCTGGCTCGCCTACTTCGCCGACTACCCGAACCCCAACGCCTTCTTCCAGCCACTGCTCAGCGGGGAATCGATCGCGCCAACGGGCAACACCAACTTCTCTCGCATCGACGATCCGGAACTGAACGCGAAGATCGCGAAGCTGGCCGAAGAACCGCTCGGGCCCAAGCAGGAAACCGAATACGCGGAACTCGATCGCTCCTTCATGAAACTGGCACCGGTGGTCCCCTACGGCACCAACACCACCTCGACCTTCGTCGACGACCAGATCAATCTCGACAGCGTCGTCTACAACCCGGCCTTCGGCCAGTCGCTGGCGACCTTTGAACTGAAGTAGCGCCCGGCGCCAGCCTCACAATATGCGGGTGGCTTCCCAGCCCAACGCCGAGGATGCTGCCAACGCGGCGGCCGGCGGCCCCTGGCGACTCGCCTGGCGGCGCCTGCGCCGCAACCGCGTCGCTCTTGTCTTCGGCGGCCTCTTCATCCTGATCGCCGTCTTCACACTGGGGGCGCCGATCTGGGCCGACAACGTCGCCCACACCGGGCCCAACGCGACCCACACGCTGCAAAAGCTCGAGGTCGACGGCGAAAAGCGCGAAGTGGTCAACCCCAGCGGCAGGCCGATCGGCCCGCAGTGGTTCGAAGCCGGCGGCAAGTTCTTCCTCGGCGCGGACGGGCGACTCGGCCGCGACGAGATGGTGCGGCTGATGTACGGAGGAAGGACCTCTCTCCTGGTCGGTTTCACGGCGGCCCTGCTGACCACCCTGGTCGCGACGCTGCTCGGCCTGCTCGCCGGCTATTACCGCGGCTGGACGGACACCTTGATCGCCCGAGCGATGGACGTGATTTGGGCCTTTCCCGTGATCCTGCTGGCGATCGCACTCGGGCTGACGCTTGCCGTCGGCGGGCTCCAGATCGGCCCGCTGGAGCTCTCCGGCAGCTCGATCTGGATCCCGATCCTGATCATCGGCGGCGTCTACGTCCCCTACATGGCGCGACCGATCCGCGGCGAGGTCCTGTCCCTGCGAGAAAAGGAGTTCGTCGAAGCTGCCGAGGCACAGGGGGCCGGCGCGCTGCGGGTGATGTTCGGTGAGCTGCTGCCCAACCTCGCCTCGACGATCATCGTCTTCTTCACCCTCGGCGTCGCCAACGCGATGCTGCTCGAGGCGATGCTCTCCTTCCTCGGCGTCGGTGTGCAGGCGCCCAACACGTCCTGGGGCACGATGATCGGCGGCGGCTTTCAGCTGATCAGCAGCGCGCCGTTGCTGACCGTGCTGCCGGGCACGATGCTGTTGCTCACGGTGCTCTCGGTCAATGTCTTCGGCGACGGCCTGCGCGACGCGCTCGACCCGCGCTCCAAGCTGCGCCTGGAGCTCCACGCCGGCACCGGCGAGCCGGAGGGGACGGCCGTCTGATGGGCCGCTTCATCGTCCGGCGCCTGCTCGGGATGGTCGCCGTGCTCTTCGCCGTCTCCGTCCTCACCTTCCTCATCTTCAACGTCATCCCCAACTCCGACCCGGCGCTGCGGATGGCGGGAAAGAACCCGACCCCGACCCTGGTCCACAACATCACGGAGGAATGGGGCCTGAACGACTCCCTGCCGCAGCAATACGTGACGATGATGGGCAAGATCTTCAGCGGCGACGTGATCTCCTACGAAGGGCGGGAAAACGTCGACGAACGGATCGTCGAAGGCATCCCGCCGACCTTTTCGCTCTGCATCGGCGCCGCCGTGATCTGGATGTTCTTCGGCATCCTTTTCGGCTACCTCTCGGCCGTGCGGGCTGGAGGCCTGCTCGACCGGGCGCTGACGATCGTCGCCGTAGCCGGCATCTCGATCCCGGTCTTCTGGCTCGCGGCGATCCTGCTCAATTACCTTACGTACCAGACCGAAATCTTCCCCTCCGGGGGCTACGTCGAATTCGCCGAAAACCCGCTCGAATGGGCTGAACATCTGATCCTGCCTTGGGTGACGCTGGCGATCGTCTACATCGGCATCTACAGCCGCGTGCTGCGCTCCAACATGCTCGACGCTATGAACGAGGACTACGTGCGCACGGCTCGGGCGAAGGGGCTGAGCGAGCGCCAGGTGATGAGGCGCCACGTACTGCGAAACTCACTGATCCCGATCGTCACTCTCTTCGGTCTCGACTTCGGCGCCCTCATCGGGGGCGCAATCGTGGTCGAAGCGGTCTTTAGCCTCAACGGGATCGGCCAGTACGCCTACGAATCGCTGATCAACACCGACCTGCCGCCGATCATGGCGGTCGTCCTCTTCGGCGCCTTCTTCGTCGTCCTCTTCAACGCCTTCGTCGACATCGCCTATGCCTGGCTCGACCCTCGCATCCGCCTCGGCGAGGAGGCGCGGTGAGCGAGGCGCTGCTCACGGTCGAGGACCTGCGGGTCTCCTTCGCCACCCAGAGCGGGCGGGTGCAGGCAGTCGACGGGGTCTCCTTCGAGCTGAAGCCGGGCGAGGTGCTGGCGATCGTCGGCGAGTCCGGCTCGGGCAAGAGCGTCACCGCCCAGACGGTGCTCGGCCTGACCCGCTCGCACAACGCCACGATCAGCGGCTCGATCGAGCTCGGCGGCAAGGAGCTGATCAGCGCCGGCGATGCGGAGCTGCGGGACGTTCGCGGTGCCCGGGTCGGGATGGTCTTCCAGGACCCGATGACCTCCTTCAACCCGGTCTACCGGATCGGGCGCCAGATCGCCGAGGCGATCCGGGCCCATCGCGAGGAGGTGGGCAAGGCCGAGGCGCACGAGCGAGCGATCGAGCTGCTCGACTCGGTTGGCATTCCCGACGCGGCGCGGCGCGTCGACGCCTACCCGCACGAATTCTCCGGGGGGATGAGACAGCGGGCGATGATCGCGATGGCCCTGGCGCTCGACCCCGAAGTGCTGATCGCCGACGAGCCGACGACAGCGCTCGACGTGACCGTGCAGGCCCAGATCCTCGCCCTGCTCGAGCGGCTCAATCGCGAGCGCGGGCTGGCGACGATCCTGATCACCCACGACCTCGGCGTCGTCGCCGAGGTCGCCGACCGGGTGCTCGTCATGCACGAGGGGGAAATCGTCGAGCGCGGCGACCTCGAGCGGATCTTCTACTCCCCCACCGATCCCTACACCCGCAAGCTGCTCGACGCGGTGGTGCGGATCGACACGGCGGTGCCGCTGCGGGCGCGTCGCGAGAGCGAGGCGCTGCTCGAGGTCACCGACCTGGTCAAGCACTTCCCGCTCAAGCGCGGCCTGCTGATCGCGCGCGAGGTCGACCGCGTGCGGGCGGTCGACGGCGTCAGCTTCAGCGTTCGCCAGGGCGAGACGCTCGGCCTCGTCGGCGAGTCGGGCAGCGGCAAGTCGACGCTCTCGCGCACGATCCTGCAGCTGCTCGAGCCGACCTCGGGCTCGGTCCGTTTCGAGGGACGGGAGCTGGTCGGGCTCTCGCGGCGGGAGCTGCAGCCGCTGCGCCGTGAGATGCAGATGGTCGTCCAGGACCCCTACGCCTCGCTCAACCCGCGCAAGCGAGTCGGCCAGATCGTCGGCGAGCCGCTGCGCCTGCAGGGCGAGGCGAAGGGTGGCGAGCTGCGCCGGCAGGTGCAGGGGCTGCTCGAGCGGGTCGGCCTCGCGGCCGAGCATTACGACCGCTACCCGCACGAGTTCTCGGGCGGCCAGCGCCAGCGGATCGGCATCGCCCGGGCGCTGGCGCTGCGGCCGAAGCTGATCATCGCCGACGAGCCGGTCTCCGCCCTCGACGTCTCGATCCGCGCCCAGATCCTCGACCTGCTCGCCGAGCTGCAGGCCGATTTCGGCCTCACCTACGTCTTCGTCGCGCACGACATCGGCGTCGTCCGTCACGTCTCCGACCGGATCGCGGTGATGTACCAGGGCCGGATCGTCGAGGAAGGCCCTGCCGACACGGTTTGCGAGCAGCCTCAGGACGAGTACACGCGCAAACTGCTTGCGGCGGTGCCGATCCCCGACCCGCACGAGGCGCGGGCCCGGCGCGAGGCGTTGGGCACCACCTAAGCAGCGTCGGCAAACTGTCGGTCAGTGGACCTGCCCCTCGCCCCACCGATCAAACCGCAGCTGGCGCTGACCCGCAAAGCCCTGCCAGTTGGCGCGGAGTGGGCCTACGAGCAGAAGCTCGACGGCTTCCGGGCGATCGTCTTCGTCGACGGGGACGAGAGCTACATCCAGTCGCGTGGCGGCAAAAACCTCTCGCGCTACTTCCCGGAGCTGAGCTTCCCGAGCGGGCGCTACGTCGCGGACGGCGAGCTTGTCATCCGCGACGCCGACGGCTTCGTCGAATTCGACGCCCTGCAGAGCCGCATCCACCCGGCCGAGTCGCGGATCAATCTCCTCTCCAAGGAGATCCCCGCCTGCTTCGTCGGCTTCGACCTGCTCGCCGAGGGCGACGAGGTGCTGCTGGAGCTGCCCTTCGGCGAGCGCCGCGAGCGCTTGGAGCGGCTGCTCGGGGACACCTCGGTCGAAGTCAGCACGCTCAGCCGCGAGACCGAGGACGCCGAGGAGTGGCTGCGCCACACGGAGGGCACGATGGCCAAGCAGCTCGACGCTCCCTATATCCCCGGCAAGCGCAAAGGGATGGCCAAGGTGAAGCGCGAGCGCACCATCGACTGCGTGGTGATGGGTTGGCGCCCCGGCAAGGAGGAGGGCACCGTCGGCTCCCTGATCCTCGGCCTCTACGACGACGGCGAGCTGCGCTCCGTCGGCCACATCTCCGGCTTCAGCCAGGAGACCAAACGCAGCCTGCGCACCCTGCTCGAACCCTTGGAGACCGGCGAGAGCGGCACCGCCGAGCCGAGCCGCTGGACGGGCGGCCGCGACCTAGAGTGGGTCGCCCTCCGCCCCGAGCTGGTGATCGAGATCGGCTACGACCACGCCGCCTCCGGCCGCATCCGCCACGGCGGCCGCTTCCACAGGTTCCGCGACGACAAAGCCCCCGAGGAGTGCCTCTTCTCGGACCTGGACGAAGGCTAGGAAGCTACTGCCGTGGGCCCATGCGACCCGCGCGCTCGTCGCGGACGCTGAGGCCGATATAGACGGCCATGCCGATGACGAAGGAGGCGACCGTCGTGGCGCTGTACGCCTCGTCGTTCCCGTGAAAGAGGATGGCCCCGCCGATCATCGGGATCGCAGCAACCACAACTCCGATGTTGGCATTCCTGAACAGCCTTTTCATTTCGTCAGACAAAACGTTTCTCCACGATATCAACCATCAATCCGAGCAATGCCAGCAAGCCTCCGAAATACCCGCCGTTGAGCACCCACCTCTCGGCTCGGCTGCGCGCGCAGCTCAGAGCTATCGCCAGCAGGCCGGCGACGAAACTCCCAACGACAAGCCCAGAGCCGATTGTCGCCGCGAGCAGTTCAAACGCGTTGGTCGCGATTCCAATGCTTGCCAGGAGCATCGACGAGACCCTCCCAGAGAGGACCGCACACGTGGCGCGCTAACGACAACGAGCAGCCAACAGGACCGTCAAAAAAGACGCGGCTGCGGCGGGTCGACCTCGCCTTTCAGGCGGACTGGGCGCTCCTCTTCGTGGCCGCGGCTCCGGCGGTTGCTGCGGCCCCAGCCGCGGACGCGGCGGGTCAGCTTGGCGCGGTCCGAAGGTGGCATGTAGGCGCGGCCGCGGTAGAGCTGCCTGTAGCGCGGGAGCAGGTCGGGGCGTTTGGCCTCGAGCCAGGCGAAGAAGACGTCCTTGACCTCGTCGCGCAGGTGCAGGGCGACCCCGCCGAGAAAGCTGGCGCCGGCCGCTTTGGCGCGCTCGACGATCGGCGCCACCTGCTCGGGAGAGTCGTTGATCCCGGGCATCAGCGGCGCCACCAGCACGCCGGACTCGATGCCCCTGCGGCGCAGCTCGGCGACCGCGTCGAGCCGGGCTAAGGGGCTCGGCGTGTGCGGCTCCGTCGCCCGCCAGGCCTCCTCATCCAGGGTCGGCACCGAGAGGTTGACCGAGATCGGCAGCTTCTTCGCCATCCGCTCGAAGATCTCGATGTCGCGCATCACCAGCGGCGACTTGGTCAGCACCGAGACCGGCGTCTCGGCCCGCTCGAGCGCCTCCAAGATCGGCGGCATCATCCGGTAGCGGCTCTCCACCCACTGGTAGGGATCGGTGTTCGTCCCCAGCGCCACCAGCTCCCGTTTCCAGCTCTCGCGCCCCAGCTCCCGCCGCACGAGCTCCGGAGTATTGACCTTGACCACGATCTCGCGCTCGAAGTCCCGCCCCGCGTTGAGGTCGAGATAGGTGTGAGTACGCCTGGCGAAGCAGAAAATGCATGCATGCGTGCATCCTCGATAGGGGTTGATCGTCCAGTTGAAGCCGAAGCGGCCGCCGGGGACGTGGTTGAGCGCCGACTGGGCGCGGACCTCGTGGAAGTTGACGCCCATCGCCTCCGGCGCGTCGAAGGTGCGGACCATCGTCCCATCCCCCACCCCGGGCAGGCGCAGGTCGTTCTCGACTCGTTGTTCGTCCCACCGCATACGAACGTATGTTCGCATGCCGTTCGGCGGAAGGTCTCTTGGCCTCAGCCGGGCAGCTCGCCCCTGATCACGTAGCGCAGCACGTCGACCACCTGCTCGGCCGTGCGCGCCGTCGCCTGGGCGGCGCGGTCGACCTCCTTCAGCGCGTGGTCGAGCTCGGTGTCGTGGAGGGTGACGACGGGCTTGCCCAGGGCAGCGGCGAAGCCGGCGTCGAAGGCCGCGTTCCACTGGCGGTATTTGTCGCCGAAGCGGACGACGACCACGTCGGCGTCCCGGATCAGCGTCTGGGTGCGGATCGCGTTGACCCCGGCGCCCATGTGGTCGCGCCAGAACGGCGTGCCCTCATCACCCAGCGTGCCGATGCCCGCGTCGTCGGAGGCAGCGTGGTCAGTCACCGGCGCCGAGAACTCGACCGGCAGCCCGACCTCCCGCGCTCCGGCCTCGATCCGCTCCCGCCAGTCCGAATGAATCTCCCCCGCCAGATAGACGCTCCAAGTCCGCTCCACGCGCCCATCCTAGCCCCAGATGTCGCACTTTCTTCCGCTATGCGGAAAGAAGTGCGACATCGCATGGTGCGGCGGGGGGCGGCTTGGCCCACGCGCTAAGCTATTTGACGTGAACGTAAGAAAGAGATTTCGTCCCGGGGTAGACGCCGATCACGAGCACTACAAGTGGTGGGCGCTCTCCTGCACCAGCCTCGGCATGCTGCTGGTGGCGACCAACTCGGGGACGCTGATCATCGCCCTGCCCGATCTCGAGCGGGCGCTCGGGACGAGCCTGCTCGAACTGGTCTGGGTGATCCTCGCCTACATGATCTCCTCGACCGTGCTCGTCCTCACGGCGGGTCGCCTCTCCGACCTCTTCGGCCGCAAGAGCGCCTTCGTCGGCGCCTTCGTCGTCTTCGGCCTCGCCTCGCTCGGCGCCGGCTTCGCCGCCGACGGCACGCAGCTGATCCTCTGGCGGATCGTGCAGGGGATCGGCGGCGCCTTCATCTTCGCCAATGGCCCCGCCCTGGTCACCGACGCCTTCCCGCGCGAGCAGCTCGGCCTGGCGATGGGGACCAACACGATGGTGGCGGCGATCGGGCTCGTCCTCGGGCCGGTGCTCGGCGGCGCCCTGGTCGCCATCTCCTGGCACTGGGTCTTCTGGTTCAACGTGCCGCTGGCGGCGGCCGGTGCCGCCTGGAGTGCGCTCACCTTGCGTGAGCTCGCCCGCCGCGACAGCCAGCGCGGGCTCGACGTCGCCGGCACGCTCACCTTCGTGCTCGGCCTGACCGGGCTCGTTTACGGCATCTCGCGCGGCGGCATCTCCGGCTGGGACGACACGCTGGTGCTCGCCAGCCTCGCCGCCGCCGCGGTCCTGCTGCCGCTCTTCGTGCTGATCGAGCACCGCGGCTCGGCGCCGATGCTCGACCTCGACATCTTCCGCAACCGCCTCTTCGCCGCCGCCACGGCCGCAGCCTTCATCAACGGGCTCTCGCGCTTCGCCCTGATGTTCATCTTCGTCTTCTATTACCAGGGGGCACAGGGGGACGACCCGATCACGGCCGGGATCAAGCTGGCGCCGATGGCGATCGGGATGCTGGTCTCCTCCCCCCTGGCCGGGATCTGGGCCGACCGCCACGGCTCGCGCACCCTCGCCGCACTGGGAATGCTGGTGACGGCCGCGGGCCTTGCCCTGATGACGACCCTGCAGGCCGACTCGCCCTACTGGCAGGGGATGCTCTGGCTGGCCCTGGTCGGGATCGGCTCGGGCATGTTCAACTCGCCCAACACGGCGGCGATGATGGGCACGGTGCCGACCGAGCGGCGCGGGATCGCCGCCGGCGCCCGCACGATGCTGCAGAACACCGGCGCCGTGATCTCGATCGCCTTCGTGCTGGCGATCGTCACCAACGCGATCCCGAAGGAAGTCCTCTTCGCGATCTTCTCCGGCCTCGCCTCGGGCCTCAGCAGCGCCCAGCTCGACCCCTTCATCCACAACATGCACACGGCGCTCTGGGTGCTGGCCGCGACCTCGGTGGTGGGCGCCGGCGTCTCGCTGCTGCGCCCTCGCCACGACAGCGCCCCCACCGCGGTGCAACGTTTTTCGGTGCCCATGGAAACGAAAAACGTTGCACCGGTGAGAGCGGGAGCTGCCGAGTGCGTCGAGGAGGCCTTGCGTGAGGAGATCGAGGCGACGCCATGACGCGAAGCGACTTGGAGGACCGACTCGCCAAGGGTGAGCTGAGGATCGGCGACGTCGCCAAGCTGGCCGGCACGACGCCGCGGACGATCCGCTACTACGAGGAGATCGGCCTCCTCCCCGCCTCCGCCGCCCGCGAGCGAGGCGCCCACCGCACCTACGCCGAGGCGGACGTCGAGCGCCTCGCCGACCTGCTGCGCCTCAAGGACCTGCTCGGCCTCTCACTCGAGGAGCTGAAGGCCCTGGTCGAGGCCGAGGACGCCCGCGCCGCCCTGCGCCGCGAGTGGGAGACCGGCGTCGAGGACCCCGTCCGCCGCCGCCAGATCCTCGACGAGTCACTCGGCCACATCGGCCGCCAGCTCGACCTCGTCCGCCGCCGCCGCGACGAGATCAGCGCCTTGGAAGCGGAGCTTTTGAGCAAGCGCAGGCGTGTGCGCGATCGCCTCCGAGAGCTCACCACGCCCGCGTAGCGCTTCTGAAGCTTTGGGCGCGCCGGAGGGGCGTCGGTGCCCCCTTCCGAAACACTCAGCGCGGCGTCAGCCGTGCGTTTCGGAAGGG
>DASZQM010000121.1:0-10837 GCA_035549645.1 Solirubrobacterales bacterium | reverse complement strand
CGCACGACGTCGCCGTCGATCAGCTCGGCCTCCCCGTTCAGGGTCGCGTCGTTGAGCAGCGTGCCGTTGGTCGAGTTCATGTCCTCGAGGTAGGTGTGTCCATCGCGGCTGAAGATCCTGGCGTGCACGCCGGAGGCGTAGCGGTCGTCGATGCGCACGTCGGCTTCGGCCGAGCGGCCGATCGAGAGGCCGCCGATCAGGTCGAAGCGCTCCCCCGCTTCGAGCCCGCCGCCGCGCTCGACGACCAGCCAGGCGTCGCTCGCGCTCGCCTGCGGGGCCAGCCCGGCCGGGACCTGGTGGAAGCCGGTCGCATCCGGTGCCGGCGCGGTGCTGCGGCGCAGGTCCTTGAGCGCGCTGCGGGAGATCCAGAGCAGGAAGAGGTAGAGAACGGCGAGGAAGCCGAACTTGAGGGCGACGGAGATGGGCTCGTAGTCCACGGGCGCGGGGCGCTTATTGCTCGACGTCGAAGAGGAAGGTCGTCGTGCCCAGGGTCACCTGATCGCCGGGACCGAGTCGCGAGGAGGAGACCCGCCGCCCGTTCACCTTGATCCCGTTGGTGGAGCCGAGGTCGGCGATCGTCCAGTCGCCGTTCGGGGCGCGGCGCAGCTCGGCGTGGCGACGCGAGACGTTGGGGTCGCTGAGCACGCACTCGGCTTCCTTCGAACGCCCGATCGTCGCCCGCGGCCCCTCGAGCACGTAGCGGCGGTCGTCGAGGGCGACGACCGCGCGAGTCGCCACAGCGGCTTCGTCACGGCCCGCCGGCTCGGGCTCGGCGGGGCGCTCTTTGACCGCCGAGTAGACCATCGTGTGACCCTCCTCCCCCTGGCTCGGCGCCTCGCCCTCGCGCGCCGGTGGCTTGACCAGCCGAGTCTGAATCCCGAACTCGCCGAGGCGCAGCCGCTCGTCGGTCTTGAACTCGACCGCGGGCCGGGTCAGCAGGTCGTAGCTGCGCCGCCGCGCGTGCTCGAGCAGGTAGCCGGAGAGCTCCTGCTCCAGCGAGCGCTCGTAGCCTTCGAGCTTGACCCGGTCGCGGCTGGAGAGGAAGACCGTGTACTCGTTGGGCACGTAGACGCGGGCGACGCCGGCGGTCTTGTGGGCGTCCATCTCCTTGGCCAGCTTGCGGGCCAGCTCCACCGGCTGCACCTCGGAGCTGAAGGCACGGCTGAAGACGCCCTCGACCAGGCCTTCGATGCGACTCTCGAGGTTACGTAGAACGCTGATCGCTTGACTCCTTTCGCGGACGCGTCAGCCGCCCGCACGGAAGGGAAATCCTACGGGAGCAGGACGCCGTGACCGACGGCGAGCCATGCCCCCAGGGCGGCGGCGAGAGCAACAGCGCCGTAGCGCAGCGGCAGCGAGCGCTCCAGCCGCGGAGGGTGCTCGGCGAGACTGTCCAGAGCGCCCTCGATCTCTCCGCCCAGCTCCTCCAGCGAGGGTCGCCGGTCGGGTCGTGGTTGCAGGCAGGCGTCGACCGTGTCGCAGAGCTCCCGTGGCAGGTCGGGCCGCAGCCGGCGCAGCGGCCGCAGCCGGCCGCCGATAGCGCGCGCGGTTGCCGCCGGGGTCGCGCGCCGGGTCGGGTGCTCGCCACTCCAGCTCTCATACAGCATCAGCGCCAGCGAGTAGACGTCGGCGGCGGGGCCGACGCTGCGGCCTGCGGCCTGCTCGGGCGCCATGTAGGCGAGGGTGCCGACGACGTCGCCGGGCGCGGTCAGGGCCGCCGCATCGGTGAGGCGGGCGACGCCGAAGTCCATCAGCTTGGCGCAGGGCTCCCCCTCGTCGGTGACGAGCACGTTCTGCGGCTTGATGTCGCGGTGGACGACGGCCCGGTCGTGGGCATGGTCCAGCGCCTCGCAGAGATCGGCACCGATCTCGCCGACCTCGCGGTCGCTGAGCGTGCCGTCGCGGTTGCGCTGAGCCAGCGTGGCGCCGTCGACCAGCTCGGTGACGAGCAGGGCGTTGCCGTCCTCCTCGCCCATCTCATAGAGCGTGACGATGCCGGGGTGGTTGAGCCGTGCCGCGGCCTGGGCCTCGCGCAGCACGCGGTCCGAGCCAGGGCCCGAAGCCGACTCGATCGCCTTCACCGCCACCGAGCGCTCGAGGCGCCCGTCCCAGGCCTCATAGACGGTGCCGAAGCCGCCGCTGCCGATGCGGCGCTCGATCAGGAAGCGGTTGAGTACGAGCGAACCGACCATGCACTATGCGGCTTCGCCGCGAATCCGCTTCCTCCTGCGACATACTCCCTGCTTCTTGGAGGATTTTTCCGCATCCAGGGCGGGGCGCCGCGCGCGGCCGCGCCGCCGGCCCGAACGCCAACAGATTCTGCTGCGGCGCGGACTTGCGCTCGGCGGCGGCCTGCTGCTGCTGATCGTGATCGTGCTCGGGGTGAAGGGCTGCCTCGACGCACGCAAGAACCGCGCGCTCAGCGACTACGCCCGCAACGTCACCCAGATCGTCGAAGAGACCGACCAGACGAGCAAGAGCTTCTTCGAAAAGCTCGAAGACCCCGGCGGACTTTCGGTGACCGAATTCATCAACCAGGTCAACACCGACCGCAGCGCGATGGACAGCTACGCCAGCCGGGTCGACGGGCTCGACGCCCCGGGCGACATGGGCCACGCACAGAACGCGCTCGAACTGACCTACGAGCTGCGCGCCAGCGCGATGAACGAAATCGCCGACAAGATGAGCACGGCGCTCGGCGACGTCGGCTCCGAGCAGGCGATGAAAAGCATCGCCATGCAGATGCGCAAGCTGCTCGCCGCCGACTCGCTCTACGCGGCAGTCGTGCGGCCGGAGATCAACGGCGTGCTCGAATCCAACGGGATCAACGATTCCGACGTGCCGAAAAGCGTCTTCCTGCCCGACGAAACGAAGTGGCTTGACGAATCCGAAGTCAGCTCGGCGCTGGGCTCGGTCAGCGGCTCCAGCAGCGGCACCGCCTCCGGCCTGCACGGCCTGGGCCTGGTCGGGACCAGCGTCAACGGCACCGAACTCTCACCGGAAGTGACCACCTCGGTCTCCAGCGAAGGGACGCCGGAAGTCGAAGTGACGGTCCAAAACCAGGGCGAATCGACCGAGAACGGGATCGACGTCTCGGTCAGCGTCAGCGGCGGCACCTCCCTCTCGGGCACGATCGACAGCATCGGCGCCGGCGAAGAATCGACCGTCTCGATCCCGCTGACGCCCGCGCCGAGCGGCGAAGTGACGCTGGAAGTCGAAGTCGCCACCGTGCCGGGCGAGAAGGTCTCCGAAAACAACGAAGCCAGCTACAGCGTCGCCTTCGAATAGGCGCGCGGGAGCAGGAGCACGGCCGTGCGGATCGCCTATCTGGGACCTGCCGGGACTTTCACCGAGGACGCCCTGCGGGAGGCGCTGCCGGCGGATGAGGATTGCGAGCCGCTGCGCACGGCGACGATCCGCGAGGCGATCCTCGCGGTCGAACGGGGTGAGGCGGAGCGGGCGCTGGTGCCCTTCGAGAACTCGATCGAGGGCTCGGTGCGAACCAGCCTCGACACACTCGCCCTCGACGCCCCGGAGGTGACGATCGTCGGCGAGCACGACTTCGCCGTGCGGCCGATGCTGATCGCGCGCGAGGAGATCGAGCTCGGGCAGATCGAGCGAGTGCTCTCCCATCCCCAGCCACTGGCGCAGTGCGCTCGCTTCCTGCGCGAGAGCCTCGGCGCGGCGGAGCAGCAGAGCTCTCCCAGCACGGCCGAGGCGGTGAAGGCCGTGAGCGAGTCTCCGCAACCCTGGGCGGCGATCGGCGCGGCGGCCGCGGCGGAGCTCTACGGCTGCAAGGTGCTGCGCGAGGGGATCGAGGACGAGGCCAACAACGTCACCCGCTTCGTCTGGATCGCGCCCAGCGGCACCGAGCCGGAAGCAGGTGAAGCCTGGAAGACCTCGCTCGTCTTCTCCGAGCTCGGCGAAGATCACCCGGGGGCCCTGGTCGAGGCGCTGCAAGAGTTCTCCAGCCGCGCCGTCAACCTCAGCCGCATCGAGTCGCGGCCCCTGCGCAGCGAACTGGGCCGCTACATGTTCTTCTGCGATCTCGAGGGAGCGCTCGTCGACACCCCCGTGGCCGCGGCGGTGGAGGCCCTCCGTGGCAAGGCCGAATCGGTCCGAATTCTTGGTTCATACCCGACGCGGTAGGGCGCCTGCGTAGAATTCGCGGGCGACATGGCACGTGTGCTGGTACTCAACGCCACGTATGAGCCGATCAACGTATGCACGTTGAGACGCGCCGCTGTGCTGCTGCTGAAGGAAAAGGCCGAGCTGCTGGAGCGCCGCGAGGGCGCGATCCACTCCGAGCACATGACGATGCAGCGCCCGGACGTGATCCGCCTCACCAACTACGTGCGGATTCCGCGCGAAGCCCACCGCCGCAAGATCACCCGCCGCGCCGTCCTCGCCCGCGACTCCTGGACCTGCCAGTACTGCGGCTCACGCAAATCCGGCCTCACCGTCGACCACGTCATCCCCCGCAGCCGCGGCGGCAAATCCGTCTGGGAGAACATCGTCGCCGCCTGCGCCTCCTGCAACCGCCGCAAGGGCAACCGCCTGCCGCGCGAGATCCACATGCACCCCAAGAACAAGCCGAAGGCGCCGGGCCCCACCGTCTTCATCCAAGTCGCGAGTCCCTCGATTCCGCCGGCTTGGCAGCAGTACCTTCCTGCCGCGGCGTAGGGCGTGGTCGATCAGAGGCCAGGGGCTACGGTGCGAACGCCGGCGAGTCGTGCGGCCGCCGCCTGGCGCTCGTCGTAGGTCACAAACGACTCGATCGGGTGGAGATCGATCGCGGTGGCGACGTGGATGGCGTCGAGTGCCCGCAGCGCCGGCTCCGCCAGGGCACCCGCAGTAGCCAGCAGGTGACTGTCCAAGGGACGCAGCGCAAGCCTGTCGATTACTTCCTCGGCCTGCTCCAGCAAGCGAGTCAGGTGTCTTCGATCGCGCGCCGCTATTCGATGGATGGCCCGGGGAATCTCAGTCAGCGCGAGCTCGGAGCTGACCAAGTCCGCGTCGCCAATATAGGCGCGCAGCGCGTCGGACTCGGCCTCCTGGCGAACGAGCTTGACCAGGGCGGAAGCGTCCGCGTAGTAGACAGGCATCGTCAGCGATAGCCACGAACTTCTTCAAGCGCTCGACTCAACGAGTCGGGGTCGCCGTCTATCTCCACGGGCTCGGGAAGGGAGGATCTGCGCGGCGGAGACACCTTGCCCTCGGCGATCAACCGATCGAGCTCGGCGCCGGTGCTCGGCGCCGGTCCCAGCTCGGCCACCGGCCGATTCCGGTCGGTCACCACAAGCCGCTCGCCCTTGCTCACCCGGCGCAGGTAGACACTCAGGTTCTGCCGAAGCTCGGCCACGCCCACCGTCTCGCTCATGTACATCAAAGTAGCACCTCTCTCGCGGCCGCCATCTTTGCCGCCAGAGCCAGATCGTCGCGGACCCTCTCTCTGATCGCCGCCGCCAATCCCATGATCGCCTGGCAGCCGACCTCCCCCGCCGACTCGATCGCCGGCCGACAGCTGCCAGCCAGCATCTCGATCAATACAGCACCCGAGTCCTCGCCGGGAAAAGTGCCGTCAGGCATCTCCTCCAACAACGACGTCGAAATATCGAAGAGCCAAAGAGCGGTGCGCAGAAATTCTTCGATAACCGCTTCGCCGGCAGCGGCGTCGGGGGCCTGGCGTCGAGGCGGCGTCATTGACCCCTAAGTGCCGGAGTCGCAGAAGTCTCCCCACCCGCCCTTCTACTCCTCGGACAACTCCTCTTGCCCGCTGTCCTGGTCCGACCCCGAGTCGTCGTCGACCACAAGGGCCACCGCCGAGACGCAGTCGTCGTCCTTCATGTTCATCACTTTGACCCCCTGCGTCGGCCGTCCCATCTGGGAGATGCCGCCGGCCTGGGTGCGCTGGACCATGCCGTTCTGGGAGATGAAGAGGAGGTCCTGGTGCTCGCGAACGATCAGGGCGCCGGCGAGGCCGCCCTTCTTCGCGGTCAGCTTGGCGGTCAGCACACCCTTGGTCCCGCGTCCCTTGACCGGGTACTCGGAGACCGAGGTGCGCTTGCCGTAGCCGTTCTCGGTGACGACGAAGAGCTCGGAGTCGTCACGGGCGATGTCCATTGCCAGCACCCGGTTGGGCACGCCGTCGACCTTGGCGGAGACGTTCATCCCTTTGACGCCGCTGGTGTCGCGTCCCATCGGCCGCACCGCGTCCTCGGAGAAACGAGCCGCGTGGCCGGACTTGGAGACGAGCAGGATGTCGTCGTCGCCGGAGGTCAGTCGCACCTGCACCAGCTCATCGCTGTCGCGGATCTTGATCGCGATGATCCCGTCGGCGCGGATCGGCGTGTTGTAGGCCTTGAACTCGGTCTTCTTGACCAGGCCCTGCGCGGTGGCGAAGACGAGGTACTTGTTCTCGCTGAAGTCGCGGGTCGGGATCACCGCGGTCACCTTCTCGCCGTCGCGTAGCGGCAGCACGTTGACGAGGGCTCGCCCTTTCGCCGTCCGCGCCCCCTCGGGCAGCTCGTAGACCTTGAGCCGGTAGACCTTGCCGCGGTTGGTGAAGAAGAGCAGGAAGTCGTGGGTCGAGCAGATGTGGAGATGCTCGATGTAGTCGTCCTCCTTGAGGTCCATGCCCATCACTCCCCGACCGCCGCGGTTCTGCTGGCGATAGGTGGCTAGCGGCAGGCGCTTGGCGTAGCCGGAGTGGGTGATCGAGATCACCATCTGCTGGTCGGCGATCATGTCCTCGATGTTCATGTCGCCCTCGAAGTGGGTTACTTCGGTGCGGCGCTCGTCGCCGTAGCGCTGGTCGATCTCGTCGAGCTCTTCGACGATCACGGCGTCGATGCGGGCCGGGTCGCCGAGGATCTCGCGCAGCTCCGCGATCCGCCTGGAGAGTTCCTCGTGCTCTTCGCGCAGCTTGTCGGACTCGAGCGCGGTGAGGCGAGCGAGGCGCATGTCGAGAATCGCCTGGGCCTGCTCGGCGGAGAGCTCGAAGCGCTCGATCAGGCCGGCCTTCGCCGCTTCGGTGTCGGCCGAGCCGCGGATCAGCTCGATCACCGCGTCGAGGTTGTCGAGGGCGATCAGCAGCCCCTCGAGGATGTGGGCGCGGGCCTCGGCGCGGCGCAGCTCGTGCTGCGTGCGGCGGATGACCACCTCGCGCTGGTGGCTGACGTAGTGCTCGATCAGCTCCTTGAGGCTGAGCGTGCGCGGCACCCCGTCGACCAGGGCAACCATGTTGACGCCGAAGGTGCTCTGCATCGGCGTGCGCTTGTAGAGCTGGTTGAGCACCACCTCGGGTGGATCGCCACCGCGCTTGGTCTCGATCACCAGCCGCATGCCCGAGCGATCGGACTCGTCGCGCAGATCGGAGATGCCGGTGATCTTCTTGTCGCGGACGAGGTCGGCGATCTTGGTGATCAGGCCGCCGTCGCCACCCTTCTTGACCATGAAGGGAAGCTCGGTGACGATGATCGCGTCGCGACCGCCCTTGAGCGGCTCGACGTGGGCGCGGGCGCGGATCCTCACCGTCGCCCGGCCCGAGGCGTAGGCGTCGCGGATTCCTTCGGCGCTCATGATTCCGCCACCGGGGAAGTCGGGGCCCTTGATGTGCTCCATCAGCCCCGCCAGGTCGATCCCCGGGTTGGCGATGTAGGCCTTGACCGCGCCGATCGACTCGCTCAGGTTGTGCGGCGGGATGTTGGTCGCCATGCCGACCGCGATCCCGGAAGAGCCGTTGACGAGGAGGCTGGGGAAACGCGCCGGCAGAACCAGCGGTTCGCGCTCTTCCTCGTCGTAGTTGGGGCCCCACTCGACCGTGTCGGCGTCGATGTCGCGCAGCAGCTCGGTAGAGAGGCGATCCAGGCGTGCCTCGGTGTACCGCATCGCGGCAGGGGGGTCGTCGTCGATCGAGCCGAAGTTGCCCTGGCCGTCGACGAGCGGGTAGCGCAGGGAGAAATCCTGCGCCATGCGCGCCAGCGTGTCGTAGATCGCGCTGTCGCCGTGCGGGTGGTACTTGCCCATCACCTCGCCGACGATGAAGGCCGACTTGCGGTACGACCGGTTGGGCTGCAGGCCGAGGTCGTACATCGCGTAGAGCACGCGCCGGTGCACCGGCTTCAGCCCGTCACGCACGTCGGGAAGGGCTCGGCCCACGATCACGCTCATCGCGTAGTCGAGATACGACGAGCGCATCTCGTTGGTCAGCTCGCGCTCCTCTATCCGCCCTCCTCCGAGGACGTCGGCACCCTCCACTAGCGCGTCACCTCCTTACGCTGGACCCGATCAGACATCAAGGAACCTGACCTCCTTGGCGTGTTTCTCGATGAAGGCCTTGCGTGGCTCGACCCTGTCCCCCATCAGGTCGGTGAAGATCTTCTCCGCCATCGCGGCATCGTCGATCCGCACGCGCTCCAGCGTGCGGGTCGAGGGGTCCATCGTCGTCTCGCGCAGCTGTTCGGCGTTCATCTCGCCGAGGCCCTTGAAGCGCTGCATTTTGACGCCGTCGCGGGCCAGGTCGAGCACCATGCGGCGCAGCTCCTCGAAGGACTCCGCCTCGCGGGTTTTCTCCCCCAGACTGACGGTGAACGAGGGTGAACCGACCTGCTCGAGCAACTCGGCGTGGGATTGACTGAGGCGACGGAAGTCGTGCGACTCGAAGAGATCGCCGGCAAGCTCGAAGTTGCGCGCCAGCCCGTCGCGGCGGTGCACCGCACGGATCAGGATTCCCTCGCCCGATTCCGAGGAGATCTCGGTCTCGAAGGGCTGCGACTCGTCGTCCTCGCCGCCGACGAGCTTCCTCGCGTCGTCGAGTGAGGTGACTCCCGCGTCGAGGATCTGCGACTCGCCGAGGAAGCGGACCAGCTCGTGGCCGAAATCGGCCTGCAGCGAGTCCGCCCAGCCCTCGTGCTCCTTCAGCTTGCGGTTGAAGCGCTGCCAGCGAGTCGCCGTCAGCTTGTGCTCCGTGCCGCCCCCGTCGACCACCGAGATCTGCTCGAGCTTGTCGCGCAGCAAGAGCTCCTCGAGCTCGGACTCCTTCTCGACGTAGGTCTCCTTTTTGCCGCTTTTCAGCCTGTAGAGCGGCGGCTTGGCGATGTAGACGTAGCCGGCCTCGATCAGCTCCGGCATCTCGCGGTAGAGGAAGGTCAGCACGAGGGTGCGGATGTGAGCACCGTCGACGTCGGCGTCGGTCATCAGCACGACCTTGTGGTAGCGCGCCTCTTTGACGTCGAACTCCTCGCGGATGCCGGTGCCGACAGCGGTGATCAGCGCCTGGATCTCCTGGTTGGAGAGGACCTTGTCGATCCGCGCCTTCTCGACGTTGATGATCTTGCCGCGCAGCGGCAGCACCGCCTGCGTATTGCGGTCGCGACCCTGCTTGGCGGAGCCGCCGGCGGAATCACCCTCGACGATGAAGAGCTCGGCCAGCGCCGGGTCGCGCACCGTGCAGTCGGCGAGCTTGCCCGGCAGGGTCGAGTTCTCGAGCGCCGACTTGCGCCGGGTGAGATCGCGCGCCTTGCGCGCCGCCTGCCGCGCCCGGGCCGCGTCGACGGCCTTGCCGACGATGCGTTTCGCCTCGCCCGGGTTCTCCTCGAAGAACTCGCCGAGCTTGCGGTTCACCGTCTCCTTGACCAGGCCCTCGACCGGCGGGTTGCCGAGCTTGGTCTTGGTCTGGCCCTCGAACTGGGGATCGCCGAGCTTGACCGAGATCACCGCGGTCAGGCCCTCGCGAACGTCGTCGCCGGTGAGATTCTCGTCTTTCTCTTTGAGCAGGGCTTTGCTGCGGGCATAGGCGTTGATCGTGCGGGTCAGGGCCGAGCGGAAGCCGGAGAGGTGCGAGCCGCCCTCGTGGGTGTTGATGTTGTTGGCGAAGCTGAAGACCGACTCCTGATAGGAGGAGTTCCACTGCATCGCAACCTCGACCTGGCCGTCCTCGGTCTCGCCCTCGAAGTAGACGGTCTTGCGGTGCAGGGCGTCCTTGTTCTCATTCAGGTGAGCGACGAAGTCGACGATCCCGCCCTCGTAATAGAAGGTGTCTTTCTGGCCGGCGCCCCGCTCGTCGGTCAGCTCGATCTTCAGCCCGCGGGTGAGGAAGGCCGTCTCGCGCAGGCGCTCGGCCAGGACCGAGTAGTCGAACTGGGTCTCGTCGAAGATCTCTTCGTCGGGCAGGAAGGTGATCGAGGTCCCGGTCTCCTTGGTGGCCGTGCCGTTGGCCAGTGCCCCCAGCGGCTTGCCGCGCTCGTAGTCCTGGGTCCAGATCGAGCCGTCGGTGCTGATTTCGAGATGCAGCCGTTCGGAGAGCGCGTTGACGACGGAGATGCCGACGCCGTGGAGGCCGCCGGAGACCTTGTAGCCGCCGCCGTCCCCGAACTTGCCGCCGGCGTGGAGGGTCGTCAGCACGACCTCGGCCGCGGGCTTCTTCTCTTTCTTCAGTTCGCCGACGGGGATGCCGCGGCCGTTGTCGATGACGGTGCAGCTGTTGTCGGGGTGCAGGATCACCTGAACGTGGTCGCAGTAGCCGGCGAGGGCCTCGTCGACCGAGTTGTCGACGACCTCGTAGACCAAGTGGTGCAAGCCGCGCGGCCCGGTCGAGCCGATGTACATGCCGGGGCGCTTGCGAACGGCTTCCAGGCCCTCGAGGACTGTGATGTCCTCCGCCCCATAGGAGGCAGAGCCGGTTTTTTTGTTCGCAGCAGGGTTTGACTTCTCAGGCAATTAGTTCCTTCCCGATCTCATAGAAAACCCCGACCGACTGGGCATTGGCCACCCAGGGTCGGGGCGGAAACGCGAGTTGACATAAGGATACCAGTTCGGACCCTTCGGCAGCCCTCCG
>DASZQM010000120.1:0-17641 GCA_035549645.1 Solirubrobacterales bacterium | reverse complement strand
AGAGACGAGTGGCTCGAGTGAGGACCTAGGCGGTCTGCAGCGCCGGCTCGGCGCCGGCGCACTTGCACGGCTCGGGCATCGGGAAGAGGCGGAGGAAGCGCTTGGCCGTCTGCTTGGAGCCCTCGACCTGCGCGGCGCCCGAGGCGACCGCCTCGTCGAGGGGAAGCTGGCCCGCGAGGACGGCGGCGAAGCTGGGGGCGTCGGCAAAGGCGATCCTTGCGGCCGGATCCTCGGCGGCGCCGCGGCGAAGCTCGACATCGCCGTCGGCGATCTTGATGCGGAAGCGCTCCTCGCCGAGGCGGAGCTCGTAGGTGCCCTCGATCCCGCCCGCTGCCTCGGGATCGAAGAGCGAGCGCAGGGCGAGGACGATCGAGTCGGGGCCGATCTCCTCCGAGTCGGGTGGGAGGGGCGAGCGGGCGCCCCAGGCGCCGAGCTTGGTCACGACCGGCTCCAGCTCGCGGCCCCACTCGGTCAGCTCATAGACGGTCGAGGCCGCGGGCGGCGGAAGTTTGCGACGCTGTATTACGCCGTTCTGCTCGAGGTCGCGCAGCCGCTCGGAGAGGATGTTCGAGCTGGCGTGGGGCAGGCCGGTGCGCAGGTCGGTGAAGCGCTTCGGGCCAAGCAGCAGTTCGCGCACGACCAGGAGGGCCCAGCGCTCGCCGACGACGTCGAGGGCGTAGGCGAAACGACACGCCTCTCCGTATGAGCGCTTCTTGGCCATGCGACCAGTCTACAACTAGTTAATACGGATAAGCAAGTGAGTAGTTGTTTTTTTGAACCTTCTGCTAAGGTGGCCGCCAATGACTGAGACGCACACGCACGACAATCGCTGGCTCGCCCTCTACGTCCTCTGCGCGGGGATGCTGATGATCGTCCTCGATGTGACGATCGTGAACGTCGCCCTGCCGACGATCCAGGACAGCCTCGGCTTCTCCCAGAGCGGCCTGGCCTGGGTCGTCAACGCCTACCTGATCCCCTTCGGCGGCCTGCTCCTGCTCGCTGGGCGGCTCGGCGACCTGCTCGGCCAGCGGCGCATGTTCCTGATCGGCCTCGCGGTCTTCGTCGCCGCTTCGCTGCTCTGCGCCGTCGCGGAGGACCAGGCGATGCTGATCGCCGGCCGCTTCTTCGCCGGCGTCGGCGGGGCGCTCGCCTCGGCGGTGATCCTGGGAATGATCGTGACGATGTTCCCCGAGCCTCGCGAGCAGGCGAAAGCGATCGGCGTCTACGGCTTCGTCGCCTCGGCGGGCGGCTCGATCGGCCTCCTGCTCGGCGGCATCCTCACCCAGGCGATCAGCTGGCACTGGATCTTCGTGATCAACCTGCCGATCGGCATCGCCACCGCCTACGGCGCGACGCGCCTGGTCGAGAACAAGTCCGGCCTCGGCTTCAAGGCCGGCGCCGACATCCCCGGTGCGGCCCTGATCACGACCTCGCTGATGGTCGGCGTCTACGCGATCCTCGGCGTCAGCGAACACGGCTGGGGCTCCGCCCAGACCCTGGGCCTCTTCGCCGTCTCCTTCGTCCTCGGCGCTGCCTTCATCCACCGCCAGGCGACGATCGAGAACCCGCTGATGCCGCTGCGCCTCTTCCACTCGCGCAACGTGGTCGGCGCCAACCTGATCCAGGCCTTTCTCGTCGCCGGCATGTTCGGGATGTTCTTCCTCGGCGCCCTTTACCTGCAGCGGATCCTCGGCTACGACGCGCTCCAGGTCGGCCTCGCCTTCCTGCCGACGACGATCGTGATGGGGACGCTCTCGCTCGGCTTCTCGGAAAAGCTGATCATGCGCTTCGGCCCGAAGCGGACGCTGATTCCCGGCGTGATCATGGTCGGCATCGGCCTGCTGCTCTTCGCCCGCACGCCGGTCCACGGCGACTACGTGGCCGACCTGCTGGCGCCGCTGGTGCTGGTCGGTCTCGGCGTCGGCACCTCCTTCCCATCGCTGATGACCCTGGCGATGTCGGGAGCGACGCCGGAGGACTCAGGCCTCGCCTCGGGCGTGGTCAGCACCAGCATGCAGGTGGGTGGCGCGATCGGCCTCGCCGTGCTGGCGACGCTCGCGGCCCAGCGCACCGACAACAAGCTCGCCGACGGCGCGGGCCAGCTCGCCGCGCTCAACTCCGGCTACCACCTCGCCTACCTGATCGGCGCCATCCTCGTCGCGGCGGCGGTCGTGATCGCCTTCACGGTCCTGCGCGAAGTGCCGATGCCTTCGCCGGAGGCGATGGCCGAACAGGCACAGCAGGCCGGCGAGCCCGAGCGCGAGCCCGCCTACTCCGAGGCCTAGCTAGATCGAGAGCGACTCTCCCGGTCGCAGCGCGCGGGCGTTGACACCGAGCTCGCGCGCTGCGACCTCCAGGGACCCAGCCGGGTCGTCTGCCTGGACGTAGTTCGGCGTTTCGTGCAGCGGCCCGTAGTGGATCGGGACGACCAGGTCGGCGCCGAGCAGCTTGGCCGCCACCGCGGCTTCCCGCGGGCCCATGCCGGCGGGCAGAGGGCTCGGCGGCTGGCGGGGAGCGAGGTCGACGATCGCGCCACCGGCGGGGAGGAAGGCGACGTCGAACGGGCCGCAACGGCTCGCCACCTGCCACCACCAGCCGTGAAAGAGGGTGTCGCCGGCGTGGAGTATCCGCCGCCCCTCGGCCGCGACGACCCATGAGACCTGCGGGTCGCCGAAGCCATCGACCGCAGGCACTGCCGTGACCTCGAATGGTCCGACCTCGCGCGTTTCCCAGGGATCGACGACCTTCGTCGCCAGGCTGCTCCTCGCCAGCGCTGCTTCCGTCCCCTCGACGAAAGCGACTTCCTCGCCGGAGCCGGTGGCCGGCGCGGGCCTCAAGACCGGGGCGTCGGCGCCGAGGGCGCGCTCGAGCGCGGCGACGTCCGCGTGGTCGCTGTGCATGTGAGTGAGCAGCGCGACATCGACAGAGCCGGGCGGCGGTGGCGGCGGGATCTCTCCCTCCGGTGGCTCTCCGCCGCCGTGAAGATGAGCGAAGTCCTCGACGAAGTCGATCACCGCGGTCATGCCCACAACCTTGATTTCCAGGCCGGCCCAGGCGAGCCGCCGCAGCTCCATCGCTAAAGCGAGGGTGCCGACTCGAGCACGCCGAGCATCTCGGTGACGCGGCAGACCAGCAGGCGCTCCTCGTCGATCTCGACCCAGACGCCGGCCGAGGCTGGGAAGACGACGTGGTCGCCGGGCTGGACCGGCATCTCGACTCCGACGTGGCTCCACCAATCGAGGCCGGGGCCGATCGCCAGCACGATGTCCTGCTGCGGCGGCGGCTCATGACTCCCCGGTGGCACGACTAGGCCGGAGCGGCGCACGCGGTCGGAGTCGAGCTCCTTGATCACGATCTGATCGAAGAGCGGCCGCAGCTGGTGCCGCACCGACTCGGTGGGATCTGGAACTTGGGCCGTGCTCATCTGGCCTCCTAAGTCTGCCCCATCCCGTGATGTCGCACTTTGCCCCGCTATACGGAGGCAAATGCGACATCACCGCTGGAGTTGGGCTAGGTGGCGTTCGATGTGGCGGCGCTCCACCGGGTTGCCGGCCAGCTCAAGGGCGCGTTTGTAGGCCGCTTCCGCCTCCACGTTGCGTCCGAGTCGGCGCAGCAGGTCGGCGCGAGCGGCGTGTCGAGGGTGGTAGCCGTCGAGACCCTCGATCGCCTCGATCAACGCCAGTCCTTCCTCAGCGCCGTCGCGCATCGCCACCGCCACGGCGCGGTTGAGCTCGATCACCGGGCTTGGGTTCAGCTCGGCGAGCGAGGCGTAGAGGCGGATGATCCGGTCCCAGTCGGTCTCCCCGGCACTTGCGGCTTCGCCGTGCGTCGCCGCGATCTGCGCCTGCACGGTGTAGGGGCCGGCCGGCCCTGCCGCCGCGGCTTCGCCCGAGAGCTGGAGCCCCTCCTCGATCTTCTCGGCGTCCCAGAGCGAGCGGTCCTGGTCCTCGAGCAGGACCATCTCACCGGCCGCGTCGAGCCGGGCCGCCCGCCGCGCGTCGGTGAGCAGCATCAGCGCCAGCAGGCCGCGCGCCTCCGGCTCGCGCGGCAGCATCGCGACGAGGATGCGAGCGAGCCGGATCGCTTCGCCGCTGAGCTCGGTCCGCACCAGCTCCTCGCCGCCGCTGGCCAGGTAGCCCTCGTTGAAGACCAGGTAGAGCGTCGCCAGCACGGCGGAGAGGCGCTCGGGCATCTGCTCGGCGACGGGAACCTCGTAGGGGATTTCGTCGTTGGCGATCTTGCGCTTGGCGCGGACCAGGCGCTGGGCCATCGCGCTCTCGCTGCTGAGGAAGGCACGGGCGATCTCCGCCGTGCTGAGGCCGCCGAGGCTGCGCAGGGTCAGCGCCACCCGCGCCTCGCTCGGCAGGGCCGGGTGGCAGCAGGTGAAGATCAGGCGCAGGCGGTCGTCCGCGATCTCGCCCAGCTGCTCGCCGGGCGCCGCCTCCGGTTCGGCCCGCAGCTCTTCGAGGTGCTGCAAGGCACCGAGCTTGTCGCGCAGCACGCCCTCGCGGCGGATCTTGTCGATCGCCCGGTTGCGGGCGACCTGGGTGATCCAGGCGCCAGGATTGTCCGGCGTCCCCTCGTGCGGCCAGCGCTCGAGCGCGACGACGAAGGCTTCCTGCACCGCCTCTTCGGCGAGCTCGAAGTCGCCGACCGCCCGGATCAGCGTCGCCACCGCCCGTCCCGACTCCTCGCGAAAGGCGCGCGCGGCAACGCTTTCGCTGACCATGTGATGAACGTTAGGCAAAAACGGGTACGTAGCGCTCGTAACTCGAGGGCAGGGGAGGAGAGCAACAAATGGGAGCTTCGACCTTTGCGTCCTCGCGGCGCCTGCTGGGAGCGCTGCTTGCGTCGCTGACGCTGTTCGCGGTGGCCCTGACAGGGCTTGCCGCCTCTGCGAGCGCGGCGAGCTACGTCTCGCTCGGCGATTCCTACGCAGCCGGACCGTTCATCCCCAACCCGGTGCTGCCGCTCGGCTGCCTCAAGTCCGACCACAACTACCCGCACCTGGCGGCACCCAGCATCGGCCCGCTCAAAGACGCCAGCTGCAGCGGCGCGACGACCGACGACATGACCAAGCCGCAGAACGTCGAACCGGACGGGCCCAACCCGCCGCAGTTCAACTCGCTCTCGGCAAGCACCGAAGTGGTCTCGCTGACGATCGGCGGCAACGACATCGGCTTCTCGGAAATCGCCCAGAGCTGCATCACGCTCAACCCCTTCAGCTCGCCCTGCCTCGACAAATACGACTCCGGCGGCAAAGACCAGATCGCCGCCCGGATCGCGGCCACGGCGCCGAAGGTGGCGGCGGTGCTACAGGGCATCCACGCCCGCTCGCCGAGTGCGCGCATCTTCGTCCTCAACTACCCGGCGATCTTCCCCGAGACCGGCAGCGGCTGCTGGCCACAGATGCCGATCAGCTTCAAAGACGCGCCCTACCTGCGCGCCAAGCAGCAGGAACTGAACGCGATGATCGCCACCCAGGCCGCGAGCAACAGCGCGACGCTGGTCAATTGGTACACGGCCAGCATCGGTCACGACGCCTGCAAGAGCAGCTCGGTGCGTTGGGTCGAACCGCTGATTCCCAATAACCCGGCCGCCCCGATCCACCCCAACCTGCACGGGATGGAAGGCGGCGCGGCGGCGCTCGTCAGCGCCTACAAAGCGGGCTGAGTCAAACGGAATCGAGGGCCCGCGCGATTGCGCGCGGGTCTTCGATCTGGGGGTAGTGAGCGAGCTCGGCCAGCTCGCTCACCGCCACCCCAGGGCGCAACTCACGTAGCGCCGCCAGCACCGCGGTCGTCGCCACCGGGTCCTGCATGCCCCAGGCCAGGCTGAGCGTTCCGGGCCAATCGCGGATCGCGCCGTGCCAGCGCTCGGCGTGCGTTTCGCGCTGGTCCATATAGGAGACGAGGCGGTGGCCGAGGGCGCGCCCGCCGTTGTGGCAGACGAGCGACCACTGGTCCGCGGCCTCCTCCTCGCTCAGCGGGTGGGCGGCGGAGAAGACCGAGCCGAACTGGTGGCGGAAGAAGCGCTCGCTGGAGAGGAGGGCGACGAGCGGGCCAAGGCGGCTGCGCAGCGCCTTCTGCGCCGGCGTCGGGCTGGCGGCTTCCAGCACCATGCTGCCGTTGAAGAGCAGGATGCCGGCGAGCTCCATCTCCAGCTTCCCCTCGAGGTCGCGTGCCATCAGCTCGTTGGCGACCGAGGTGCCCATGTCGTGGGCGAGGACGAAGACCGGCCGGCCCTCACCGTGGCGGCGCACCAGCTCCTCGGTCAGGTCGGCTTGCCAGAAGAGGCTGTAGTCACTGTCGCGCGGCTTGTCGGAGAGGCCGAAGCCGAGGAAGTCGAAGGCGAGCAGGTTTCGCTCGCCCAGCAGCTCGAGCAGCGGGACCCAGTCGTAAGAGCTGGAGGGGAAGCCGTGCAGGAGCAGCAGCAACGGGCCCTCGCCCTCCTGACGGAATGTGTGGATCGCGTAATCGCGGAAATCCTCACTCGACCCCCGCTCCCGCCAGGCTCGAACCCGCGTCGTCAGTCCATCCGGCATCGACCCACCCCTGGGCTGGTCAATCTCCGAAGCGCTTGACGAAATCGAGCGCCTTCGCGGCGACCTCGTGCCAGCCCTTGTCGATGACCAGCGAGTGATCGCGATTGGGCATTTCGACGTGCTCGGTGACGCCGGGGTTGCGGCTCTGCAGCTTGTAGGCGGCCTTGCTCATCGCCGGTGGCACCGCGTGGTCGGACTCGCCGGTGAAGATCAGCAGCGGCCCGCGCTCGGGGTTCTTGGTGTCCACCTTGGTCTCGGCACCGGGGTTGAGGTTGGCCATCGCCGCCTGGAAGATCGGCTTGCCCGGCGCGGCGACGTGGTAGGTCTCGTACAGCTGGCGTGCTTCCTCCTCCGGGATCGCGTTGGTCCAGCCGTAGCGGAACTGCTCGAAGCTGAGGGTGACCGTGCGGCCCTTGTTGAGCGGGTTGCCGAGCACCGGCAGGGTGGTGCGAATCGCGGCGAGGGGGAGTGGCAGCACGCCTTTGAACGGCGCCGGGTCGACCGCCACCGAGGCGAGCGAGAGGCCGCGCCCGGCGAGGATCTGGGCGATCAGGCCGCCGAAGGAGTGGCCGATGATCGCCGGCTTGCGCTCCAGCCCGCCGATCACCTCGGCGAAATGGTCGGCCACCGTCGCGACGCCGACGCCGGCCAGCGCCTGCGGGTTGGCGCGCGCCGCCTCGACGCTCTCGGGGTCGCCGGGCCAGCCCGGCGTCAGCGGCGCATAGCCGGCCTGCTCGAAGTGCTCCGCCCAGCGCTGCCAACTGCTCGGCAGCAGCCAGAGGCCGTGGATGAAGACGACCGGGGTCTTGCCCGACCCGTTCGCCCGTTCGACCTGCTCGGCCTCACCTTTTGTGATCGTCGCCATGCCCACGTCCTTAGATGAAATTTCTTTCGCATCGTCGAATAGACGAGTGCTCCGGTCGATAAGGCGTCCATGTTCTCACTCCGCAGCAAGCCTCGTCCGGCGGGATTCGCCTCCGCACTCACCCTCTTCCTCGCGGCCGTCGCGATGTTGGTCCTGCCTTCAGCCGCGGTCGCCGCGCCCGAAGGGGGTGAAGAACCCTCGCCTCCTCCTCTCCCGCAGCTCACCCTCGAACCGGGCAGCTACGCCTTCGGCCTGGTCGAAGCCAACCGCGAAAATCGCGAAACGACTTTCGAACTGCGCAACACCGGCAGCGTCAGCGCGCCGGTCTACGGGCTGGAAGTGACGGGTCCGGGCTCCTGGAACTTCTCGACCGGCAACACCAGCTGCTTCCTGCACGCACTCGAACCGGGGGAATCCTGCTACGTGCAGGTGTCCTTCCATCCCCAGGAAGTCGCCTCGTTCTCGGTGCAGCTGCGCGCCGTTACCGCAGGGGGCATCAGCACCACGGCTGAGCTCAGCGGCGAAGGCGGGCGCTCGCAGCTCGGCGTGGCCACCGACCCGACCAACTTCGGCTCGGTGCGGGTCGGCTCCGGCGGCGTGATCCGCACGATCGACGTCACCAACAAGGGCAACATGCCCGGCGGGGTGTTCATCGCGGTGATCGCCGGCGGCGCCGTCGGCAGCTTCCACCTGCTCGACGAGAACTGCACCGGCGTCCTGCTCAGCCCGCGCGCGACCTGCAACCTCCAGGTCAAGTTCGAACCGATCGGCACCGGTGCCAAGACAGCGCGGGTTCTGCTCGTCGGCGACGGCGACGGCGGCACCCAGGTCACCCTCACCGGCATCGGCCTCGATCCCGCTCCGTCGGCCGAGCCGAAGCCGACCGTCGAAACGGGCACCACGTCCACCACCCGCCGCAAGCATCGCCGCTCCAAGCCCCAGCGCCACCGCACGCTGCGCCGCCTCCGGGCGGCGGTCGCCGACCAGCGCCTGCCGCGCTGAGGGAATTCCGGCGGGCGCCTCTCGGCCGCTCGCCGGATGCGAAGCTGAGGCGGTGAGCGAGCCGATCTGCGAGCAGGTGCGGGCGAGCTGCGCCTGGGTCGCGGCTCGCTCGCGATCGGTGCGGATCGAGGAAGGCGCGATCGAGGCTTACGCGGCCGGCTTGCCCGCCACAGCCGAAGCCGCAGCGCCGGATCCGGCGACCGAGCTGATCGAGGGCGAGCGCGAGGCCCGTGCCGCCTTCGTCGTCTGCCTCGACGCAATCAACTTCGGCTCGGGCTGGTGGCCGACGATCCGCAAGCGCCCCGGTCACAGCGGCTACCTCACCGTCGCCGCCGGGATCACCGAGCGCTTCCGGGACGCCGGCCCGTGGTCGGCGGCTGAGCTCCGCGAGCTGTCTCCGGCGACGATGGCCACGGTGCTCGGCCAGGACCCGGACCATCCTCTGATGGCCGATTTCGCCACCGCCCTGCGTGATGTCGGCGAGCATGTCGAGGCCGACCACGGCGGTCGCTTCGAAGCCGTGATCGATGCTGCCGCCGGCTCGGCGCGGGCACTGGTCGAGATCCTCGCCGCCTGGGGCGCATTCGCCGACGTCTCCAGCTACGACGGCCGCGAGGTCCCCTTCTTCAAGCGAGCCCAGATCGCCGCCGCCGATGTCAGCCGCATGGGTCTCGCCGCGCTCCGCGACCTCGACCGCCTCACCGCCTTCGCTGACAACCTCGTCCCGCACGTGCTTCGCGTCGACGGCGTACTGCACCTCGACCCGGCGTTGGAGACGCAGATCGAAGCGGGCGAGCTGCTCGCGCACGGCTCTCCCGAGGAGGTCGAGTTGCGCGCCTGTGCCGTCCACGCGATCGAGCTGCTCTCCGCCTCCTCGTCCCTCACTCCTGCTGAGATCGATGGCGCCCTCTGGCACCGCGGTCGCAGCGAGCGCTACAAGTCCCGCCCGCGCCCTCGCTCCCGCAACACCGCCTACTAAGCGGTCGCACTTCCTGCCGCATAGCGGATGAAACTGCGACATCAACGGTGGGTCGGGCGGCGGGCCGGCGGGAAGCTGCGGATGCGGTCGCACTTCCCACCGCATAGCGGAGGAAACTGCGACCGCATGGTTAGCCGGCGGTTTCGGCCTTGCGCAGGCCGCCCCGCGCCCACAGGGAGAAGAGGACCGGGAGGGTGACGGCGATCGCGAAGGCGAGGGCGACGACGACGGGTTCGCCGGAGATGAAGCCGCGGCCGGCCTCGAGCAGGGCGGTTACCGGGTTGACCGAGGCGACGGCGTGGATCCAGCCGCTGAGCAGGCTGAGCGGCACGTAGACCGGGGCGAGGAAGAGGATGAGGAAGACGGGGAACTGCATCAGTGGCCCGCCCTGGATCGAGCGCACCCGCATCGCCACCCCCGCCGCCCACAGGGTCGCGGTCACGTTGACCAGCACGGCGAGCCCGTAGAGGCCGAAGATTTCAGCTGCGCTGCCGCCGACGTTCATGCCGGCGACGAGCGCGACCGTAGTCAGCACCGCCCAGGTGATGAAGGCCCGCACCAGCGCCGCCGTCGCGTAGCCGGCGACGATCCCGCGCCGGTCCGAGGCGGCCAGCAGGTAGCGGTTGGCGAAGCCGATCTCGAAGTCGCGGGCGATCCCGAAGCCGGTGAAGACGCCGCCGAAGGCGGCCGACTGCAGCAGCACGAAGACGAACTGGAAGGCGGTGTAGCCATTGGGGAAGTCGAAGCCCGGCACGTTGCCGACCGCCGAGAGGCCACCGGCGAAGGCGGTGAAGAAGAAGAGCGGGAAGACGATCGCCGGCACGAGGAAGGCGGGGTTGGCGAGGAAGTTGTGGATGCTGCGCCAGGCGACCGCCCCCGCGACCGCGCGGAAGCTCGCCGGCTTGCGCTCACCCGCGGCGCTCACGTGCGCACCAGTCTCGTCTTCAGCGAGCGGCTCGCCAGGGTCATGCCGATCACCAGCACGGCAAGCGCGATGCCGAAGCCGAGCGCCAGGTCGCCGAGGTTCCAGCCTTCGATCAGCAGCGAGCGGAACGCCTGCAGCAGGTAGGAGACCGGGTTGATCGAGGCGACGGTGTGGAACCAGTCGGTCTGGATCAGTTCCAGCGGCAGCGCCATCGAGGAGATGAAGAGGAAGACGAAGAAGACCGGGAAGAGGCTCTGCACCGCCTCGCCGTTGCCGGCGCGCAGGGCGACGAAGAGGCCGAGGGTGCCGGTGGCGACGGTGATCGTCACCGAGAGCAGGACGATCACCAGCGCCCCGCCGACTCCGGTCACCAGTTCCGCCCCGGCGACGAGACCGACGGTGAGATAGGTCAGCGCCTGCACCAGCCCGAGCAGGAGCGCCCCGGCGAGCAGGCCGCTGAGCAGCGCCGCACCGCGCAGCGGGGTCAACGCCAGGCGGTTGAGGAAGCCGGTTTCGATGTCGCGTGCCAGGTCGGTGCCGGTGTTCATCACCGAGAACAGCGCCCCCTGCATGAAGGGCACGGCGAGGGCGAAGGTGAGGTAGGAGTCGGTCGGGAAGCCCGGCAGGTTGGTCGCGTCTTTGAGCCCGCCCGAGTTGACCGCGAGCAGGAAGAGCGGAAAGACCAGAGCGGGCACGATCTGCGCCGGCTGGCGCATCGTCCGCACCGCCGAGCGCCGGGCGAGCTGCCCGACCTGGGTTCTGAGGCCCGAGCTCACGCTGCTCCGACCGCCTCCGCCTCGGGCTCCTCGGCGCCGCCGGCGCCCTCCAGCGAGCGCCCGGTCTTGGCGAGGAAGACATCGTCGAGCGAGGGGGCGTGCAGCTGCAGGGTCTCGATCGCGATCCCCTCGCCGTCGAGCGCCCGCACGACCTCGGCGAGCTGCGCCTCGCCGCCCTCCAGCCTTGCCGCCGCACCGCGCGGCGAGGCCCCCGCTTTCGGACCAAAGCGCTCGAGCACCGCCGCAAGGCGAGCGCGTTCGCCCTCCTCCCGCGGCACCGCTTCGACCGTGGGCCGGCCGATCTCGGCCTTGAGCGCGGCCGGTGTGCCCTCGGCGACGATCTTGCCGTGGTCGATGATCCCGACCCGGCCGGCGAGCGCGTCGGCCTCCTCCAGGTACTGGGTGGTGAGGAAGACGGTCACGCCCTCCTCGGCGGCCAGCCGCCCGACCTCGTCCCAGAGCGCGGTGCGGCTCTGGATGTCCAGCCCCGTCGTCGGCTCGTCGAGGAAGAGGATGCGCGGGCCGTGGGCGAGTGCCAGGGCGAGGTCGAGGCGCCGCTTCATCCCGCCCGAGTAGCCGCCGACCTTGCGATCCGCCGCTTCGGCCAGCCCGACCCGCTCCAGCAGCTCGGCGCCGCGAACCTCGCGCTCGCCCTTGGGGATCCCTTGCAGCGCCGTCTGCAGCCGCATGTGCTCGGCACCGGTCAGCAGTGGGTCGAGCGCCGCCTCCTGCAGGGCGGCGCCGATCGAGGCGCGCACGTTGGGCCCCTGCTTGACGATGTCGTAGCCGGCGACCCGCGCGGTGCCCGCGGTCGGCGGCAGCAGCGTGGTCAGCATCAGCACGGTCGTCGACTTTCCGGCGCCGTTGGGGCCGAGGAAGCCGTAGATCTCCCCGGCCTCGACGCTGAGCTCGATCCCGTCGACGGCGCGCGGCCCGTTCTTGAACTCGCGGACGAGGCCTTCGACCTCGATGCCCTCGTGCTGCTCCGTTGCCATCGTCACTCCAGACTTTCGATTCCCGGGATCGCGATCGCGCAGGCTATCAAATTAGTTGAGATTCTCAAATATTGAGACTACGATACTTTTTGATAGGCTATGAGCAAGACGACGAAGAGCAACGACGCTTCCTCGGTCGCCGGCGAGGCATGGGGCCTGCTCTCCTCGCTCGTCTACCCGCCGCCCTTCCTCGCGATCGCCCAGGAGTCGGGCTTGCGCCCCGCCACGCTCGGCGCCCTGCGCGTCCTCGACGAGCCGCGCACGATGAGCGAGATCGCCACCTACCTGCGCTGCGACAACTCCAACGTCACCGGCATCGTCGACGGCCTGGAAGCGCGGGACCTGGCCGAGCGCACGCCCTCACCGGACGACCGCCGGGTGAAGCTGATCGCCCTCACCGGCGAGGGCCGCCGCCTGCGCGCCCGCCTCATGCGCGAGGCCCGCAAGCCCCCCGAGTGGCTCGAGCGTCTCTCGCCCGCCGACCAGCGCGCCCTGCGCGAACTGCTGACGCGCGCCACCGCGACATAGGATCGCGGCGTGAAAGCTGTCAAGCCGGTGACGGTCGAGATCACGGTGCCCGTGCCCGCGGAGGAGGTCTACGCCCATCTCGCGGTGCTCGCCAACCACGCCGCCTTCCTCGACCATTTCCTCGTCGACTGGAGCTTCTCCGGTCCGGCGAAGGGGGTCGGCGCCAAGGGCCGGGCTCGAGCCAACACGACCGGCTCGCAGGACTGGACCGACTTCGAGATCGTCGAGGCCGAGCAGCCACGGCGCCTGGTCGAGGACGGTCTCGGCAACGGCGGCAAGCGGCACACCCGCGGCACCTATGAGCTGGAGCCCCTGGCGGACGGCGGCACCCGGGTCTCCTTCACGCTCGAGTGGATCGAGGCCTCGCGGGCCGAACGCCTCTGCCCGCCGCTGACCCGCGCCTTCATCCGCCGCCCCAACGCGAAGGCGCTGCGCCGCCTCGCCGGCCAGCTCAGGTGAGCGGCGCGTCGAGCACGAAGACCTGGACCGCCATGTCGGGGTCGAGGTGGTTGTCGGACATGAGGGCGATCACCTCGCGCCCGGTCAGCCGCGCGACCGCGGCCTTCAGCTCCTCGGCCATCGCGCGCTGCGAGAGCCGGCGCATCGCCAGCACTGCCTCCCCCTCCTCGTAGGCGAGCAGGTTCTGCTCGGCCCGGGTCAGCACCTCGAGCAGGACCGTGACCAGGGTGTTGCCGTTGTGGAAGGAGTAGGACTTGCGCGGCCCGCGCCCGATCGCGGCGGTGTGGATCCGCACCACCTCGCGGGTGACCGCCGCGTTCAGCTCACCCCCGCTCAGCCGCTCTTTCCCCGGCTCGCTGCGCTCGTCGCTCATCGCAGGTGAAACCGATCGCTGAGGTGGTGCCTGGAGGAGACGATCAGGTCCGCCTCGATTCGCGTTAAAGCCCAGAACGAGGCGGGCCCGCCGGGATCGGCGCCGGTCAGGGTGCCGGCGGCGATCACCCGCTGCGACCCCACGGCGGTGCTCTGCGTGAGCTCGATGCGGTGCCGGTGCTCCAGCTCCTGCAGGGCGGCGAACCATTCGCCCACACCCCCATGGCCCTCGTAGCTGCTGCTGAGCCCGTGCAGGCGCAGAGGGTGGAAATCGACATGTGGGTGCATGCAGGCGAGCATTCCCTCGAGGTCACGTGAGTTGAAGGCGTCGAACCAGCGCCGGACGGTGGCCTCATCGGCATGACGGGACATGGGACCCCCAGGTGTCTTGCCGACGGGTCAAAGTCGCAGCCACAACAGCGCCACCGCATCCGTCGTCCGATGCCGACGCCGGAGCGGCCCCTGCCGAGGTGCGCCAGCGTCGGGCGCGGATGCTAGCCGGTCAGGCGTGCAGAGGGGCTGGTTCTTCGCGGCCGAAGAGGTGCGAGGAGGGGATGCCGATCACCTCTCCTTTGAAGCGCTTCTCTCGTCCGTAGACGACCCAGGTGGTGTCGATTTCCCCGATGTCGAGGTCGAGGCGGAGCTGATCGGCGTGCTCTTCGACGTGCTCCATGTGGGTCAGGCCCGAGTCGTACTCGCCGCGCAGCAGGCCCTCGCCGACGACCGGCTTGGAGACGACGTCGATGACCTCCTCCCATTGCGAGAGGTCGATGTAGCCCTTGGTCGCCGGCACGATCCCGATCGAGCGCGGTTTCTCGACCTCCTTGCGGCTGAGCAGGACGAGGTGCTTGGTCGGGTAGATGAAGGTGTCGACGACGAAGACCTCGCGCCAGTACTTCTCGGTTATCTCGTGCACCTTGGGGTGAGCGCTGCACTGGACGAGGAAACCGTTGGGCGTTTCCCGCAGCATCTCCAAGCCGACGAAGAAGTCGGTGATCAGCTCGATCCGATATTCGTCGACGCCCTGGAACTCGAGGTAGCGCTTGACTGCCCGCTCGTGACATGTTCCCTCGGGCCCGAGCGTGATCACGGTGACCTCGTCTGCTTGGGCTGGGACCATCACCCGACCAGCGTAACGGGTGGATCAAGAATCCTCGAGTAGTGGGAGAGAGAAGATGAGACGAGTCGTCAGGACGCTTTTGGCCGGAACAGTCGTCGGCCTGCTCACGATCGGCATCGCCGCCCCGGGCGCCGGCGCCGCAACCGCCAGCGCCTCGTGCACCAAGGCGAGCAACATCGAGGCGATCGTCGACGACTCGATCTCGATGGAATTCACCGACGCCAACCGGCTGCGGGTGCAGGCTATGGACCTGCTGATCGACTCGCTCAGCTCTTCAACGCAGCTCGGCGCGGTCGAGTTCGGCTCGGCCGGCTTCGAAAACAATCCCCCCGCTGCCGACACCGTCTTCCCACCCGAGGGCATCGGTGCCAACAGCGCGGCGATGCGGGCCGCGCTCGACGAAAAGGTCCACGCCGACAACGGCGCCACCGACTACAACGCCGCCTTCGCCCAGGCCGACTCCGACAACCCGACCGCCGACGCCCGCATCTTCCTCACCGACGGCGGCCACGACGTCGGCACCTACAACGAAGCCCACCTGGTTCACAACGTGCGCACCTACGTGATCGGCTTCGGCGGCATCGCCGCCGGCGAAGACCAGGAACGGCTGAAAAAGATCGCCTCGGACGGCGGCGGGCGCTACTTCCCGCTGGAAGACTCGGCGCAGCTGCAGGCGGTGATGAACACGATCGAGACGGCCCTCACCTGCCAGACGCCGCCGCGCCAGTTCACCGACCTGCTCGGCAAAGGCCAGAGCAAGACGCACAGCGTCGCGATCGGCGCCAACACCAAGTCGATTCAGATCACCCTGACCTGGACCAGCCCACTCGACAAGTTCAAGCTCTCGGGCCTCAAGCTGTCGAACAAAGGTCACCTGCTGGCGGTCGCCGCCCGCCGCGGCAAGGTGCGGAAGCCCGGCAAGCTCAAGGTCTCGCGCAAAGTCAGCTCGACCTTCACCGTGCTCCAGGTCTCCCACCTGCACAAAGGCCAGCTCAGCTTCAAGGTGCGGGCGGCGAAAGTCGGCTCGGGCGAACCGAAAGTCAGCCTGACGACTCAGGTGAGCCAGAGCGCGCGTAAGTAGGGCCGGCCGGCGGGCGGTCGCTCGAGCGCAGCGCCCGGCGCGCGTTGACGGCGACCGCTCGCGGAATCGCCGTGGCGAAGAAGCGCGCCGGCCCGATGCTGCGCGTGGCGAACGCCTCGAAGGTCTCGGCAAGCCGGGGGTCGCGGGCGCCGGCGGCGAAGATCAACCGTTCCCCCGGCTGCATCTTGCGACCGCTCGCGTACTCGTTGATGATCGTCGCGTGGCCGCGCAGACCGCGGCGATGGGCGCGGCGGTAGCGCTTCAGCCCCGCCGCCAGCTCCTCTTCCCCGCGCAGCGCCGGTGTGACGTTCGCAGCGAGCCACTCGGCCGACTGGAAGGCCCAGCCGCAACCGACGCCAAAGAGCGGATCGGCCGCGAGTGCCGCGTCGCCGACCAGTGCCAGTCCCGGCGCGACCGGCTCGCGCACCTTGTTCGGCATCTCGAGCTTGCCCAGGACAGGCCCGACGCGTTTGGAAGCGCGGATTGGCGGTGCCTCGGGCGCTCTGTCGATGAAGGAGACCAGCGCCCCGCCAGGGTCCTCGCGAAACTCGGGCAGCAGTTTCTTGGTCGGCATCGCGGCGTAAAAGGTGAGGCCGCCGTCGGTGGGGAAGGCAGCGATCCAGTGAGGATCGAGCATCCAGATCGAGCTGATCCCCTCGGGGGCCGGTGGCGGCCCTTCGAAGTACGCCCCATAGGCGAAGCGCCCGTGCGGGGTGGTCTTCACCTTCACCGCAGCAAGCTCGGCGATCAGCGAGTCGCGACCGTCGGCGCCGACCGTGAGCTTTGCCCGCAGCTCGGTCTCGGCACCGTTGGGGTCACTTACGACCACCCCCACAACCGCGTCGTCCTGGCGGATCAGCCGCGTTGCTGCGCGGCCCAACATCAGCTCCACCCCCGGTGTCGCCATCGCCATCTCGCGCACCATCGGATCGAGCCGCTCGCGCCGCAGGTTGACTCCCTCGCGGCGACGCCCAGCCGGGGCCTGAATCCACCCCCACGGGGTCCAGGCGCGCATCGCCGTGCGCAGGCCGCCCGCTTCGATGATCGGCTCGAGCAGCCCGAGTCGCGCCAGGGCCGGAACCGCCGAGGCCTGAATGAAGTGAGAGCAGGTTCGCTTGAAAGCAGCGGGATCCGGCTGCTTCTCGACCAGTGCCACGCGAGCGCCGGCGCGACCGAGGGCGATCGCCGTCGCGCAACCCGCCAGGCTGGCACCTACGATCACCGCGTCGTAACCCGAGTTTCCGCTGCTCTGACCTCGACTAGACACCGATCCAACCTCCCGAAATAGAAACAGTACGACCCGTACTATACGTCCCGAACTATGAAAAGCAAGTCGATCCGTCTCACCTCCACCTCCTACGCCCTGCTCGCCCTGCTCGACCAGCTCGGCGAGGCCACCCCCTACGAGATCAAGCAGGCGATGGACAAGTCGATCGAGAACTTCTGGCCCGTCCCCCACACGACCGCCTACGACGAGCCGGCACGGCTGGCGAGCGGTGGCTATCTCTCGGTGAGCCAGGAGGAGGGCGGTCGCCGCCGCAAAACGTACGCGTTGACCGCTGCGGGGCGGGAGGCGCTGTCGGCCTGGGCCGCAGACCCCGAGGCGGCAGCGCCGCAGCTCCGCGACGAGACCATCCTCAAGATCTTCGCTGGGGCCGATCCCCGGGCGTTCTTGGAGCCGCGCCGCACCTGGCACCGCGAGAAGCTGGCCGAGCTAGAGGGCTACTTGGAGGAAACGAGCAAAGACGAGGCCTGGCGTCGCTCCGCGATGGTGCTTACCGCCGGGGTTGCTTACCACCGCAAGATGCTCGAGATGCTCGATGAGCTGACGCCCGCCGACGACGGCAAGGGCGGCTAGCTGTAGTTCCTAACCACGTTGTTCATCCGGACCTCCTTGGAGGCTGGCGGTGTCGAAGCCCCAGCAACAAGGAGGAACCGGATGAAGCTCCACGCTAACGCGCCCCTCGGCCCGAAGGGCAGGGCGACCATGGTCAG
>DASZQM010000119.1:0-2779 GCA_035549645.1 Solirubrobacterales bacterium | reverse complement strand
CTGTTCGTGAATGCGTAGGAAATCTCGGACGGGCGGCGGGGACGGCGCCGTGGGCGGGCGCCGGCGGCGATCAGGGCCGTGACCAGGATCAGCAGCGGCGGCGCGTAGAGGGCGAAGCTCCTGTCGTTGCCGGAATCGGGTGCGGGGATCAGGGCGAGCGGCCGGTGCCCCGGCAGCCGCTCGGCGACCGCGGCGCTGGAGTGCTCGACTGCCTCCTCCTCCTCTTCTTCGCGCTCCTGCACGTAAGAGGAGCCGCTGGGCGGCGTCGGCTGCAGCACCAGCGGCGGCGGTGGCGGCACGATCGGCACGATCGGGGTCGCCAGCTGCGCCGGGGTCGAGAAGAAGACCGGCGGCAGCACCGGCGGCGGCGGGGTCGGCTGGTGGGCGACGGGAGCCGGCGTGGCCGCTGCGGTGGCCGGCGGGGCCGGAGGTGGCAGGGTGGTCGGCGGCGTCGAGCCGCTCGGCGGGTTGCCGGCCAGCGGCGGCGGGGTCGGGGTCGGTCCGGCAAGGCCAGGGCGGTTGCGCAGCGGGGTCGTGCCGCAGGGGCGCTGGGCGGTGCCGCCGAGGACCGTCACCTTCTGCGAGTAGGTGAGGCCGCCGGTGCTGACCGTCACCGTCGTCGTTCCTTCGTTGAAGGCGCAGAGCAGGCCCGAGTGCGGGTCGAGCACCGGCTTGTTCTGGATCAGCAGGACGTTGCGCGGGTTGGGCGAGGCCGGGTCGGGCGCGACGAAGTCGGCGATGTCGGGCTCAGAGGAGGTGAACGTGTAGTCGGGGAAGACGCCGGTCCCGCACTTGGCGCCGACGCACTGGGTCGGGATCGGCACGTACGGTTCGGGGTTCTTCGTTTCGCAGGCATTGGGGGCGGCATTGCCGGTGCACTCCATCCCGGCCAGCGGGCGCCGCGCCAGGGCTTGGAAGAGCGCCTGGTGGCTGCGCCGCAACAGGGTGCCGTCGGTTGGGTCGAGGGCGAGCGCGCCGACGTTGGGAATGAGCCGGGCGCTGACCGGGGCGATGTTGCTGCCGGGGTCGCGTTCGCCGAAGTGGACCGAGGCGAGGAGGAAGCCGGAGGCGCCGACGAAGTCGGTTTCGCTCGCCCGTGGCGGCTGTACGTAGCCGAGCGTGCCGCTGCCGAAGGAGGGGATCGAGCGGCCGCCGGAGTTGAGGCTGTAGCTGCGGTTCTGTTCGGGGAAGTCGAAGAAGTAGGCCGAGGCGGCGGCGCCGCCGGGCGAGCAGCCGGGGACCGCGGCGCCGAGCAGGACCGGCACGACCTGACCGGCGTCGGCGGCGCGGTTCGGCGCCTGGCGGCCGAGGTCGCGGCCGCCGACGACGATCGCCGGCACGTTGGCGGCCCCGGCCGAGGCGATCTGCCCGGCGAGCCAGCAGCGCTGTCCTTCGCCCAGCGTCGTCGCCGCGTAGTCGAGCACGATCACCTGCACCGTCGCTTTGCCGCTGCCGGAGTAGAAGGAGTAGTAGGCCTGGCCCGGCGCGGTCGGAGAGATCGGCGTGATCCCGGCACCGGGCGGCGCGGTCCCGAACGGAGCGCCGAAGTTGGAGAAGGCGGAGGCGTAGGCCGAGAGCGAGCCACTGCGATCGAGGTCGGATTCGGCCGCAGCAGCGAAGACCGGCAGCGCTCCTGCGGCGCCGCCGAGCCGTTGCGCGTAGGCGCTCTCCTCGCGGGCGAAGGCGAGCGGGCTGAGGGTCGCGCCCAGCCTCGATTCACCAGCGCCTGCGACGCCCGGGCCGGTGTAGAGGAAGGCCCGTACGCCGCCGATCCCGGCCGCCGAGGCGACCGCCGATTTGAGCCAGCGATCGGGACCGATCTTGGCTCCGGCGAGGTCGGCGCAGGGGCCGGCGCACTGGGCGTTGCCGCCGATGGCGAAGCTCGCCGTCCCGGTTTCGGCGGCGATCGGCGCGGTCGCGGCGTTGGGCGGGGGCGCCGCGCTGGCGCCGTAGCGGGAGACGCCGGCCGTCTGCAGCGCGTCTCCCTGGAACTGGATGCCGGTGCCGGTTTCGCCGCCGACCGCCCAGCCTTCGTTGCCGTCGGGCGAGACCAGCAGCGCCAGCACCGGGTCGGCCTCCTGGGGCAGGTCATAGGCGGTCTGCCCTTCGACCTGGGCGGGCAGCGGGAACTGCTCGTGCTCTTCGTCGCGCCAGCCGCCGGCGGTCTGGCGGGCGAGGACGCCGCCCGTCGGCAGCGGGTAGGGATCGGTCAGTAGCGGCGGCTGCCCTGGCTGCGGCTGGTTGAAGACCTGTTCTTCGTCGCTGGCCAGGTCTTCACCGCCCTCCCCTTCGGCGACCGAGATGATCGCCCGCACCTGATCGCCTTCGCGGATCGCAGCCAGCGCAGCCGGGAAGCCGATCGCGCCGGAAGCGGCGACCTGCCAGGGGGCGCCGGCGGCCTCTCGCTCGATCACTCGCTGGGTGGTCGAGCGGGCTTCGCCCGAGGCGCTCGTGGCGATCACGGCGCCACCGTCGGGGAGGCCGGCGACGCGCTGGGGGATGGCTTTGCCGAGCGCGGCCTGGGCGTTGTCGTCGACCCGCCAGCCGGAGCCGTCGTTGACGATGACGCCGCCTTCATAAGCCGGTCCGCCGCCCTGCAGGACGGCCACCTTGTAGGTGACGATCGCTTCGCTGCCGGCGAAGGCGATCGAGGTGAAGTTGGCTTCGGCGGGGACGCCGGCGGGCAGCTTTTCCTGGCTCCATTCGCGCCCGAAGCCGAGCAGCACCCCCTGCTTGCCGATCGCGTAGCCGCGGTTGGGCTGCTGCGGGTCGAAGGCGA
>DASZQM010000118.1:0-7325 GCA_035549645.1 Solirubrobacterales bacterium | reverse complement strand
TCGACCCCTTCGCCAGCTTCGACCTCGCGGCTTCTGCATGGGTCACGCCGCCTCTTTCGGGGTCGAGTCCCAACCACGCGGGAGATGAGTTCTGCGGGGGATGGCCGAGCGCCGGCCTGGCGAGCGACGGTCGCGCCTGTCCGCTCGCGGGCTCGGGGCATTCCGCGCGCCAGAGCTCGGTAGGGCATTGGCCGACCCCCAACGCGAAGATCTCCAACTTCGGCGAGCGCCCGCTCAGTTGGCTCAAGCGCCGCGAGCGGCTGAAGAAGAACAAATACAACGGCAACGGCGCCGGGATGCCGCTGGCGATCGCCGTGCAGATCGGACCTGCCTGGCCCGCCGCCACGCCGGGGTCGATCGCACTCTCCGCTCAGGGGAGGCTCAACCCTGCCTGGGTCGAGTGGCTCATGGGCTTCCCGATCGGCTGGACCGAGTGCCGGTCGACCGGGCGGCAGAGAGGCAGGGCAGCGTGAATGTCGGGTCGCTCTTCGCGGGCATCGGCGGCTTCGACCTCGGTCTCGAACGCGCCGGGATGCAAGTCGCCTGGCAGGTCGAGCTCGACCCCTACTGCCGGGCGGTCCTCGCCCGGCACTTCCCCGCAGCCCGGCGCTTCGAGGATGTCTGCCAGGTCGGCGCGGGAGACCTCGCGCCGGTCGACCTCATCTGCGGCGGCTTCCCCTGCCAAGACCTCAGTGCCGCCGGAAGAGGAGCAGGGTTGGCTGGAGCCCGCTCGGGTCTTTGGTCCGAGTTCGCCCGGATCGTTCGCGAGCTTCGACCCGGCTATGTCGTCGTGGAGAACGTCCCCGCCCTCCTCACCGGGAAAGGGAAGAGGTGGGACCGGGCGCCGGTCGGCCGAGTTCTCGGAGACCTGGCCGAAGCTGGGTATGACGCGGAGTGGGCGTGCCTATCCGCTAGAGAGTTCGGGGCACCGCACCTGCGAAAGCGGATCTGGCTCGTGGCCTACCCCGCACGGAATGCCGAAGCGGGGCCAGCGTCGCCGGCCGGGCCCAAGCGGGAACGAGCTGGGCCGGGCGGTGCTGAAGGCGGAGCGGGAGAGCTTTCCGACGCCGACCGAGACGGATGCCCGCAAGGGGTATGCCTCGGCGCCCGGGCCGGAAAACCGGCGCGGACGGCAGACGCTCTCGGGCGCTGTCCAGTCGCGGCTATGGCCGACGCCGAAGGCGACCCCGAGCGGGCCGGACTTCGCGCGAGCGGAGCGCCCCGGCAGCGGGGGCGACGACCTGCCGACTGCGGTGGCGCGCGAGGAGCTTTGGCCGACGCCGAATGCCGCGGACGGCAAGGGCGGTCGGATCAGTCCCGACGAGGTGATCTTGACCGGGCGGCGCCCCTCCGGCGCGAAGGCACAGCGCACTCTGCGCGAGGCGGTGAGGCGGCAGGACCTGCACCGTGGCTCGCCGCCTCCGAGGGCTGGGGCGCTGAACCCGACGTGGGTCGAGTGGCTGATGGGGTTCCCGCTCGGGTGGACCGCCTTGCCGCCCTCGGCAACGCCCTCCTCCCGCAGATCGCGGAGTGGATCGGCCGCCGCATCCTCGAATACGAGCGGGGCGCGGAGGAGGCGATGAGCTGATGCCGCCCTCTCCCAAAAGGACGGACCTCATCCTCGACCTCTTCGCCGGGCCGGGAGGATGGGACGAGGGCTTGCGCGACCTCGGCTTTATGGCTCGGGGCATCGAGTCGGACCCCATCTCCAGCGCGACCGCCACGGCCGCGGGCCACGAGCGCCTCGTGGCGGACGTCTCCGCTCTCGACCCGTCCGAGTTCTCGGGCGTCGCTGGGCTGATCGCGTCGCCGCCGTGCCAGGCCTACTCGAGCGCGGGCAAGGGTCTCGGCAAGCAGGACAAGCCGAGGGTGCTGGCCTGTGCCCGCGAGCTTGGCGAGGGCCGCGACAACCGGGCTCGTCACCGGGCAGCCTGCAAGGACGCTCGCTCGCTCCTGACCGTGGAGCCGCTGCGCTGGGCGGTGGCACTTCGGCCCCGGTGGCTGGCGATGGAGCAGGTCCCCGCCGTCGCCGAGCTGTGGACCGTCTTCGCCGAGCTTCTGGGCGCGCACGGCTACGCCTGCGCGGTCGGCCTGCTCTCGGCCGAGCGCTTCGGCGTCCCCCAGGTTCGCAAGCGGGCCTTCCTCATCGGCTCCCTTGATGGTCCCGTCGAGCTGCCGGCGCCGACTCATCGCTCCTTCGACCCGCGCCGTCACCGACCGCGCGAGGACGAGCTTCATCTTCCCCGCTGGAGGAGCATGGCCGAGGCGCTCGGCTGGGGTGAGCAGCCGGCCCGGCTGCGCAGCAACATCACCCGCTCCGGTCAGGTGCCCGGCGGCCTCTGCCGCTCGCTCGACGCCCCCTCCTACACGGTGGTCAGCAGTTCGAGCAACTGGCGGATCGAGCCTCAGCCCGCGAGCGCCGATCCGCGAACGCCGCGGCGCCTGCCCGCGGCGTGCGCTCGCCACGAGGAACGCAGGCGCGGCGACGAGCCGCCGGGCGGGGCGCCCGCCTGGACTCGTCGTCGGCCTGCCACGACTCTGCTCGGCGACCCGCGCATCACCGCGCCGGGGAGCTGGCCGCGCTGTGGCCGGCGGGCGGAGATCGTTCGCGGGAGGCCCGTCCGGGTCAGCGTCGAGCAGGCCGCGGTCCTGCAGGGCTTCCGTCACGACTATCCGTGGCAGGGCTCTCGCTCTCAGCGCTTCGCGCAGATCGGCAACGCAGTCCCGCCCCCAGTGGCGGCCCGCGTTCTGAGCGAGGCGATGCGCCCGACGCTTCGAGTCGAGGAGGCCAGCGCGGGTGTCTGAGCGCGCGAGATCCCAGCGAATGGGGGCTGCGCCTCCGGCCGCCAATGGCGAGGCGAGCGCCAGGGTCCTGGCAGGCGATGCGCTCAGCGTCTTGGCGAGCCTGCCCGAGGGGCAGGCGCAGACCTGCATCACCAGCCCTCCCTACTGGGGCCTTCGCGACTACGGGGTCGCGCCGAGGGCATGGGGCGGCGATCCGGCCTGCCGGCATCGCTGGGGCGTGGCCGAGCGCGGCCGCCGCTCGGACCTCCTGCCATGCGAGGAGACTCGCTCGCGCGCCCGGCTCAGTCGGGATGGCCGCCAGGGAGGCGCTGGCATGAAGGGCGGGCGCTTCTGCCGGCGCTGCGGCGCGTGGCTGGGCTGCCTCGGCCTTGAGCCCGATCCCGATCTCTACGTCTCCCACCTCGTCGCCGTCCTGCGGGAGGTTCGGCGGGTGCTGCGAGAGGACGGCACGCTTTGGCTCGTCCTCGGCGACAGCTTCGCCGCGAACCGCTCCTATCAGGTGCGCGATCGCAAGCGGGGCGAGCCCGGCGGGCCGCTGCCGGCGCGGGTGCCGGCAACGCTGAAGCCGAAGGATCTCGTCGGCATCCCCTGGCGGGTCGCCTTCGCGCTGCAGGCGGACGGCTGGTGGCTGCGCTCGGACATCGTCTGGGCGAAGCCCAACGCGATGCCGGAGTCGGTTACTGACCGTCCGACCCGCGCGCACGAGTTCGTCTTTTTGCTCACTCCCTCGCGGCGCTACTTCTACGACGCCGAGGCGGTGCGCGAACCCGACCAGCGGCGGCGGTCGGGCAACGGATACAAGCGACCCGAGCGCCTCAGCTACGGCGGCGGCGAGGCGGCGCGCGGCCAGGAGTTCGAGTGGGTCGGCGGCGCTGGCCGGAACCGCCGCAGCGTGTGGACTGTCGCGACCCAGTGCTTCAAGGGCGCCCACTTCGCGACCTTCCCCGAGGCGCTTGTCGAGCCGTGTCTCCTGGCGGGCACCTCGCCGGCGGCCTGCCGGGTCTGCGGAGCGCCCTGGCGGCGGCTGGTCGACTCGCGGCGGCTGCTTGACGGCGAGCACGAGCTGAGCGGCAGCTGGACCGACGCGGAGAGGCTCGACTCGGGCAGGGCTTTGCAGGCCACCGGATTCGGGCACTGGCGCGTCGAGGTTCAGCGGCGCACGGCGGGCTGGGAGGCGACCTGCGAGCACGACGCGCCCGGCGGGCGCTGCACCGTCCTCGACCCCTTTGCCGGTGCCGCCACGGCGGGCATCGTCGCGGCGCGGCACGACCGTGACTTCCTCGGAGTCGAGTTGAGCGCCGCCTATGCCCGCATGGCGCGGCGCCGGCTCCGCGACGCGGGATGCCGACCAACGGGGGCTGAGCGATGAGCGAGCGAGTCTTGGCAGACGGCCGCGCGTGCCACTTCCGCACCTCCTTCCGCCGCCACTTCCGTATCCCCTTCCCAATCAGACGAAGCCGGAGGGCCGGGTTCCCGCATCGCTTCGCCGATCCCGGCCGCTCGGTTTTGCCGACTTCTCCGCGGTCGATCGAGGTGTGGTCGTGATCTCGAACTCGAACCACTCCGACCCGCGTCCGATGCTCGCGATCTTCGCCGCTGCGGCGCTGTTCGCACTCTGGCGGCTCATATCGAGCATCCGGGTCGAGGCAATCGCGCCCTCCGCTCTCTCGATCGCGCCCCTCGCTCTCGCCGCAATCGCTATCGCCGCCGCGCTGGCTACGCATCGCTTCGTCGCAACCCGCCGCACTCTCCGATCGCGCCGTGCCGTCGCGATCGTGCCTGCGGACGAGTTCGATGCCGAACCCGATGCCGTCCTTCGCTTCGCCGCCCAGCTCGCCGCCAGCGAGCGCAGGGTCGCCGGCTGGGTCGACCGTCGCGCCAGCGCGATCCGCATTCGGCTCGCCAGGGATTCCGAGCGGCGGCTGGTCTACATGCTGGAGGTGCCCGAGCGGGCGGGTGAGGCGCTGCGGACGGCGCTGCGTAGCTTCGAAGGTGTCGAGGAGCGCCCTGCCGCCGAGGTGCTCGGCAAGGTAGAAGGCGACGGCGAGCGCGCCATCCTTCGCACCGAGCTCGTGCTGGCGCGGCCGAGCGTCGAGCCCTTGGCGCGACTCGCGCCGAAGCCCGATCCGCTGCAGCCCTTCGCGGCGGCGATCGGTCGGCTCGGCTCCAGCGAGGACGCGAGCGTCTGCGTCGACCTGCTGCCCGTGAGCGGCTTCCGCGCGGCACGCCTCCGGCGGCGCCTGCGACGGGAGGCCCGCCGCATCCACGGAGAGCGCCGCGACTGGGCGGCCGTGCTGAATGGCGAAGAGCGTCGCCGTCCCAGGCCCGACCCACAGGAGCAGGTCGAGCGCCGCGGCGCGGTGCAGGCGGTCGACGCCAAGCTGCGCGACTCCGGCGAGCTGTTCGAGGCGCAGATCCTCCTGCGGAGCGCGGCGCCCACCCGAGGACAGGCGGAAGCGGCGATGTCGGGTCTGCTCGCCGCCTTCCGGCCGCTGGCCGAGCGCAACTACCTGCGGGCATCCGGCTTGCCGATCCCCGGCCTGGCCTTCCTCGGCTCCGACCTCCCACTGCGGCGAGGGAACTTCGACCGCCGCTTCGCCACCGGCCTCTTCCGGCCTGCCCGCAAGACGGTCCTGACCGCCCGCGAGCTGGCCGGGTTCCTGAAGCCCCCGAGCGTCCATTGCGGCGAGCGGAACGTCCTGCGCTCGGGCGCGCTGCTTTCACCGCCGCCCGAGTTGCCGGAGTTCGAGAAAGGCCGAGGCGACCTGATCCCGCTCGGCAAGGTCGTCACCGATGCCGGCGAGCAGATCGTCGGCGTCCAAACCGTCGACACCTTCTTCACTTACATCGCCGGGCGCTCGCGCTACGGCAAGACCGAGGCGGCGATCGCGCAGTTCGCCCACATCGTCAGGGCCGGTCACGGTGGTCTCTTCCTCGATCCCCACGGCGACGGCCTGGAGCGGGTCGCGCCTTACCTTGCCGAGGTCGCCGGGCGGGTCGTGCGGATCGACCTCGGTCCCGGCGCCAGCGCCGAGCAGCCCGGCTGGAACCTCTTTGAGCTCGGCGGCAGCGCCGAGGAGAGCGAGGCGCGGGTCGAGGCGATTGTCGATGCCTTCGCGTCGGCGCTCGAATGGGGCGAGCGCTCCACCCGCGCGATCAACCTCACGACCCAGGCCGCCGCCGCGCTGGCGGCGATCGCCCGGCGCCTTGAGGCCGAGTTGGCGCCGACGATCTTCCAGATCCCGACGCTTCTGAGCGACGCTGAGTGGCGGCGGGCGGTGCTGCCGTTTCTGCCGCGCGCCGACCAGCGCTTCTGGACCGACCGCTTCCCGCTGCTGGCCCCCGAGGCGATCACCCCGGTAACGAACATGGTCGATCGGCTGCGGCGCTCCAGCCGGGTCACGGCGCTGCTCGGCCAGAGCCAAAGCACCTACCGGGTGCGCGAGGCGATGGACAAGGGCAAGATCGTCCTCGCCTGCCCCGGGACCGGGGGCACCCGCGACCGGCTAATCGCCAACCTCCTGCTCTTCGACCTGCTGCACGCCGCTCGGGGGCGGGCCGACCTTCCGCCAGAGAAGCGCAAGCCCTTCTGGGTCTTCCTCGACGAGGTGCAGAGCTATGACGGGGCGGCCTCGGGCAACCTCGCCGCGCTGCTGGAGCAGAGCGCCAAGTTCGGGCTGCGGGCGGTGCTCCTCAATCAGAACCCCGAGCGCCTCAGCGCCGCGACCCTGAACGCGCTGACGACCAACCGCTCGCACCTCCTCGCCTCGACGCTCAACTCCCATGCCGCCGCGCTCATAACCAAGGAGTGGGGCGGGCGGGTCAGCCCCGAGGCGCTGACCAAGCTGGAGCGCTACCGCTTCATCGCCCAGGTCACTCACAAGGGCAGCCTCAGCGCCCCCTTCGCGCTGGGCGGGGTCAGGGTCGAAGACGTCATAGACGAGCCGCCGGCCCGTTCCGCCTGCGAAGGCCGGAGCCACGCTGCCGCACCCGGCCGGTCAGCGGCCGAGGTGGCAGCGCATCTCGACAGCCTGGACGACCGGATTCTCGCCGCGCTGAAGAGCGGCTCGGGCAAGCGCACGCGCGGGCACGCCGAGGGGCGACGCCGGCAGGGACGCTCGGGGCCGATCCGCGTCACGAGGGGGTCCGAGTGAAGCCTGCCGTGCCGATGGCGGCGACCGAGCTTCTGGCCTCGCTCGCCCAGCACCGCGTCCTCTCGACGCCGCAGGTCCGCGAGGTCCACTTCCCCGACCGGAGCCCCCGCTGGGCGCGGATGGCGCTGGCGCCGCTCGCCGACGCCGGGCTCGCTGCGTTCGTCGTGGGCGGCGGGGTGGCGGGTGCGCCGCGCCGCCTCTGGTACGCGACCGAGCGCGGCGCCCGCGCGGCGCTCGACGCCGGCCTGCTGGAGGAGATGCCGAGGCCAATCGACGCGGACTCGGCGGCCGGGCCGTTGCAGCGGCACACGCTCGCCGTCAACGACGTGGCGATCTGCTTCCTGCGCGCCGCCCGCGAGCGAGGCG
>DASZQM010000117.1:0-2129 GCA_035549645.1 Solirubrobacterales bacterium | reverse complement strand
CGAACTTGACCGAGCCGACGAAGTCACCGCAGGAGAAGTCCTTGGCGATCGCCTCGCCCCGGCGCTCCCAGCCACCCAGCTCACCGAGCCTGGCTCCGATCTCTTCATCGCTCAGCAGTGCCATTGCGCCAATCGTACGCCCTGACCTAAGCTGATCGACGGTGGCCGCCGACGATTCCACCCCGGTGCTCTGGCACATCGCGATCTCGCACTACAGCGAGAAGGCGCGCTGGGCGCTCGACTACAAGCGTGTCCCGCACGTGCGCCGGGCGGTGCCGGTGCCGGGCATTCACATCCCCGCCTCGATCTGGCTCACCCGCGGCGCCAGCCAGACCTATCCCGTGCTCGAGCTCGACGGGGCCGCGATCGGCGACTCGACCGAGATCATCGCCGCGCTCGAGCAGCGCTACCCCGAGGCGCCGCTCTACCCGGCCGACCCCGCGCTGCGCCGGCGCGCGCTCGAGCTCGAGGACTTCTTCGACGAGGAGCTGGGCCCGCACATCCGCCTGCTCGCCTTCCACGAGATGGGCAAGGACCGCGATCGCTTCGAAAGCCTGGTCACGCGCACCGTGCCGGGACCGATGGGGCGCTTCGGCGCCGGCGCCGTCACCTATGCCCGCACCTACACCGGCCTGCGCTTCGGCGTCCGCGACGAGGAGGCGGCCGAGCTCGCCCGCGTCAAGGTCATCGCCGCTCTCGACCGGCTCGAGGCCGAGCTCGACGGCGGCGACTACCTGGCCGGCGATTCCTTCAGCGTCGCCGACCTCAGCGCCGCCGCGCTCTTCAACCCGCTGGTTATGCCAGACGAGGGCCCGCTCCCCAACGACATGGAGCTGCCCGCCGGCCTCGAGGCCTTCTGCGCGCCGCTGCGCGAGCGAAGCGGCTACCGCTGGGTCGAGCAGACGTACCGCCGCCACCGGCACCCCGCAGGCGTCGCTGCCGCCGCGGCCTGAGATCGCCGTCTCCCACCCCTAAATATTTGGTAGCCACTGCCGATATGGCGGGCATGAGCTCCGCTAGCACCAGGCACCTCCGGGCGATCATCCAGACCCAGACCGAGATCGCCGCCAGCGACCTCGACCTCGACGCGGTGATGGAGCTGATCGCGCGTCGCGCCCAGGACCTGACCGAGGCCAGCGGCGGCGTGATCGAGATTGCCGACGGGGACGAGATGGCCTACCGGGTGACGGTCGGCGAGGCGACCCCCTTCCTCGGCCTGCGCGTGAAGATGGACTCGAGCCTCTCCGGTCGCTGCGTCAGGGAAGAAAAGGTGCTGCGCAGCGACGACACCGCAACCGACCCGCGGGTCGACAGCGAGGCCTGCCAGCGGGTCGGCGCCCTCTCGATGCTCTGCGTGCCGCTGATCCACCAGGAGGAGACGGTCGGCGTGCTCAAGGTCTACGCCTCGCGGGTGGACAACTTCGGCGAGGGGGACGTCGAGACGCTGGAGCTGCTCAGCGAGCTGATCGCCGCACACATGTCGCACGCCAGCCTCTTCGCCGCCGAGGTCCACGGCGGTCGCCACGACGCCCTCACCGGCCTACTCAACCGCCGCGCCTACGAGGAACGGCTGCCGGTCGAGATCGCCCGCGCCAACCGCTACGCCTGGCCGCTCTCGCTCTGCCTGCTCGACCTCGACGGCTTCAAGCAGCTCAACGACACGTTCGGCCACCCCGCCGGCGACAAGGCCCTGCAGCAGGTGGCGGCGCTGATCGACGAGTCGCGGATCACCGACGACAGCTTCCGCATCGGCGGCGACGAGTTCGCCCTGCTGATGCCGAAGACCTGCCGCGAGGACGCCGAAGTTGCCGCCGCCCGGCTCTCCGAGCAGGTCCGCCACATCGGCATGTCGGACGGCTCGCTGGGAGCCTCCTTCGGCGTCGCCGAAGGAGCGAACGATCCCGTCGCCCTGCACGCCCAAGCCGACGAACGCCTGCGTGCGGCCAAGGAGCGCCTCTACGAAGGTCGCAAGCGGCGCCAGCGCTAGGTGTAAGTCCCAACAAGGTTGTTCAGCTCGGCAAGCCGAGCTCCGGGCGGCCTGTGACCGAGGGAGCCGTGCGGTCTGCGCCAGTTATAGAAGTCGAGCCAGCCGGAGAGGGCCACGGTCCGCTCTCGGGAGTCGCGGTAGA
>DASZQM010000116.1:0-19934 GCA_035549645.1 Solirubrobacterales bacterium | reverse complement strand
CAGCGTCGCCGGCAACGCCGCGCCCAGCGTGGTGATCATCGCCCTGCTTCTGGGCACGGTCGCCTACGCGTCGCACGCCCTGGCCCCGGCGCCGTCGGTGCGCCCGGTCGAGGGCTGACCGGACTAGGCTCCCCGGGGGCATGTCGGCACGAGCGGCGCAGCAAGAGGGGGCAGGTGCCTGGCGCAACTGGGCGGGGGATCAGGTCTGTCACCCGGCGGAGCGGCGGCGGCCCTCCGACCGCGAGGAGCTGGCCGCGGTCGTCGCCGCGGCCGCCGCGGCGGGTCGCAAGATCAGCGTCGCCGCCAGCGGCCACTCCTTCACCGAGACGGCGATGACCGACGGCACGATGATCGACGCCGGTCTGCTCAGCGGGGTTCTCGAGGCCGATCGCTCCTCCGGCCTGGTCAAGGTCGGCGGCGGGACGGTCCTCTCCGACCTCAACCAGCGCCTGTACGAGCTCGGCCTGGGAATGGAGAATCTCGGCGACATCGATCGCCAGACGATCGCCGGCGCGATCTCGACCGGCACCCACGGCACCGGGGCGAAGCTGCGCAACATCTCCTCCCAGGTGGTGGCGATGGAGCTCGTTCTCGCCGACGGTTCGGTGCGCGAGCTGACCGCCGAGGGCGACCCCGATTTGCTGCGCGCGGCTCGGGTGGGCATCGGCGCGCTCGGCGCGATCGCTTCGGTGACGCTGCGCTGCGTGCCTGCGTTCACCCTGCACCGGGTCGACAAACCCGAGCCCAGGGATGAGGTGCTCGACAGCTTCCAGGAGCGCGCCGACTCCCACGAGCACTTCGAGCTCTTCACCTTCCCCTACGCCGACTCCGCCCTGGTGCTCGAGCGCAACCGCACCGAGGGACCGCCGCGGCCCCGTTCCCGGGCAGGCGCCTTCCTCAACGACGTCGTGCTCGAGAACTGGGCACTGGAGGCGGTCTCGGCGGCCGGTAAGGCGATGCCGCGCGCGATCCCCTCGCTCTCGCGATTTGCCGCCCGCCTCGCCTCGGGCAGCACCTCCACCGATCGCAGCGACCGGATCTTCGCCAACGAGCGCCGGGTGCGCTTCACCGAGATGGAGTACGGGGTGCCACGTGAGCTCGGCCCCGAGGCGGTGCGGCGGGTGATCGAGTGGGTTCGCTCCAATCGCTACCCGGTCTTCTTCCCGATTGAGATGAGGGTCACCGCCGGCGACGACGCGCTGATCAGCCCCTCGCACGAACGCGACACCGCCTACATCGCCGTGCACCAGTACCGCGGCATGGAGTGGCGCCCCTACTTCGAAGCGGTCGAGGCGATCATGAACGAGTACGGCGGGCGGCCCCACTGGGGCAAGCGTCACTTCCAGACGGCGGCGACGCTGGCGGAGCGCTATCCGCGCTGGGACGCGTTCCTCTCCGCCCGCGAGGAGCTCGACCCAGGCCACGCCTTCACCAACGAATACGCCGAGCGCGTCCTCGGCTCCTGAATCACTGCAACGCTTTTCCGGCCCTACAGGACCAAAAAACGTTGCAGTGAGTCAAAGGAAGGTCTGGCCCTCGCCTCGGTAAGTCGGGACGACCTCGACCACCTCGTCGCCTTCGACGAGGTGCAGGGCGTCGAAGCGCTCGCAGAGCTCGCCCGCCTTGGCGTGGCGCATGTAGACGCGGTCGCCGATCTTCAGCTCGCCGGCGGGGGTGCCGCTGAGCGGCGTCTGCACCTCGCCGGCGCCCTCCTCGGGGTCGAGTGAGAGGCCGGGGGGCAGCCACGGCGAGGGAAGTCGCGCCGCGTCGCCGCTGCCGGAGGCGAGGTAGCCGCCGCCGAGCGCGGTCGCGATCGCCTCGCTTGGCTTGCGCACGATCGGCAGCGCGAAGCCGGCGGCGGGCGTGAGGCTGAAGCGGCTGTAGGTGTCGAAGAGGGTTGGCGCGTAGAAGCCCGAGCCGGCGGCGATCTCGGTGACTGCGTCCTCGGCGCCGGTCAGCTCGAGGCTGCCGGTGCCGCCGCCGTTGACGATCGGCAGCTCGGCGAACTCGCGGATCGCGGCGACGACCGCGGCTCGGCGCTCGGCCAGCTCGGCGGCGGAGCGGCGCTGCATCCCGCGGATCGCCGCACCGCGCAGGCGCCGCCCGGGTGGCTGGTCGCCGACGCCGGCGATCTGGCCCTCGTAGGACATCAGCGCCGCCAGCTCGACCTTCTCGCGCTTGACGATCTCCCGCGCCAGCGCGACCGCCTGCTCGACCGTGTGCACGGGCGAGCGCTTCGGCCCGACCTTGATCCGCCCGCCCAGCGCCCACCAGCCGGCGTCGAGGTCGATGCAGACACGCACCGGCGAGGCTCCGGTGCCGAGCACCGACTCGATCGCGTCGAGGTGCTCGGTGCAGTCGACCATCACGATCGGCGCCTCGCTCGGGCTCGCGGCTGAGCGCAGGGCAAGCTCCTCCAGCGCTCCGGTGTCCGCGGTCGGGTAGGCGAGCAGCAGGTTCTCGAAGCCCAACCCTGCCAGCCAGAGGGTCTCCGGCAGGGTGAAGGTCATCAGGCCGGCGAATCGCTCGTCACGGTCGAGGATCCGCTCGAGCAGCGCCCGGCAGCGCAGCGACTTGCTCGCCACCCGGATCGGCTTCGCCCCGGCCCGGCCCAGCATCGCATCGGCGTTCGACCACATCGCGTCGAGGTCGACGAAGGCAAACGGAGCCTCGACCTCGGCGAAGATCGACTCGAATTCCGCGTGCGAGCGGCCGGACACGACCACGAGACTAACCGCGCTTCACCCGGCAAGCTCTTACAATCGGCCGGAACGCCCGGAGAGGTGGCCGAGTGGCTGAAGGCACTCGCCTGCTAAGCGAGTAGGGGGCGCAAGCTCTCTCGAGGGTTCGAATCCCTCCCTCTCCGTCTCCTGGATGCGGACTCCGCGCCGTCAGGCGCTGCGCGAGCGCAAAACGACCCGCCCACCTTGGGCGGGGATCATCGTCACGTTGCGGTGGAGGGCGCGCTCGGGCTCGGGCTCGGCGGCCTCCAAGTCCAGGCGGCGGGCCGTGGCCTCGAGGACGACGCGCATCTCGGCCATCGCCAGGGCGGCGCCGAGGCAGCGGCGGATGCCACCGCCGAAGGGGATCCACTCGTACGTGCCGGGTTTGCGGCCGAGCCAGCGCTCGGGGCGGAAGGCGAAGGGGTCGGGGTAGAGGTCCTCGCGGTGGTGGACGAGGAGGATGCTCATTCCGATCGGAGTGTCGGCGGAGACGCCGTAGGGGCCGAGCTGCCAGGGCACCTTTACGCGGCGGCCGATGAAGGGCACGACCGGGCGCGAGCGCATGCTCTCGACGATCGTCGCCTCGACCTGCTCCTCGGCGTCGCCGCCGTTGCGGGTCGCCTCTCGCAGCGCCTCGTGGGCCTCCGGGTTGCGGACAAGGCGCTCCCAGGCCCAGGCGAGCGAGTTGGCCGTCGTCTCGTGGCCGGCGAGGACGAGGGTGAGGAGCTCGTCGCGGACTTCTTTGTCGTTCATCCGCTCGCCCTCCTCGGTCTCCGCCTGGAGAAGGAGCGAGAGGATGTCGCGGCGCTCTGCCAGGTGCTCGTCGCGGCGGCGGGCCTCGATCACCGCGTAGGTCGGCCGATCGAGGATGTTGACGCCGAGCTTGATCACGCCGACCGCCTCTTCGCGCCCGATGTTGAGCAGTTCCCCGGCCTGCCCGACCAGCGAGGTCGAGGCATTGACCAGTTGCTTGACCACGGTGCGCAGGCGGTGCTCGGGCGTGCCGCGCTGGGGCTTGCCCTCGACGCCGAAGATCCCGGCCATGATCACGTCGAGCGTGATCGCCTGCATCCGCGGCGCCAGGGCAAAGGGCTTGTTCAGCGGCCAGCGGTCGATCTCGCGTTCGGTCGCCTCGCTGATCATCTCGGTGTAGCGCTCGATCGCCTCGCCGTGGAAGGGCGGCAGCAGCAGCTTGCGCTGGCGCATGTGGCGGGCGCCGACCGAGGTCAGGACCGAGCCGGTGCCGAGGATCGGCCGCAGCGGCGACTCGCCGGTCAGCGAGGGCGCCTGCTCGGGCTTGGCGGTGAAGAGCGAGCGGACGTGATCGGGATGACTGGTGACGACCGGGCCGCCGGGCATCGCTGTGCGCATGCGGAAGACCTCGCCGATACGGCGGTTGGCGCCGAAGACGTACTCGATCTGGCGCATGCTGAAACGCAGCATCTGCGAGGTGCGCGGCAGGGGGACCACCGGGGGCTTGCCGAGCGCGGCAAGCTCAGTTGGCTCGATCGGGCCAGCGGGCGAGGGAGGGGCGGTGCCGACGAGATCCGGAAAGGCCGGACCCTCGGCGCCGGCGGGACGCTCGGCAACGGTGCTCACGCTCCGAATTGTCACAGAGATCGATGTCACATTGGAAATCGCCAGGGTGCGATGCATCACTCTCTACAGTCATATGGATGCAGCACGGAAGGCGCACCAAGATCATCGCCACGGTCGGGCCCGCGAGTTGGGAGCCCGACACGTTGGTTCGCCTGATCGAGGCCGGCGCCGACGTCTTCCGGCTCAACTTCTCCCACGCTGATCGCGATCGCCACGCGCGCACGGTCGAGGCGATCCGGACCGCGGCCGAGCGCGTCGGCGACGAGGTGGCGGTGCTCGGCGATTTGCCGGGGCCGAAGCTGCGGATCGGCGAGCTGCGCGACGACGTCGCCGAGCTGGAGACCGGCATGCACGTGAAGCTGACGCCGCAGGCGGTCGAGGGCGACCGCGAAACGATTCCGGTCAGCTGGCCCGGCGTCACCTCGCTGCACGAGGACGAGCCGGTCTACCTCGCCGACGGCTCGATCCGGCTGCGGGTGCGGGGCCCAGAAGACGGCGGGCTCGACTGCGAGGTCGAGGTCGGCGGCACACTCTCCTCGCACAAGGGGATGAACGTGCCGGGGATAAGCACTCCGGCGGCGACCGACGGTGACCTCGGCTGGGTCGAGTTCGCGGTCGCCCAGGGCATCGACCTGCTCGCGGTCTCCTTCGTCTCGACCGCGGCAGACCTCGAGCCGGTCAGCGAGCGGCTCGCCCGGCTCAACTCCGACATCCCCCTGATCGCCAAGATCGAGAAGCCGCAGGCCGCCGAGAATGCCGAGGAGATCGTCAAGGTGGCGACCGGGGGACTGATGGTCGCGCGCGGCGACCTCGGCATCGAGTTGCCGCTCTCCCGTGTGCCGGTGGTGCAGAAGCGGTTGATCCGAGCTGCCGGCAGGCGCTCGAAGCCGGCGATCACGGCGACGCAGATGCTGGCCTCGATGGTGATCGAGCGGCGGCCGACCCGGGCCGAGGTGACCGACGTCGCCAACGCGATCTACGACGGCACCGATGCGGTGATGCTCTCCGAGGAGACCGCTGTCGGCCAGCACCCGGTCGAGGCGGTGCGCGTGATGGACCAGATCGCGCGCGCCACCGAGCCCGACCTCCCTTATGGAGAGTGGCTCTTCGGTCGCACCGACCAGGCGACCCAGGACGTCGCCGACTCGGTCGCCCAGGGAGCTGTGGGCGCGGTTTACCGCCTCGGGCTCGCGGCGCTGGTCGTGCCGACGACGAGCGGTCGCACCGCCCGCCTCGTCGCCGCCCACCGGCCGAACGTGCCGGTGCTCGCGGTCTCCCCGCGGATCGAGACGGTGCGGCGCCTGAAGCTGCTCTTCGGCGTGACGGCGGTGCTGAACGAGCACGAGAGCGACATCCGCGGCCTGCTGCAGGACTGCGCGGCGCTCGCCGCAAAGCACGGGATTGCCTCCTCCGGCGACCTGATCGCGATCACCGCCGGGCTGCCCGAGCAGGAGCTGGGCACGAACCTGTTCGAGGTGCACCGGGTGCCCTGAGGGCGCTGTAGGGTTGCCGCGTGCCTGACGCGATTCGACTCGAGCGCGACGGCGGCCTCGCGGTCGCGACCCTCGACCGACCGCCGCTGAACCTCTTCGACTCCGAGATGTTCGAGTCGCTGAGGGCGACGATCGACGCGGTCGAGGCCGACCTGCCGCGGGCGCTGCTCTTCCGCGCCGAGGGGCGGGCCGTCTCGGGCGGGGTCAACGTCGCCGAGTTCGACGGGCTGACGCCGGAGCGCGCCGGGGCGCTTTGGGACGAGCTGATTGGGGCCGTCGAACGAGTCGAAGCGCTGCCGCTGCCGGTCGTCTTCGCCGCCCACGCCCTCACCCTGACCGCCGCCTTCGAGCTGGCGCTCGGCTGTGACCTGATCCTCGCCGCGCGCTCCGCCAAGTTCGGTTTGGTCGAGAAAGTGGTGGGGCTGACGCCCTCGATGGGCGGGACGCAGCGGCTGGCCGAGCGGGCCGGAAGCGGGCGGGCGCGTGAGCTGGTCATCACCGGCGAGCTCTTCGGCGCCGAGGAGCTGGAGCGCTGGAACGTCGTCAACCGCGTCTTCGACGACGAGGGTTTCGACGCGCGCGCACGCGAGTTCGCCGCCGAGCTGGCGGCGGGGCCGACCAAGGCCCACGCGATGACGAAGCTGGTCCTGCGTCGCTTCCGCGAGGGCGGCATCCCCGCCGCCGACGAGGCGATCCGCACCGACGCCGGCGAGCTCTTCGCGACCGAGGACCTGCAGCGGGCGGTCAAAACGTTCCTCGAGCACGGCGGGCCCGGCCACGCCACCTTCGAGGGCCGCTGAGCGAATCGTCGGTAGGGTCTTCGCTCCAATGGTCGATTACGACGCGATAGCGAAAGGGATGAGCCAGGCGGTGCCCTTCGCCGCCTTCCTCGGCATCGAGGTGACCAAAGTCGCGGCGGGCGAAGCGACGGCTCTCCTGCCCGAGCGCGACGAGCTGATCAACCACGTCGGCTCCCAGCACGCTGGCGCCCTCTTCACCGCAGCCGAGACGGCTTCCGGGGCTGCCTTCGTCGGCGCCTTCGCCGAGCGCATGGCCGACGTCACCCCGCTCGCCCGCAGCGCCGAGATCTCCTACGAAAAGATCGCCAAGGGCCCGATCGAGGCCCACGGCAAGCTCGGCGTCCCCGCCGAGCAGGCCCTCGCCACCCTCGACGCCGAGGGCAAGGTCGTCTTCCCCTGCGAGATCGAGCTCACCGACGCCGATGGCCAGCGCGTTGCAACCGCCACCGTCCAGTGGCACGTGCGCCTCAATCAGCCCGCCTGAGGGCGCAGTCTCCAAACGGACCCCCCGAGTCCCTAGAATCGCCCCTCCGGGCGAGCCAGCCCGATCCCGCGCCTGTAGCTCAGTTGGATAGAGCGTCGGTCTACGAAACCGAAGGTCACAGGTTCGAATCCTGTCAGGCGCGTTGATAGATCTCCCTCGAGAGTGGTGAGTCGGTTCAAAGGCCCTAATAGAGGCCTCATCCGATCCCGTCGTCCCACGGCCCGACGGGGACGTCAAACTGATACGAACGGCTGGTCGGACGAACCCGATCCAGGCCCGGCGCGCCGTCGTCTCGTGCCGGTAGCTTTCTGTCGGTGCCAACTATCAGTCTCGACCTCGCCAATGCTTCGGATCTTTACAGCAAATGGCCTGCACCAACGGCCATCATCGTTGATGGCCCGTATGGGGTCGGCGGTTTTCCTGGCGATCCTCCGACGACCCATGATCTAGCCCGCTGGTATCTCCCCCACGCAACGGCATGGGCAGAACACTCCACGGCTCAGACGACGCTGTGGTTCTGGGGAACTGAGCTTTCTTGGGCGACGGTGCATCCCGCACTTGATGCCGCTGGGTGGGACTACCGAACCGCTCATGTATGGAACAAGGGTTTGGCTCACATCGCAGGGAACGTCAACGGCAGTACGATTCGCCGCTTTCCGATCGCAACCGAGGTCTGCGTCCAATATGTCCGCCGGGTAGAGTTGCTTACTGGCAGCGGAGAGTTCCTCTGGCTGAAAGACTGGCTCCGTGCTGAGTGGCTTCGGACTGGGATGCCGTTGAGTAAGACAAACGAGGCGGCCGGTGTAAAGAACGCGGCCACCCGTAAGTACTTCACTAAGTGCCATCTGTGGTATTTCCCGCCGCCGGAGGTTATGGAGCGAATTGCCGCCTACGCGCAGCGGTATGGCCGCCGCACCTCTTGGCCGTACTTCTCACTGGATGGGAAGACCAAGCTAACCGCCGAGGCTTGGGCTGGTATGCGATCCAAGTGGCACCATGAGCACGGAATCACGAATGTTTGGGGGGCACCTCCTGTACACGGTGCGGAGCGCGTCAAGGATTCGAAGGGCTGTTACGTCCACGCCAATCAGAAGCCAATTGCTCTTATGGAGCGCATGATTCGAGCATCAACTGATCCAGGGGATGTCATTTGGGACCCGTTTGCAGGACTTGCCACTGTGGGAGTTGCGGCAGCCCGTCTTCGCAGGCGCTACTGCGGAGCTGAGATCGATGCACGGACTCATGCGTCGGCTGTGCATCGGCTTGCAGTAGAAGGGATAAACGTGAAGACTGTTGCTGATCGTGAGCGCCAACGTAAACGAGCTAGCGCCAGAAGGCGTGGCCGAGCGGAAGCGGCTGACCGCTCAAACTCTCGCACCGGAAAGACCGTCAGAGCCTGACGATCCGGCTGCGGATTCGCTCGCCGGGCGCGTCAGGAGCGCCCTGTTTGCGGTGCCGGAGAACTTCAACGGCGTTCAGGCGCCGTCGTTGCAGGCCCCGGACATTCATACGTTGGGCGCGGTGCTCGGTTCGACCATTGAGCAGGAGGTAGTTGAGACGCTCAATCGGCTCAGGAACACCACATGGGACATAGATGGTGAACTCGCGGGATACCGTTTCGTTAGACAGGCCCAGGTATTCCCAGATGTAGTACTGAAGGCGACCGATCCCGACACGACCCCACAGATAAGGCTTGGCATTGAGCTAAAGGGTTGGTACGCGCTCGCAAAGGAGCGTGCACCGAACTTTCGGTTTAAGGCAACCCCCTTGTCCTGTGCTGAAGAGGACATGCTAGTCGTTTTCCCATGGGCGCTGTCACAAGTGATCTCAGGGGAGGCTCAAGTCTTCCCACCATGGATTGCTAATGCCCGCTATGCGGCGGAATACCGCAACTGGCATTGGGTTCATTCAATGGGCAGCGGCGAGGGCAGTGTAGACGAGCCGACAAGCCTTCCCGAAGATCGGGCTATTCTACTTTCACTAGTAACAACGTACTATCCAGAGTCTGGCAGTGAGGAGCACAACGATGAGGCTCTGCACGACAAGGGGGGGAACTTCGGCCGTACGGCTAGGACAAGATTGATGAACGCTTATATCGACCGAGTGTTCAGCGATGAGGCATTGGCTGGCGTCGCGCTCGGCTATTGGCAGCGGTTCCTCAAGTTGTTTGGGAAAGAAGACCCGGCAGAGATAATTATGCGTTCAATTGACCAGATGGGTAGAGAAGTCAAGGGCAAAGACGCGAAAGCGACGCGGCGAACACTTGCCGAACTCGGTGAGCGAGTTGCGGACCTGTCAGCAGTACTCAACAAGCTATCTGGAGGCTGACGGGGCGAGGGGCTTCCTGATCAGGGAGGCCCCCGTTAACCCCCCAACTTCACCGGCATCGATTTCAGCTGGTTCAAGAAGCCTGACTCGATGAAGGTGGGTTGGCCCGTCATTTCCATCTTGGGGTAGCGGGCGAGGGTCTCCTCCAGGAGGATCTTTAGCTCCAGGCGGGCCAGGGCGGTGCCCAGGCAGAAGTGGCGGCCCCCGGCGCCGAAGGCTTGGTGGTCGGGGTTGCGGCGGACATCGAAGCGGTCGGGGTCGTCGTAGCGGGTCTCGTCGCGGTTGGAGGAGGCGTACCACATGACTACCTTGTCGCCCTCTTTGATCGGCTGGCCGGCGAGCTCTGTGTCCTTGGTGGCGGTGCGGCGGAAGTGGGCGAAGGCGGGGAACATACGCAGTGACTCCTCTACTGCGCTGGGGATGAGGGACGGGTCGTCGAGGAGGATCTGGCGCTGGTCGGGGTGTTCCATCAGCGCCCGCATCGCGGAGGAGTAGGTCGCCTTGGTGCTGTCGTTGCCGGCGGCGACGAGGAGGAAGAAGCCCATCACGATCTCGTGCTCCTCGAGCCGCTGGCCTTCGACTTCGGCGTGGACGAGGACGCTGGTCAGGTCGTCGGTGGGGTTCTCGCGTCGTTCGGCGATCATCGCGCCGCAGCGAGCGAAGACCTGTTGGATCGCCTCCTGGATCACCTCTTCGATGTTGTCCACCGAGGGGCTGAAGTCGGGGTCGCTGGCAGCGAGGGCCATGTTCATCAGGTTGGCCCAGGCGGCGTCGTCCTCTTCGGGGATGCCCATGAAGCTGCCGATCACGCGGGAGACCGCGGGCTGGGCGACGTCGGTGACGAGGTCGCAGCTCTCGTGGCCCTCGAGGCGATCGAGCACCTTGGTCACGATCGCCCGGATCTCCTCCTCGTGGGCGGCGATCCGCTTCGGCGTAAAGCCCGCTTGGAACAGCGCCTTCAGCCGGTCGTGCTTGGGCGGATCCATGCCGATGAACATCGCCCGGGCCAGCTCGATCGGGAAGACCTCGTCGATCGCGACCACTCCACCCAGTTCGGAGGAGTAGGTCTCCCAGTCGCGGCTGACCGTGTGGACGTCGTCGGCCCGCGTCACGGACCAGAAGCCCTTCGCCTGCGGCAGCTCGGTTACTTCCGACGTCCAGTGGACGGGACACTGGCCGCGCATCCGCTTGAACAGCTCCAGTGGCGGGCCGTTTACCCAGTGCTCGCGCTCGAGCACCAGGGCGTCCTCGACGTCTCCCTCTCCGGTGGCGATATGAGCCTGGTCGGTCACCCCGCGGGATCATACTGGCCAGCCAGCCAGTTTCAAGATTTTTGCTGGGATTAGCCCCACTAATCCCAATTGCGTGGGATGCAAAAGGTATTCTGGGTAAATGGCCAAACCCACTCAAACTGGCCGGGGACGGCCTAGGCAATCAGCGGATGTCTCGCTGGCGGGCAGCACCAGTCTCGACCGCAACAGTGAGGTACCGCTTTACTTTCAGCTTGCCGCTGCGCTGAAGGTGATGCTCGAGGCCGAACCGTGGGAACCGGGGGCGCGCTTTGCCTCCGAGCGTGAGCTGGAAGAACAGTTCAAAGTCTCGCGGGCGGTGATCAGGCCGGCGCTCGACCTGCTCGTCGGTGACGGAGCGATCTTCCGGGTCAAGGGATCGGGCGCCTTCGTCGCGCCACCTCGGCACGAAATCGAGGTGACCGGACTTGTGCGTCTGCTTTTAGAACGCCGCCGCGACTGCACGATCACGGTGCTCAGCGCGCGCGAGCGGCAGCCCAACCGCACCGTCTCCCACTTCCTAAAAATCCCCGACCGAGAGACGCCGGTCGCGCACGTGACCGCCGTGGTCGACGTCGGTCGTCCCTCGGTCTGTCTCGTCGATTCCTTCTCCTCGCTCGCGCACGTGCCCTGGTTGCTCGGCGCGGCGCAGGCGATGCAGAGCGGTGGCTTCCCGCCGAACGCCAACGGCACCGAGCTGACGCGGGCGACGGTCGCCGTCGAGCACACCTTCTTCGGCGAGTGGGGCGCATCCCAGGTCGGTTCCATGGCCGGCGACCCGGCGATCATGGGTCGCTTCGTCCAGTTCGGCCGGCGGGTGGGGGAGGAGCAGGAGCAGCCGCTGGAGTTCGCTCGGCTCATCTATCGCGCCGACAGCGCCCAGCTTGGCTTCGAGCTCGGCTGAGAGATGACCGAGCTGGGGCAGAACCTGATCGACGCCCTCGCCCTCGGCAGTCTCTACGCGCTGATCGCGCTCGGCATCACCCTCGTCTACACCGTGATGGGCATGATGAACTTCGCCCACGGCGAGTTCATCATGCTCGCCGCCTACGCGCTCTACGTCCTGGCCGGGCTTCCCTTCGGCTTTGCGGTCGCGGCGGCGCTGCTGACCGGCAGCGTGGTCGCTGTTCTCGCCGAGCGGGTCGCCTTTCGGCCCGTGCGCAACGCCGATCTCTCCGCCCAGCTGGTCACCTCGCTCGCCGTTGCGGCGATCCTGCAGAACATCGTCACCGTCGCGGTCAACGCCCGCGCGCAATCGGTGGAGACGCCCACTGCGCTGAGCGAAACGACCAGCATCGGCGGGCTCATGGTGCCGAACCTGGAGTTCGTCACGCTCGGGCTGACCGCGATCGTTCTCGCCGGTCTCGGCTGGCTGCTCTACCGGACACGCACCGGGCTGACCATGCGGGCGGCGGCGGAGAACTTCGACATGGCGCGCCTGCTCGGCGTCCGCGCCGACCGGGTGATCGCGATCTCCTTCGCGATCAGCGGCGCGCTCGCGGCCGCGGTCGGCGTGCTGATCGTGATGCAGACCGGCCAGGTCTCGCCGACGATGGGCCTGACCCCGGTCCTGGTCGGCTTCGTCGCCGTGGTCATCGGCGGCTTCGGGCGGATCTTCGGCGCCGTGATCGGCGGCCTCCTGCTCGGGGCCCTCTCCTCGCTGCTCGGCGTCTATCTGCCCGACGGCCTGGTTCCGTTCCGCGACGCGATCGTCTTCACGGTCCCCGTGCTGATCCTGATCTTCAGGCCGCACGGCCTCCTGGGAGGGGAAGTCGGAAGGGCTCGCGTGTGAGCAGCGCCCGCCTTCGTCCCCGCTCTTCCGCCCTCGTCTCGCTGCTGATCCCGCTGGCCCTGATCGCGCTCGTCGCCCTCGTCGGCGCCACCGGAACCCCCTCGCTCGAGGGCACGGTGATCCAGATCCTCTGCAACCTGATCATCGTCGTCGGCCTGCAGGTCTTCGTCGGCAACAGCGGCGTCTACTCCTTCGGCCAGCTCGGCTTCGCCACGGCCGGCGCCTACGTCGCGGCGCTGCTCACGCTGCCCGCCGCCTTCGTCCTCCTGCAGACGCCCGGCCTGCCGGACTTCGTCGCCGACGCCAATGCGGGGCCGCTCGTCTCAACTCTGATCGCGGCGGCGTTCTCGGCCCTGCTCGCCGCCGTGATCGGCCTGCCCCTGATGCGCACCTCGACCCTGGCGATCCCGATCTCCACCTTCGCCTTCCTGATCGTCGCCTACAACGTCGTCGCCAACTGGGACCGGATCACCGGCGGCAACGCCGGCCTGGTCAGCATTCCCACCACCACGGGTGTCGGCGCTGCGGGTCTCTGGGCCGGTGTGGCGGTGGTCCTCGCGCTGGCGTTCAAGTGGTCGCCGAGCGGCTACCGCTTGCAGGCGACGCGGGAGGACGAGGTCGCCGCCCGCTCGATCGGAATCGGCCTGATGCGGGAGCGGATGATCGCCTTCACGATCAGCGGCGCCCTCTGCGGGGTGGGTGGTGCGCTTGCCGTTCACCAGTCGGGAGTGCTCAACCCCACCACCTTCTATTTCGGCGCGACCGTGACGACGATGACGATGCTGGTCGTCGGCGGTGCCCGCAGCGTCCTCGGGGCGGTGGCCGGCGCGATCGCGATCGCGGTGGTGAACGAGCTGCTGCGCGGGATCGAGAACGGCGCCGACCTCTTCGGCGTGATCTCGATCGGCGAAGCGCCTGGCCTCGCCGCGATCGGGCTCGGGCTGATCCTGCTGGCGACGATGATCGCGATGCCGAACGGGCTCAGTGGGGGGAGAGAGGCGGGTGAGCTTCCCTGGCTGCGCCGGCCGAGATCGTCCCCGCCGCCGCCCCTTCCTGCGGCTGAAGAGACCGACGGCGCGGTCCCGACCGCGCGTCCCGCGCCAGGGACTCTCCGCGCCGAGGGCGTCTCGCTTGCCTTCGCCGGCCTCCGGGTTCTGCGCGACGTCGACCTCACCCTGGCGTCCGGCGAGGTGCTTGGCCTGATCGGTCCCAACGGCGCCGGCAAGACCACCCTGGTCAACGTGCTCAGCGGCTTCCAGCGACCCGACGCGGGGACCGTTTCGCTCGACGGCGCTTCCGTCGCCGGGTCCTCGCCGGCGCGCCTCGCTCGTCGCGGGCTCGGCCGGACCTTTCAGGCGGCGCTCCCCTTCCCGCACCTGAGCGGCCTCGAGAACGTCGCGGTCGGCGCGATGGGCATGGGTGCGAGCCGACGCCGCGCCGTCGCGACCGCCACCGACGTGCTCACCCGCCTCGACCTGACCGAGCTGGCCAGGATGCCCGCCGGTGCGATGCCGCCGGGGAGCCAGCGCCTGCTCGGGGTCGCTCGCGCCCTGGCGATCCAGCCGCGCTACCTGCTGCTGGACGAGCCGGCCGCCGGCTTGAGCGACGCCGAGGGCGAGCAGCTGACCGCGATCCTGCGCAACGTCCTGGCCGACTTCGGCTGCGGGATCCTCCTGATCGAGCACGACATGAACATCGTCATGAAGCTCTGCCCGCGGGTGCAGGTGCTCGACGACGGCAGGACGCTGCGGGTTGGCACGCCGCAGGAGATTCAGGCCGATCCGGCGGTGATCGAGTCCTACCTCGGCAGCAACTTCCTGGCGGCGGTCGATGCTTGAGCTCGAGGGCCTCCGGGTCGGCTACGGGCGGATCGAGGTCGTCCACGGGGTGGACCTCGACGTCGGCGAGGGAGAGGCGGTGGGGATGATCGGCCCCAACGGAGCGGGCAAGAGCTCGATCCTGCGCGCGATCTTCGGCCTCGTCCGGCCGACCGCCGGCCGCGCCGTCTTCGCCGATCGCGTCCTCACCGGGATGGCGCCCGAGCAGGTCGCGCGGCTGGGGCTGGCGCTGGTGCCCGAGGGCCGCCACATCTTCAAGACGCTCACGGTGGAGGAGAACCTGCGGCTCGGCGCACCGGCCAACGGCGATGGGGCCGAGGCGATGGAGGCGACGCTGGAGCGCTTCCCGGTCCTCCGCGAGCGCGCCGACCAGCGCGCCGACCGTCTCTCCGGCGGCGAGCAGCAGCAGCTCGCGATCGCCCGGGCGCTGCTCGGCGGCCCCAGGCTGCTGGTCCTCGACGAGCCCTCGCTCGGCCTCGCGCCGAAGATGATCGAGACGATCTACGAGCTGCTCCACGGTCTGCGCGAGGAAGGCGTGACGATGCTGCTGGTCGAGCAGAACGCCGCCCGCACGATCGACTTCTGCGATCGCTGCGCCGTGCTCAGCACCGGCAAGGTCAGGGCGCAGGGCTCGCGTGAGGAGCTGCAGCGCAACCCCGATGTGCTGCGGGCTTATCTTGGGAGGCAGCCATGAACGATTCACACATCCCGACCAGTGAGGAGATCTCGCTCGCGCTGCGCCGTTGCTGGCAGCCGGTGGCCAGGGTGAGCGATCTGGAGAAGGGCCCGCAGCGCAGCGTCCTGCTCGGCGAAGCGCTCTCCGTCTTCCTCACCGAGAGCGGGGCACCGGCCGTCGTCTCCGATCGCTGCGCCCACCGCGGCGCCTCGCTCTCGATGGGCAAGGTCCGGGGCGACTCGATCCAGTGCCCGTACCACGGCTGGGAGTGGGACCGCGACGGCGCCTGCACCCGCGTTCCGTCGCTGCCCGATCAGAGCCAGATCCCTCCCCGCGCCCGCATCCCCGCCTTCCCGGTGCGGGAGCAGTGGGGGCTGGTCTGGACCGCACTGCAAGAGCCGCTTGGTGAGCCGCCCGCCCTCGCTTGGTTCGACCCCGAGCAGTGGACCTGGGGCCACGGCGAGCCGTTTGAGCTGCCGGTCGGGTTTGGGCTGATGATCGAGAACTTCCGCGACGTATCCCACTTTGCCTTCGTCCACCAGGCGACGCTGCCGGGCATGGCGGAGGTGATCGAGCCTCTCGAGCCACAGCGCGACGGCTTCGAGGTGGTGCTGCGCCGCAAGGTGGAGTGGGACAACGACGCGGACGACGTCTGGGGGACGCTGCGGGAAATGGAATACCACGTGATCGCGCCCAATTTCATCGGCGCCCGCCTTTTCACCGACGATGGCGAACGTTGTCTGCTGCACGCTGCGCGGGCGATCAGCGCGACCGAGTCCGGGCACTACTGGATCGAGGGAGGACTGGAGAGCTTCGATCAGGAGCAGGTTCAAGCCGCGATCGATTACGACTGGCGCGTGTACTCAGAGGATCGGGCGATCATCTCCGCGATTGAGCCGCCTGAGCTGCCGCTGGACCCCAACGCCGACGTCAACACGCTCGCCGACCGCTACACGCTGGCCTACCGCGCCGCCTTCCGTGAGTTCGTCGAGCGCGCCGTCGCCGCGCGCCCGGTTGCCTAGTTTCCGTATTCGGGGATGAAGGGCGGCTTCACCTTCGCCGCCAGCACCGGCTGCCCGCTCGTGTAGTCGTAGATCGGCCAGACCCTGATCGGGTGGTGGTCGTCCGGCGTGTAGGAGAGCCGGCCGACGACGGTCTTGTGCGGCTTCGCTTCGAGCGCGTCGGCGAGGGTGGTGCCGTTGACGCTGTGCGTTTCCTCGATCGCGTCGAGCACCAGCTGGCCGCCGGCGTAGGCGCCGAGCAGGCTGCTCGAGACGTCGGTGTTGATGCCCGCTTCTTTGAGTTTCTTGAACAGCGCCGCCGTTTCCGCGTTGGGCGGGTCGTAGGCCGAGCCGTTCGAGGTGGCGAAGATTTCCTTGGTGTTGGAGATGCCCTTGAGCCAGAAGACGCCGTCGAAGCCACCGGGCCCGATGATCGGCACGTCGATGCCGGCGTCGCGGATCTGCTTGATCGCCGAGGCGCCCCCGGGCGGATAGGAGCACATCACCACGGCGTCGGCATCGGAGCCACGCAACTCGCTGATCTGACTGGCGACCGACTCGTCGCTGTTCTCGAAGTCGGCCGAACCGGCGATCTCACCGCCGAGGTGTTCCCACGTCTGTTCGAACCCCGAGCAGTAGGCCCTGCCGTAGATGATCGAGGTGTCGCGGAAGAGGAAGGGATGCTCGATGCCCCTGCCGTGCAGGAACGCCGCCGCCGCGCTGGACTCGCTGAGCAGGCTCGGGTAGGAGCTGAAGGAGAGGCGGCCGGTCGTCGGCGGCCCGAAGCCGGGTTCGTTGGCGTTGGACATGTTGAGGATGTCGTGTTCTTCGGCGAGCGGAGCCGGCGCCGCGGCGTTGAGCGCCTCGCCGCTGAAGAAGAGGACGTCGGCTCCCTCTTCGATCAGCTTCTGCACCGCGAGGACGGCCTGCTGGGGATCGGAGCGGGTGTCGGCGTAGATCACATGGATCTTGTGGCCGTCGATCCCGCCGTGGGCGTTGGTTTCCTTGAAGAGCTGTTCGACCGCGGCGAAGGTCGCGTCGTAGGGCGCCATGTAGCCGGTTTTGGCCATCGCGGCGCCGAAGGTGATTTCCTTCGGCAGCCCGCTCGAGGGGGGTTCGTCCGCGTTGCTGCTGCCGCCGCAGCCAGCGAGGATCGCCAGGCCGAAGAGGGCGAGGATTGCGAAGGGCGATTTCGCGAGCTTGGACATCCGGTGGCGAGGAGTGATTATCCACAAACCCGGAGGGGTTAGTCAGGATTTTCTGCGCGGAATCCTAGCTCAGCGGGGCGCGGAGAAGAAGCATCGGGGCGCTCCCGTTGCTTTTGAATGAGGACCGCTTGGCTTCGACGTTGGCTGGCGCTCGCGTGCTGCATGGCTCCGATCGCCCTGATCGCCACGCCCTCGCCGGCGTGGGCAGCCGTCCAGCCCCGTTCGGCGAGCATCGGCGGGCAGCCGGTTCCCTCGCCCCGGGAAGCCCCCTGGTCTGTCCTGCTGGCGATGAACGGCGGCGCCTCCCCGGGCTCCTGCAGCGGCTCGATCGTCGACGCGACCCACGTGGTCACGGCCGCCCATTGCACCTTCGACGGCGGTGCTCCGCGGGCGCTTGGCGCCTACGCGGTCGTCGCCGGCATCGCCGACGTCTCGCAAGGTGCCGACCACAGCGAAGAGCAGGAGCGCGAAGTCAGCTCGGTGCGGGTGGCGCCGGGCTTCGTGCCCGGGCAGGTCGGAGACGACCTCGCCGTGCTGGGGGTCGAACCTCCCTTCGACCTCAGCGCCGGCGGCGTGGCGGCGATCCCGCTGGTCGACCAGAACGCCGGTCAGCTCAGCGGCGGCGCGGCGCGCCTCTTTGGTTGGGGCCAGATCGAAGCCGGTCGCACCGACGGCCGGCTGCACCGCCTCGATCAGGGCCTGCTCGAACAGTGGCAGTGCACCTACGGCGTTCCCTCGGTGCTCTGTGCCTGGTCCGCCTCCGGTGCCGCCTGCCCCGGCGACAGCGGCGGCGGGCTGGTCAGCTCCTCCGACCCACCCGTACTGCTCGGCGTCTCCAGCTTCGTCATCTACCCAAGCTCGGCGTGCGCGGCGGGCAACCTGACTGCTTACACCGACCTCTCGACCGGGGAAATCCACTCCTGGCTGCTCGGCGACGACGATCCCCCGCAGGCGCCCAGGGCAGACGCCAGGCCCTTGCTGCACGGGGAACTTTGGGCAGGGGGCACGGCGAGCTGCGACGCGCCCGAATGGAGTGGCGGTCCCGCCCTGACCACAAAGTTCCTCTACACGAGCCCCGGCACCAACGCGACTCAGGTCGCCCAGCAGGGCCCCTCCAGCAAATACGCGCTCGGACCGAAGGACGTCGGGCACTCGCTCAGCTGCGTCTCGGTTGCCGCCAACGACGCGGGCACCACCGAAGCGGCCGCCTTGCGCCCGGTGCTGATCGGCGGTCGCGCCACGGAACTGGTCAAAGTGCGGGAAGCACGCCGCGCGGGCGATAGGTGGCAGGTGCTCCTCTCGGCCGCGCCCTCGCTGCGGGGCCGGCGGCTGAAGGCGAAATGGATGGCCGCCGCCACTTGCGAAGCCTGTCCGCGCCTGCGCTCGATCGCGATCGGCAGGCGAACGCAGCTGGTCTCGCCGCCGCTCTCGCGTGACGGTCAGGCGCGCCTCTCCCTGCGCTTGCCGGCGCTAACGGTGGGTGGCGTTCCCTACCGGGGGTCGACCTTGCGCGTGCGCATTCGTCCACTAGGCTTGGCGCGTGGCCGTGAAGCTTCACCGATGTCCCGTCATGTGGGCGAAGTTCGGTAGCCATCCCTGCTGGAAGGTCCAGAAGGCCCTAGACGAGCAGGGCGTCGAGTACGAGGTCGTGACCGGCCCGCTGCGCCCGGGCAAGCGCGACCAGCTGGAGCAGCTCTCCGGGCAGCGCAAGTATCCGGCGATCGAGTTCGAGGACGGCCGCGTCTATCGCGAGGAATCGAAGGACATGGCGGCTCGGATCGAGGCCGGCCATCTCTTCGACGCGCCAGCCCAGTAACCGCGGCTAGACAGGGCGGCGTCCACGGCTCCCTGCTCGACGCGAACTGCCGGCGCCTCAGCGTCGCTCTTCACTACCCTCTGCGCCGGTGGCCAAGCTCAAGTTCCAGATCTCGGTCTCGCTCGACGGCTTCGTCGCCGGTCCCAACCAGAGCGAGGAGAACCCGCTCGGCGAGGGCGGGGAGGACCTGCACGAGTGGGTCTTCAACCTCGCCGCATGGCGCAAGCCGCACGGGCGCGAGGGTGGTGAGGTCACCGCCAGCACCCCGATCTTCGAAGAGGCGATCGCGAACGTCGGCGCGACGATCATGGGGCGCAACATGTTCGGCGGCGGTCCGGGCCCCTGGGGCGATGACCCTTGGCAGGGCTGGTGGGGCGAGGAGCCGCCCTTTCACCACCCGGTCTTCGTCCTCACCAATCACGAGCGGGAGCCGCTCGAGCTCGAGGGCACCACGTTCACCTTCGTCACCGACGGCATCGAGTCGGCGCTTACCCAGGCAAAGGACGCCGCCGGTGGCAAGGACGTGACGATCGGCGGCGGTGCCAACGCGATCCAGCAGTACCTGGCCGCGGGCCTGGTCGACGAGATGGTGCTCAACGTCGTCCCGGTGGTGTTGGGCGACGGTGCACGCCTGCTCGAGAACCTCAGCCCCGACCTCGGCTTCGAGCAGGTGCAGGTGGTCGAGGCGCCGGGCGTGGCGCACCTCAAGTACCGGCGCGCCTAGCGTCGGCGCAGGCTGGCCTAGATGTAAGTCCCAACAAGGTTGTTCAGCTCGGCAAGCCGAGCTCCGGGCGGCCTGTGACCGAGGGAGCCGTGCGGTCTGCGCCAGTTATAGAAGTCGAGCCAGCCGGAGAGGGCCACGGTCCGCTCTCGGGAGTCGCGGTAGA
>DASZQM010000115.1:0-2535 GCA_035549645.1 Solirubrobacterales bacterium | reverse complement strand
ACTCGCGTACTGCTGCCGGCGCAGCTCAAGGCGCCGCTGCCACCATTGGCGGGCCTGCTGCCACCAGGTGTCCTCGAATGACGGGCGCAAGCGAGCCTGCAGGACGGTCGCGCAGGCGGCAATCATCAGCAGAAGGGCGATCGCAACCTGCAACTCGCCATGGTTGAAGAAGTTCGAGCTGTAGGGGCTGATGGCTTCATATTCGGCGTTGGAGGCGATGCGGGCGTTCATCCCGATCGCGTTGCCGACGCCGGCAAAACCCCACTGGGCGGCGATCAAGTGCGAAAGCCACTGGATCGGCTGCCCCAGATCCCTGGTCGTGACAATCGCGCCGGCGAAGAGCAATTGGGGCAAGAGGATCAGGGGCAGAAAGCTGGTCGCCTGGTTCTCGCTGCGGGCGAAGGCCGAGAGGGTGAGACCGAAACCCATCCCGACCCAGCCGACCAGCACGCAGATCTGGAGCACGTGCAGCTCGGCGTTGGCCGGGGGGTTGCCGAGCGGGCGAAGGGCGAAGACGATCCAGATGAAGAGAACGGTCTGCACAGCGGTGACCGCGCCGATCACCAGCCCCTTGGAGAGCAGATATGCCTCGGTGCGCACGCCGGTCGCAAGCTCGCGGGTGAGCACGCTGCGCTCGGCGACGATCTGGCGCACCGAGGAAATCGAGCCAAACCACAGCGCCACCGTCACCATCAGGAAGGCGAGCTGGGCGCTTTGGGCGGCATGGGCGGCTTCGCCCGATTCGTTGTAGGAGAAGACGTCGGAATGGAAGAGGAAAGCGGCGCCAAGCCCAAGGATCAGAACCTGCGCAGCGAGGATCGTCGCGTTTCGCCGGTCACGGAGGAAGAGGATCGAGTAGCGGCGCACGAGAACCCTCGCCTGAGGCAAGATCCGCCGCCGGGGGACCCCCCTCGATGAGGCAAGCCGCGGTGGTGCGATCGGCGTCTCAACCTGCTTTTGCGGCTGCCCCGCTGCCTCGGCCTCATCGGCGAGCTTCGCGTAGACCTCCTCCACCCGCTCGACGCCGAAGGCGGCCGGGGCTCCCTGGGGCGGTCCGATGTAGGCGAGCCGACCGCCTGGCGCCATCACCGCGACGCGGTCACAAAGATCGAGGCTCTGGGTCGCGTGCGTGACCAGGAGCACCCCTTGGCCGCGATCGGCAAGCCGGCGGGTCAGCTCCATCAGGCGCCGCTCCAGTCCGGGATCAAGGCCAGTGGTCGGCTCGTCGAGCAGCAGCAACTCGGGGCCGCTGATCAACTCGAGGGCGACCGCGGCGCGCTTGCGTTGCCCGCCGGAAAGGTTGCCGATGCGCCGCTCGCGGATATCCTCGAGGCCGACCTGCTCGAGCACGTCGGAGATCGCCGCCTCGCGCTCCTCCTTGGTGTGGCCTTCGGGTAGGCGCAGACGGGCGGCGAAGGTGAGCGCCTCCTCGATGCTCAGCAGGTGGTGCAGCGTGTCGTCCTGGGGGACGTAGCCGATGTCGGCCTGGCGCAGGCCGACATCCTCACCGCGGACCAGGACGGTGCCGGCGCTCGAGGGACGGATCCCTCCGACCGTCTTCAGCAGCGTGCTCTTGCCCGAACCACTGGGACCGACGATCGCAACCAGTTCGCCGGGCTCCAGGGTCAGGGAGGTCGGCTGCAGGAGGGTGGTGGCACCCGCGATTACCTCGATGCCCTGCGCTTCGAGCAGTCCATGCTCCGCCAACGTCGGCGGCACTGGTGCCGGTGCCGGCGCGGCTGCGGGTAACCCGACATCGACCTGCACCGCGCCGCAGGTCTCGCAGAACTTCCAGTCAGGCTGGATCACGGCACCGCAACTGGTGCAAAACGCCCCCGTGCTCATCGCGGCGTGAGCCTACCGCGAAGCTCGGTGCGTGCAGCGTTCTGTCTTGGCAGTTAGGGTGCGGCGCCTGAGCAGGCCGAGGTGGACAGACCCGCGCAACTTGGGTGCCTCGGTGCTGCTTCTAGTGCTGGTGGGACTGGTCGCTGGCTGCGGCGGCTCAGGGGACCCCGAATCGAGCAACACGGCGCCAGCAAGCACGGCAACCTCCCGGACCGAAACAGCCGAAGCGCCACCGGCCGCCGTGAAAACCGCGCCCGGTACGGCTCACGTGACGCTGACCGACGGGTCCTCACAGGCCTACGGGATCAACTGCTACCTGCACCCCACCTCGCTATTCCTCAGCACCCCCAACGTCCCGCTCGCCGTCAAGCGAGACGGGAGCTACACCAACGACGTGAGTCCCCGCGACGGAGGTGCCTTCATGTACCTGATCGCCGATCCGCCGGGAACTCAGGTGCATGGCAGGACCATCGAGTACACCAGCGTTCCCGATACGGCGAACCTCTTTGTGCAAGGTGAATTTGAAGATGAAGATGGATATTTCGGCGGGAGCTCGGACTATCTTCAATCCGCCGAGCTCGAAGTCGATGCGCAGGGAAGCTCGGGACGGCTCGAATGGACCGAAACCGACGGCACTGGATTCACCGCGCAGTGGGAATGTGGGTAGGAGCCGAGCCGGAATGCGCAACA
>DASZQM010000114.1:0-9800 GCA_035549645.1 Solirubrobacterales bacterium | reverse complement strand
CTCGGCGCCGACGCCGGCATCGGCATCGCCGCCGACGCGGAGCCCGCCAAGGAAGAAGACGACGGGCAGCTCTCGCTCGACGGCGAGGTCGAGGGGGAGGTTGGCCTCGAGCCTGCCGAGGAAGCGCGCCTCGTCGCCGCTCTCGCCGAGGCTCAGCGGCCGCGGATCGAGGAGCTCGGCCTCGCCGAGCTCCTGCAGGGCATCGAGCTCCCTCTGGTCCACGTCCTCGCGGCGATGGAACGCGAGGGCCTGAAGCTCGACGCCGAGCGACTGGCCGAGGTCGGCGCCGGTTTCGGCGAGCGGATCGAGACGCTGGAAAAGGAGATCTACGAGCTCGCCGGCGAGGAGTTCACGATCGGCTCGCCACAGCAGGTCGGCCGCATCCTCTTCGAGGAGCTGGGTCTGACCCGCAAGCGCCGCGGCAAAACCGGCTTCTCGACCGACGCCCGCGTCCTCGCCCAGATTCGCGACGAGCACCCGATCGTCGAGAAGATCGAGTCCTGGCGCGAGCTGACCAAGCTGAAGAACACCTACCTCGACTCGCTGCCCGACCTGATCGACCCCGAGACCGGCCGCGTCCACACCACCTTCAACCAGGCTGCGACCACCACCGGCCGCCTCTCGAGCACCAACCCCAACCTGCAGAACATCCCGATCCGCACCGAGATCGGCCGCCCGGTGAGGGCCTGCTTCGTCGCCGAGAAGGGCGCTCGCCTGCTCTCCGCCGACTACAGCCAGGTCGAGCTGCGGGTGCTCGCCCACGTCGCCGAGGAGGAGGTGCTGAAGGAGATCTTCCGCGCCGGCGAAGACGTGCACGCGGCGACCGCGGCGGAGGTCTTCGAGATCTCACGCGAGGACGTCGACGTCGGCCAGCGCTCGAAGGCGAAGATGGTCAACTTCGGCATCGTCTACGGCCTCACCGGATTCGGCCTCGCCGACCGACTCAACATCCCGCGCAAAGAGGGCGAGGAATTCGTCTCGCGCTACCTAGAGCGCTTCCCGGCGGTGCGCGCCTTCCGCGAGCAGGTGGTCGAGCGGGCGCAGGAGGAGGGCTACGTGACGACCCTGCTCGGCCGCCGCCGCTCGATCCCCGAGCTGCGCTCAGGCAACCCCAACACCCGCCGCCTCGGCGAGCGGCTGGCGGTCAACACCGTGATCCAGGGCACCGCCGCCGACATCATCAAGATCGCGATGGTGCGCTGCCAGCAGGCCCTGGGCGAGGCCGAGCTGAGCACTCGTCTCGTCCTGCAGATCCACGACGAGCTCCTCTTCGAGGGACCGCCCGCCGAGATGGAGGCGGCGGTCGAGCTGGTGGAGCGCGAGATGTGCGCTGCCTACCAGCTCGACCCACCGCTCGAGGTGGACGTCGGCGTCGGCCGGGACTGGCTCGAGGCCAAGTAGCCCGGTCAGCTCAGTCCCTCAGTTGCCGAGCTCGACCTTCTCGAAGATCGCGGTGCCGTTCTCCAGGTGCAGCTCGGCCTCGTGCACGGTGGCACCCGGGGTCAGATCGGCGCTGGTGCAGGGGGTGCCTCCGCCCGGATTACCGGAACCGGAGCCGTCGCCGCCGTTGTCGTCTCCCGGCTCTTCGCCGTCGCCGCCGTTGTCGTCCCCGGGCTCTTCGCCGTCGTCGCTGCCCGACTGTTCGCCCTGCTGTTCGCCATCGTCATCGCCCTGCTGTCCGCCGTTGTCGTCCTCGCCCTGCTGGCCCTGCTGGGAATCGGAGGCCGAGGCGGTGCCGCTGTTCGAGCACTCGATCTCGGTTTCTTCGGTGATCAGGCCGGTGATGGTTTCGCCACCGAAGAGGTCGATCGTCAGCTTGCCTGTTTCGGCGTCGAAGGAGGCGATTTTGCCGGCGTTCTCTTCGCCGTCGGGAATGCCGTCGCCGTCGCTGTCGGCGTTACGGGGGTTGTCGCCGGCGAGGAACTCGGCGCGGTTGCGAAGCTGGTCGCTGTCCTGATCCCGGCGCGCCTGGTTGACGTTGAGCGAGAGGTGGTGACGCTTCTCCCAGCGGTCCGGGATGCGGTCATGGTTTCGATCCTTGGCCGCTGCGACCGAGGGTAGGGCGAGCATCGCGAGCGCACCGATCAAGGCGGCGGCGAGGACGGTGAATCGGTGGGCGGATCTCATGGTTCCTCCTGGGTTTGGGGTTGCGTCTGCACCGACAACCCGTCGCCGTCGTGAGAATCACCCGAGGTCGACAGATCACCGCTGCCTTCATCGGCCGGACCGCCGTCTCCTCCACCCGATCCTGGACCGCTGTTCGAGTCTGATCCACCGTCGGAGCCGGAGCTGAGGCCGTCGTCGGATGAGGTCGAACCCGAGCCGGAGCCCGAGTTGTCGTCGAATTCAGAGTCAGGGCCGTCGGACCCACCACCATCGTCGGAAGAGCCGCCGCCCGAGTCCGAGGAACCGCCCGAGTCGCGGCCGGAGCGCCGATCGCCGCCGTTGTCGTTCCCCGTCCCCCCATTTACCGAGGAGCGCGGACCGTCGCCGCCGCCCTCTCCGTGCCCGGACTGGCGAGCGCCGTGGTTGGTGGGGCCATCGTTCCCCGCATCTCCTCTGGATCCACTGCCGGAGTCGTTGCCACTGCCGCCCGTGCCGTGCTCATTCCCCGACGCCCCGCTGTGACCTCGATGCTCCCCCGAGCCGTTGCCGTCGCTTCGACCGGCACGACCAGGCGAGCCATCCCCGCTTGCCCCACCGGGGCCTGCAGGGGCCGACGCTGCGGAGCTCTCGGCTACGACACCCTTGGTCGTCGCCTGCCTCGAGTGATGTTGGTGGCGGTTGTGGTCGATGGCGACCCCGGCGCCGACCGCGCCGGCGACCAGGACGGTTGCCACCGTCGCCTTGGCGGCGACGCCGATGCCGGCGGCCCCGCCGACGCCCGCCGCCCCTGTGGCGGCCTCGACCGGTGCACTCGCCGTTCCAGCCAGCAGTCCCTTAAGCAGCGGCAGGGGCAGCAGCATGCCGGCTCCGTCGCGGAGCGCTCGTCGTGCCCGGAAGATCGCCTGGCGGGCGGCCCCGCCGCTGAGTCCCAGCGCGGCGGCGATCTCGTCGTGACTCAGCCCTTCGAGCTCGCGCATCACGATCGCCGCTCGCTGCGCATCGGGCAGCGAACGCAGGCGCCGCATCAGGTCTGCCAGCTCTTCGCGACGCTCGATTTCCTCCTCGGGAGTGGCGCCGCCCGCGAGCACCTCGGCCAGGGCCTCGGCCGAGGGCGGGCGGTCGCGCAGGTCGTTCAGGGCCGTGTTGCGGACGATGCGGAAGAGCCAGGGGCGCAGCTCGATCTCCTTGCCGTCGCGGCGCATCGCCAGCAGCGCCTTGGAGAAGGCGTCCTGGGTGACGTCCTCGGCACGGCCGCCGACGATCGCCGCCGCGTAGCGGGTGAGCGCCTTGCCGTAGCGGCGGACGATCTCCTCGAAGGCGTTCTCGTAGCCCTCGCGGACGAGCTTGACGAGGCGCCGGTCCGGCTGCGTGCGCAGGGCGGGACCGACGACGAAGCGGGCGGCGAAGCCCTCTGCTGGCGGTGGCATCGGCTCGATAGTCCTCTGGGGCTACTGATATGACAGCAGGACGGTTCAATCGTTCAATCGGCCCGCATGTATCGATGCAACACAAGCGAATGAGAAAGATCACGCGTGGATAGGGGAGTCGCGGTCCTGCTCACGGCCTGCGCCGGTGGCCTGATCGCCCTGCAGGCGCCGATCAACGCCGGCCTCGGGCGCTCCACCGGCAGCCTGCCCGCGGCGCTGGTCTCCTTCGGCATCGGCACGATCGCGCTCGCCGCGATCGTCCTGCTCAGCGGCAAGGCGGGTGGGCTCAGCTCGACCTTCGATGTCAGCTGGTACTACCTGCTCGGCGGCCTCCTCGGCGCCGTCTACGTCACCAACGCGCTGATCGCCGTCTCAGTGGTCGGGGCCGGGGGAGTGGCGGCGGCGACGATCACCGGCCAGCTCACCGCCTCGGTCGCGATCGACCGGCTCGGCCTATTCGGCCTCGACCAGGTCGCGCTCACCCCGGAGCGCATCGTCGGCGTCGCCCTGCTCCTGGCCGGCACCGTTCTGGTCGTGCGCTGAGCCGCGCGCGAACTCGGGCGGCGCGATCTCGAGGTAGTGGCCGAAGGACCAGTCGATGAAGCGCTTGGCGCCGAGCAGCCGCACCATCGGGCCGAGGATGCGCGGCGGGATCTTCGGCACCAGCTTCTGCACGCGCAGCATCCAGCGGAACTTCCACTCGTGCGAGTCGTTGAAGGCGGCGTAGCGGGCCGCCGCCGCCTCGCGGTCCTGCCAGCCCTCGATCACCCCGCGCAGCTCGCGGCCCAGGGCGATCCCGAAGTAGAGCGCCGTGCGGATGCCCTCGGCGCTCAGCGGCAGGCAGTGCCCGGCGGAGTCGCCGGCGAAGAAGATGCCCCCCTCGGTGCCCTTGCGCAGCTTGTGCGGGATCCAGTTGCCCTGGTAGCGGACCCGCTCGGAGCCGAGGTCTTCGGCCAGCAGCTCGGTGGTCTCGCGCACGTGGAAGCGGGGGTCGAAGGAGCCGACGCCGATGCGCAGCTCGTCGCGGGCGGGAAAGCTCCAGCCGTAGCCGGCGGGCACATAGCGGCGGTCGATCCAGATCTCGAGGTCCTCGCCCTTGCCGTGCGGGTGAACCTCGAGCCCGCGGGAGAGCGGCGCGTCGGGCGGCTGGTAGCCGTCGCCGCTGGCCAGCGCGCGGCGCCAGCCGAGCGCGTCGACGACGAGCGGGGCGGTGATCGTGCCGCGATCGGTGTCGATCGCGATCGCGCCGTCGCCGTCGCCGGGCCGGGCGCGGCCGTTCACCTTCGCCGTCTCGAAGCGGGCGTCGCACTGCTCCCAGAGCAGCGCGCAGAGCTCGCGGTAGTCGAAGGTGGAGAAGGTGAAGGGGAGGCGGAAGCGCGAGTCGCCGTGGGGCGTGTGCATCAGCAGCGAGTCGAAGCGCTGCCGCTCGGCGTCCATCAGCCCCAGCTCTTCCATCCAGAGGGTGGGGATGCCGCAGGCCGAGGTCTGGCGCTCGCCGATCTCATAACGATCGACGATCAGCACGTCAGCGCCGGCGCCGGCAAGCTCGCGCGCGACCGCCAGGCCGGCGAAGCTCGCCCCGCAGATCAGCACGTCGTGGGTGCCGTCGAGCGGGGTGCGCTCGTCGCCGCGTTTGGTCGCTCGGGTCGGCACGACGCAGAGCGTACTCACCTGCAATCATGCGCCGCTGTGTCCGTGACCGATACGACCATCACCCCAGCTTCAGACGCTCCGACCGGTACCCCCGTCGAGGGCTCCGGCGGTCTGCTGCTCGAAGTCGACGGCAAAGTCGTCCCCAACTACGCGGCGACGATGGTCTCCTTCGAGGAGGGCGATGTCGTCAAGGGCAAGGTCGTGCGGATCGACAAGGACGAGGTCCTGGTCGACATCGGCTACAAGTCGGAGGGGGTCATCCCTTCGCACGAGCTCTCGATCCGCAAGTCGGTCAACCCGGCCGACGAGGTCGAGCAGGGCGAGGAGGTCGACGCCCTCGTCCTCACCAAGGAAGACTCCGACGGTCGCCTGATTCTCTCCAAGAAGCGTGCCCGCTTCGAGAAGGCCTGGCGCCGCATCGAGGCCGCCGCCGAGTCGGGCGAACCGGTCGAGGGCAACGTGATCGAGGTGGTCAAGGGCGGCCTCATCCTCGACCTCGGGGTGCGCGGCTTCCTGCCCGCCTCGCTGGTCGACATCCGCCGCGTCCACAACCTCGACGAGTTCATGGGTCAGACGCTCGAGTGCAAAGTGATCGAGCTCAACCGCAGCCGCAACAACGTCGTGCTCTCGCGCCGCGCCGTGCTCGAGGAAGAGCGCAAGGAGGTGCGCGAGCAGATCCTCGGCCGCCTCGAGCCGGGCCAAGTGGTCGAAGGCAAGATCTCCAACATCGTCGACTTCGGCGCCTTCGTCGACCTCGACGGGATCGACGGCCTGATCCACATCTCCGAGCTTTCCTGGAGCCACGTCAACCACCCATCCGAGGTGGTGGCGATCGGCGACGACGTGCGGATCAAGGTGCTCGACATCGACCGCGACCGCCAGCGCATCTCACTCGGTCTCAAGCAGACCCAGGAGGATCCGTGGCAGCGCGTGATCAGCCAGCACCGTCCCGGCGACGTGCTCGGCGGCACCGTGACCAAGGTCGTCGCCTTCGGCGCCTTCGTCGAGATCCTGCCCGGGGTCGAGGGCCTCGTCCACATCTCCGAGCTTGCCGACCACCACGTCGAGAGCCCGAGCGAGGTGGTCGAGCCCGGCGCCACGCTCGACGTCAAGATCCTCGAGATCGACGAGGAGCGGCGGCGTCTCTCGCTCAGCATCAAGCAGGTCGAGGAGCAGCGGATGCCCATGGGCGACCTCGGCGAACAGATTCAGGCGGCGAGCGGCACTCCCACGGAGGCAGACGAGAGCGCAACGTCGGCGGGTCCTGTCGCGGCAGAGGACTCCTCGTCCTCGCAAGCTGCGGGCGAGGAGCCCACCGCCACGCCACCCGCCGAAGACGCGCCCGCGGCCGACGCTGGCGAGGCCCCGGTCGTCGAGGCTGAAGCTCCGGCAGCCGAGGAGGCCCGGGCTCCTGAAGCTTCCGAGGCCCCTGCTCCTGAAGCTTCTGAGGCTCCTGAGGAAGAGGCTGAGCAGGAGGGTGAATCTGTGCAGGAGCGGCCGGATTCCCCAGATAACACTGATGAGGCAGCCGGTGAGGAATCCGGCGAGGCCGAGTCGCCCGCTGAGGAACCCTCCGAGTCCTAGCCGGCTGTGCCGCTGACGATTGGGTTGACCGGTGGCATCGCGGCCGGGAAGTCCGAGTCGCTCGCTGCTTTCGAGCGGTTGGGTGCAGCGACGATCTCCAGTGACGCGGTCGTCCACGAGCTGCTCGATTCCGAGCCGCTGCTGGGCAGGCTGACCGAGCGCTGGGGGGAGGAGGTCGCGCCGGAAGGACGCGTCGACCGCAGCAAGATCGGCGAAATCGTGTTTGCGGACCCAGAGCAGCTGAAGTGGCTGGAGGCGCAGATCCACCCGCTCGTAGGCGAACGGATCGGCACCTGGCTCGCTTCGCTTGGCGATGAGGTCGAGATCGCCGTGGTCGAGGTGCCGCTGCTCTTCGAGTCCGAGATGGAGCCCGTCTTCGACACAACCGTCGCTGTCGTCACCTCCGACGAGGTGCGCCGCGCCCGCGCCGAGGCGCGGGGCCACGCCCTGGTGGGTGAGCGCGAGGCGCGGCAGCTGGCCCAGGAGGAGAAGGCCGCGCGGGCCGAGCACGTGATCGCCAACGACGGCACCGTCGATGAGCTCGAACAGCGCCTGTCCGCTCTCATCGCGAAGCTGAATGGATGAGCAGGGGCCGCACGCGCTCGGTTAGGAAACGGAGAAGGCGCCGCCTGGCAGTTGGCGCCGCCGTGCTCCTCGTCGTTATCGTCGCCGGGGTGGTTTTGGAGGGGACGATCAACAAGGCGATCCAGGAGCTCACCCTGCCCCTGCGCCATGAGGACGTGATCCGCCAGCAGGCGCGGGAAAAGGACGTCGACGCGGCACTGATCGCCGCCGTCATCTACTCGGAGTCGAAGTTCAGCGACAGCACCTCAAGCGCCGGCGCCAGGGGACTGATGCAGATCACGCCCGAAGCCGCCAACGAAATCGAGCGGCTCAGCGGCGGCACGACCTTCAAGCTCAAAGACCTCAGCGATCCTGAAATCAACATCCGCTACGGGACCTTCCTCCTGCGCGAACTGCTCGACCGCTACGACGGCGACGTCGTCGCCGCGCTGGCCGCCTACAACGCCGGCCCGGCCAACGCCGACAAGTGGGGCGGCAGCGGGCTGCAGGTCGAGGAGATTCCCTTCCCCGAAACCCGCGCCTACGTCGAAGAGGTGCTCGACAAGCAGCGGGCCTACCGCGACAAGTACGCGAAAGAGCTGGGCTACCGGTGAGCGAGGCACCGCGACCGCGGGTCGCAGCGTTGGCGCTTGCCGTCGGCCTCGTCCTCGCCGACTCCTCGATCGTCGTCCTGGCGCTGCCGGAGATCTACCGCGAACTGGACGCCAGCGTCGCCGCGGTCAGCTGGGTCCTGGTCTCCTTCAACTTGGTCATGGCCCTGGCGGCGGTGCCGGCCGCGCACCTGGCCCGCCGCCTCGGCCCCGGCAGGGCGGCGGCGATCGGGCTCGCGGTCTTCGCCGGCGCCGGGCTCGCCTGTGCGCTCTCCACGCATCTCAGCACGCTGATCGCGGCTCGCTGTGTGCAGGCACTCGGCGGCGCCGCCGCGGTGACCGCGGTGCTGGAGCTGTTGCCGGCGACGGTCGGCTCGGAGCGTCGCGCGGCGGCGATCTGGGCCACGGCCGGGGCCACCGGCGCGGCGCTCGGCCCGGCCGTCGGCGGGCTGCTCACCGAGCTCGTCTCCTGGCAGTCGATCTTCCTGATCCAGGTGCCGATCGCGCTCGCGGCGGCGGTGCCGATCCTCACCGTCGCCCGTCATGAGGCGGCGACGGGAGTGCTCTCGGCCGAGCTGCGCGAGACGGGGCGGCCGCACGTGCTGGCGAACCTCGCCCTGGCGCTGATCTCGGCCGCCATCGCCGGCGCTCTCTTTCTCCTCGTCCTGCTCCTGATCGAAGGCTGGCGGCTCTCGCCGATCGGCGCTGCGATCGTGGTCAGCGTGATGCCGCTCAGCGCCCTGCTCGGCAGTCGCGTCAACGGCTGGGTGCAGAGCGCTCGCGCCCGCGCCGCGGCCGGGGCGATCCTCGTCTCCGGCGGCCTCGGCGGCCTGGCGCTCCTGCCCAAGGCGGAGGTGGCGTTGACCGTGCCGCCGCAGGTGATGATCGGGATCGGGCTCGCCCTGGTGCTCTCGGCGCTGACCGAGACCGCCCTGGGCGGCCGCGCCCCGCAGGCGATCCACGGCGGCTGGACGATCTCCGCCCGCCACGCCGGGGTGGTGATCGGGATTCTCGCCGTGACGCCGATCTTCACCCACGACATCGCCCAGCAGCGCCACGACGCGATCGACGCCGGCACCGCCGTAGTCCTCGACTCGAAGGTGTCGCCGCTGCTGAAGATCGACCTGGCGCAGAAGATCGGCGACCGCCTCGACGAAGAGAAGGGCAAGGTGCCGACGATCGGGCCGGCTTTTGAACCGCTGCCGGAGGACCCGGGAGAACGCGATGAAGTCGTGCAGCTGCGCGAAGAACTCCAGGACCAGCTCAACCGCGGCGCCACCCACGCCTTCAGCCCCTCCTTCGGCATCGCCGCCCTGATCGGCCTGCTCTCGCTGCTTCCGATCGCCTTCGCACGGAGGGTCGAGCTGTGAGCGCGGAAAGCGGCGTGGGAACCAGCGGCGCCCGCCGGGCCCAGCTGCTCGTCGGCGGCTCGGTCCTCGCCGCGGTGATCCTGATCGGCATCTACCTCGCCGCCGGGGGCGCCTCCTACACGCCGGAGAAGACTCAGGATCCGTGCAAGCATCGCGCCTGGACCAATCCCGAAGGCCTGCAGGAGATCGCGCAGCAGTTCACGCTCTCGGCCCTCGACGGGGCCGCCTGCCAGCTCGGGGTCAGTCGCGAGACGCTGGCGCGGGCGCTGGCCACGCCGGAGGAACGCGAACGCTTCACCGAGCGCTACGACATCACCGACGCGCAGCTGGCGAAGGCGGTCCGTGCCGGCCTGCTGCGCGCGGTCGACGACGCGGAAGAAGCCGGCGCGCTCAGCCCGGTCCTCGCCGGGCCACTGCGGGAAACGCTGCGCAGCGTCCCGCTCGACCGGGCGATCGAACTGATCAACAACGCCGAATCCCTGCTC
>DASZQM010000113.1:0-5248 GCA_035549645.1 Solirubrobacterales bacterium | reverse complement strand
AGGAAGACCTCGCGCCGCAGCAGCATCGTCATCACATGCACGTCCGGCCCGTCGGAGACCTCGGCCGGACGGGTCGGCACCGCGGCCTGAGCGCTCGATCCCTCGAGCCAGAAGGGGAGCTCGGATCCGGGCTCGACGATCACCTCCTGTTCGCCCATGACGACGCCCACTCCGGGGTTCGCCAGCAGGTGGCCCACCTGGACCTCGAGCTTGTCCGGGGTCATCGCGTCGTCGGCGTCGTGGAAGGTCACGAGGTCACCGCTCGAGGCGGCGAAGCCGCGGTTGCGCGAGGTGGCGGGGCCGGCGTTCTCCTGGCGGATCACCCGTACCTGAGAGTAAGCGGCCGCAACCTCGGCGGTGGCGTCCCGCGAGCCGTCGTCGATGACGATCGTCTCGACCGGGGAATAGCTCTGGGCGAGTACGCTCTCGATCGCCTCGCCGATGAAGCGCTCGGCGTCGAAGGCCGGGATGATGACGCTGACGAGAGGCCCTTGCACGCGTCGCATTCTGCCCTAGAGGTGGCTGCGGGTTGCAGCCGGGTCCGGCATCGCCAGCTCGGCGACCAGCGCCGACCAGGCGAAATCCCGGGCGCCGAGCCCCGTCCCGGTGCGCGGGTCGTAGTACTCGCGCAGGCCTTCGCGCTCGACCGCACCGATGACCCCGGCGGCCAGCCGCGCCGCCTCCGCCTCATAGCCGAGCCGGCGCAGGCCGAGCCAGACCAGCCAGGCCGAGTTGACCCAGGTCGGCCCGCGCCAGTAGCGGCGTATCGGCCCGCGGCTGCCGCCAGGTTCGTAGCTCGGCTCCGACACCGCCACCGAGGGCGGTGCGACCGGGGTGAGGAACTCGCTCTCGTCGAGCAGGTGCTCCTCGACCAAGCGGCGCCCGATCGCCTCCGGCAGGTCGGGCAGCGCGAGCGGCGCGAGCGCGTCCCAGGTGACCACACCGGGACGCACCTGCCCGGGCTCGGCCCAGTCGGCGAAGAGGCCGCGGCGCTCGTCCCAGAGCCGCTCGATCAGCGCCGGCGTCGCCGATGGCCTCCCCAGCGCCTGCAGCGAGAGCGACCAGAGCGTGTTGACCAGGGTCTCGCAGAGCACCGGCCCGCCGCGCTCGCGGATGCGCCGGGCGCTGAAGCCGAGGCGGCGGTTGCGGTGCACCAGCAGCGGGAAGCCGGGCCTGGCGTTGGCGCGCCAGCCCCAGACTGGCTCGAACTTGGGCGAGGCGTCGAGTCCGGACTCGTCCGGCTGGACGATCCAGAGCAGGCCGTCGCCCTCGAGGTCGCGCTCGGCGGCGAGCCACTCGGCCTGGGCGGCGATTCGCGGCTCCTCGCGTGGGTCGCCGGCGGCGATCTTCCAGGCCCAGGCGAGCAGCGGCGGCTGGATCGTCTCGGTCTGGAAGGAGCGGCGCGAGGTGACGTTGTAGAAGGGCAGGCGGCTGAGCGAGACCGGTCGGTCCCAGAAGATCGTGTGGCCGATGAAGCCATCCCCACGCTGCGCCGCAAGCAGCGTCTCCAGCTCGGCCCGCGCCTGCGCCGGCTCGAAGCGGCGCCAGACGATCGCGGCAAAGCAGGAGTCCCAGTACCACTGCCAGGGGTAGCGGCTGGGGCTGGGGCGGGTGTAGGCGAAGTGGGTCCCGTCGCGCTCGCCCTCGGCCCAGCTTCCGCGCAGGACGCGCTCGGCGATCGCGGTCGCAGACATGGTCAAACTGCGGTGCGGCGCATTTCGCGCAGCGCCCAGGCGCCGAGGACGACCAGCAGGCCGATCAGGGCGAGGAGGCCAGGCCAGGTTTCCGCCCAGGTGACGCTGCCGACGAAGCCCTGGCGGGCGGCGTCGATCACGTTGGTGACCGGGTTGACTTCAGCGACGCTGCGCATCCACGGCTGCAGCAGCGCCAGCGGTGCGTAGGCGGTCGTCATCAGGACCAGGGCCATCATTCCCGACTGCATCAGCGGCGCCGCCGACTGGCTCTTGAAGCGCAGGGCGAGCGCCGAGCCCCAGCAGGCGGCGACCGCAGCCATCGCCGCGACCATCAGGTAGGTGACCAGGAGGCCATCGATCCCCGGCCATTGGGCGCCCAGGACGAAGGCGATCGCGAGCACGAAGGTGGCGGGGATCAGCGCCCGGGCGCTGGCGGCGAGCACGTTGCCGGTGAGCAGGACCCAGCGCGGGGCGGGGGAGACGAGCAGGCGGTCGACCCAGCCCTGCTCCATGTCGCGGGCGAGGTTGACCCCGGCGGCGGCGCCGGTGAAGCCCGCTCCCTGCAGCATGCTGACCGGGACGATGAAGCTCTCGTAGCTGCCGGTGGTGAAGCCGTTCAGCTGGGTGAGGGCGCCGAAGACGCCGTTGAGGCCGAGGAAGAAGATCGTCGGCGCCAGCACGCCCGGGATCGCCGCCCCCGGCACGCGCAGCAGCTCGTTCTTGGCCCGCGCCATCAGCGCCGCGATCGTCGCCAGGTTGGCGCGCCAGGCGGGCAGGGCGGCGGCGGTCTCCATCAGCCGACCCTCAAGCGGTGTCGCAGGGCGCGGGCGCTGAGCAGCAAGCCGATGACGACGATACCGGCGATCGCCAGCACCGCCTCACCCAGTTCGGCCGCGTCGACGCCGCCGATGATCGGGCCGCGGATGCCTTCGACGACGAAGCTGAGCGGGTTGTATTCGGCGATCGCCTTGGCCGGCTGGATCATCAGTTCGTTGGGGAAGAAGGCGGAGGAAAGAAAGAGGACGACGAGCACCAGCGGGAAGAGGCCCTGGACGACGCTGGCGCTGCCGGTGCGCAGGGCGATCGCGGCGCCGATGCCGCCGACCGCCATCGCCGTCGCCGTGACCAGCACGATCGCGATCAGGGCGCCGGCGACGCCGCTGTGGATTTCGGCGCCGAAGATCAGCCCGATCGCGAGAAACCAGAGCGAGGCGAAGAGGCCCAGCGCCGCGGTCCCGGCGAGGCGCCCGAGCACGATCGTGTAGCGCGGGATCGGGGCGGAGAAGAGGCGATCCGTGAAGCCCATCTCGATGTCGACGGCAAGCGCGATCCCGCCGCTGTTGCCGGCCAGCATCAGCGACTGCATCATCGCCCCGGCGAGCATGAACTGGAGGAAGCTCTGCACCGGCGGGAAGCCGGGCAGGTTGACCGCGCCGCCGGCGCCGCCGGTCTGGATCGCCAGCAGCAGCGTCGGGAAGATCAGGATCGGCGCGATCAGCTGCGGTCGGCGGAAGGTCTGGCGGATCGAGCGCATTCCCAGCGCCCGCACGACCCTGGCGTTGGCGACGAACCCGCTCATGCCTCGACGGCCTCCGGCTCCGCCTCGCTCTCGCCCTGGTCGTCCTTCTCGAGGTGATGCCCCGTCTTGGCGACGAAGACGTCGTCGAGCGTGGGGCGGACCAGCTCCAGCGACTCGACCGCGATCCCGGCGTCGTCGAGCGCCCGCACCACCTTGGGGATGTCGGCAGCCCCGTTTGCGGCTTCGACCAGCACCGTGCGCCCGTCGACCGGCGGCAGCAGCTTGCCCACCTGGCCGCAGACTTTCTCCGCTTCGGCGATCGAGCCGGCGGCAAGTTGCAGCTGGATGTGCGGGTTGCCGATCTCAGTCTTGAGCGTGTCCGGGGTGCCTTCGGCGACGATCCGGCCGTTGTCGATGATCGCCACGTTGTCGGCGAGCTGGTCGGCCTCCTCCAGGTACTGGGTGGTGAGGAAGACCGTCGTGCCTTCGTCGTTGAGGGTCCGCACCTCCTCCCAGATCGTCTTGCGGCTGACCGGGTCGAGCCCGGTGGTCGGCTCGTCGAGGAAGAGCACGCGCGGTTCATGGACGAGCGCCGCCGCGAGATCGAGCCGGCGCTTCATCCCGCCCGAGTAGCCGCCGACGCGCCGATCGGCCGCGGCGGCGAGGTCGACCCGCTCGAGCAGGTCATCGGCGCGGCTCTTGCCCTCGGCGCCAGGCAGGCCCTGCAGCGTTGCCTGCAGGCGGATCAGCTCGCGACCGGTCATCAACGGGTCGAGCGCCGCCTCCTGCAGGGCGACGCCGATCGAGGCGCGCACGGCGCGCGCCTGCTTGACCACGTCATGCCCCGCGACGGTCGCGCGCCCGCCGGTCGGCAGCAGCAGGGTGGTCAGCATCCGCACCGTCGTCGTCTTGCCGGCGCCGTTGGGCCCGAGGAAGCCAAAGATTTCTCCCTCCTCGACGCTCAGGTCGACGCCCTGAACGGCTAGGACCTCGTCAAAGCTGCGCTGCAGCCCCTCTACGACGATCGCCGGCATCGCTGGGACCCTACTGAGGCGTGCTGGCCGGGATCGTGCAAGCCGCACGCAATGCCCGCATCGCTCCGGCTCGGGCGGCAGAATCCCCGCAACCCGCGCCCCCCGGGCGGGTTTGCAGCCTCAGAACATGCCGAGAGCAGCCGAAAACCGGATCAAGCGATCGCCCGTGGCCGTTGCCGTGGGCTTTGCCTGCGTTCTGGCCGCGCTCGTGGTCGCGGCCTGGCCCGGCGCCGCCGACTCGGCACCGCTCGGCGTCGTCGTGCTGGGCAAGACGACCAACACGCCGCCGCCCTCCTGCCCCGGCAAGATCGTCAACAACGTCGAGGTCGTCCCGTGCCGGGTCGAGGGACACGTCACCGGCTACCAGGTCAAGGCGGGGGGAATCGACAACCCCTACGAAGTCCCCTTCGACGGCAAGATCGTCGCCTGGTCGATCACCCTGGCCAAGCCCTCGCGCACCGACACCAAAACGACCACGAACGAGGTCGGCTTCTTCGACGAATTCCTCGGCAAGCCCTCACAGGCCCGGATCGGCATCCTGCGCCCGGTGGAAGGCTCGAAACCGCCCAAATACACGCTCGTGCGCCAGAGCCCCCTCGAGATCCTCAACCCCTACTTCGGCAGCACCCCGATCTTCGCCCTCGACCACCCGCTCTCCGTCCTGCGCGGCCAGGTAGTCGCCCTCACCGTGCCCACCTGGGCCCCGATGTTCGCCTTCAACGTCTCCGAAGAAGACACCTGGCGGGGCAGTCGATTGGAAGACCACTGCGCCTCGAAGGAAGACATTCAGGGTGGCCACCCGCAGCAGGGGGTCGGGAAGATCAAGACTTACGGGTGCTTCTACTCGAATGCCAGGTTGCTTTACACGGCGACGCTGGTGAAGAAACCGTAGTTCGGAGTAGCAGGAAGGGCCGGAGCGCCGGGTACCCCTGCTCACTCGCCTGACTGGCTGGATCGTCCCCTGTCGTCCGAGAAAGCGGTAGGGCCAGCGGCGCAAAACG
>DASZQM010000112.1:0-3808 GCA_035549645.1 Solirubrobacterales bacterium | reverse complement strand
CCGGGTTGTCGGCCCACCAGATCGCCAGGCCCTGGAGCACGCCGCGCAGGACGACCCATGCCATCTCCAGCCCCTCACCGTCGATCGATCCCGCCAGCTCGGCGGCACCGGGCTCGGCGGCGAAGAGCGGCAGGATCGCCTCGCGGCTGCTATTCGCAACCGCCGCGTGCACGGCGGCGACTTCGGGGTCGGCACTTGCGTCGCGGAAAAGCACCCGCCCGGCAAAGGGGTGCTCCTCGACGTAGGCGAACCAGGCGTCGAACGAGCGGGCGACCCGCTCGCGCGGCGGATCGTCGCCGCCGAAGTGGTGGCGCCAGACCTCGCGCAGGTCGGCGAAATGGCGCTCGAGCAGCTGGCGGTAGAGGTCGAGCTTCGAGTCGAAATGGTCATAGACGACCGGCGGCGTGACCCCGGAGCGCCTGGCGATCTCCTCGATCGAGGCGCCGCGATAGCCGCGGGTGGCAAAGAGCTCGGAGGCCGCGGCTTCGATCAGCGAACGCCGGGCGGCTCGCCCGATCCGCCTGCGTCGTGTCTGCGTGTCCGTGGCCATCGCGCTAACCTAGTGACTCCTAGGTTAGCTTCCTAAGAGGAGGTCTCGATGGTCGTCTCGATGCAACTGGCCGACGTGGGAGCACACAGCGTGCCCAAGGTCTTTCGCCACAAGCCTCGCCCCGCCGACGTGCCCGGGCTGCTCTACGCCGAGACGGTCACAGCGGCGCCGCTCGGCGCCGGCCTCCTCCCCACTCCCCAGCCCGGCCGGATGGGACTACTCGCAGCCTGGGAGGACGACGCCGCCTTCGAGGCTTTCACCGCCCAGCATCCGCTCGCCCACCGCTTCTCGAACGGCTGGCAGGTGCGGCTGCAGCCCCTCCACGTCTACGGCGCCTGGCCCGAGCTGCCGGGCCTGCCCAGCAAAGAGATCGAGGTCGGCGACGAGGAGCCGGTCGCCGTGCTCACGATCGGCCGCCTGCGCCTGCGCAGGATCTGGCCCTTCCTCAAGGCCAGCGCCGGCGCCGAGGGCGAGGCGGTCGACAACCCCGCGATGCTCGCCTCGACCGGGCTCGCCCGCCCGCCGCGACTCGTCTCCACCTTCTCGATCTGGCGCGACGTCGGGACGATGCGCGAGTACGCGCGCGGCCACAGCGACGGCGCCCACCCGGCGGCGACCCGCGCCCACCGGCAGAACTCCTTCCACCACGAGTCCGCCTTCATCCGCTTCCGCCCCTACGCCTCGCAGGGCGAGTGGGACGGCCGCAATCCCCTTGCGAGGCGAGACTCGGAGATCGCCAGGCAAGGACGCAGGGAGTCCTGAATAGCAGCGCTATTCAGGCGACTGAGGACGTAGCATGGCGGCCTCCGAGTCCGCCTCGTCCTGCGCCTGTTTGATCAGGCCTTTCCAGTCCGTCGTCCTGAAGACGAGCAGGAGGACGGCGAAGCCGAGCACCACCGACCAGGCCGCCATCGCGATCTGGGTGCCGACCGAGAAGGAGAGCACCGCCGCGCGCGAGGGCCCGTGCAGGGTGGCGACCAACAGCGCCTGCTGGGCGCCGGCACCACCGGGGGTGAAGGGGACGATCGTGGCGATCGCCTGCACGCTCATCACCAGCAGCACGTTGCCGACCGAGCCACCGATCCCGAACGCTTCGAGGAAGAACCAGAAGGCGAGGAAGCGACAGAGCCAGCCAACCCCCTGCCAGGCGGCGACCTGGCGCACATAGCGGCGCGGCTGGGTGAGGATCACCAGGCCCTGGCGAACCCGCGCCCAGAAGCGGCGCACGTGATGCCCGAGGTAGAAGACGCCGGCCGCCGACACCACGAGCAGCACGACGACGACGATCAGCAGCGTGCGCGGGTGGTTGACCCAGAAGGAGATCTCGAAGGCGCGCGAGCTGGGCAGGTCTGGCGGTTCGGGCAACAGGCCCTGCGTGATCGCGTAGAGGAAAACGAGCACGCCGGCGGCGGTGTCGAAGACCGACTGGACCAGGAAGGAAGAGGTGACGGCGGGATATGAGGAGTCCGGGATCTGGCGCTTGACCAGGAAGACCTTGGTCACGTCGCCCGCCCGCGCCGGCAGGATCGCGTTGATCCCGGCGCCGGCCAGGTAGGCGGCGCTCAGCTGCAGGAAGGAGATCGGCTTGTCCGGGTAAGCCGCGCGCAGCACGTTGCGCCAGGCCCAGGCGCGGGCCAGCTGCATCGCCAGCAGGAAACCGAGGGCGATCGCGAAGGGCGTCCAGCGGATGTCTGAGAGGTGCTCGAAGAACGAGCTCGCCGCGTTGAAGAAGGAGTTGAAGCTGGATGCAAGATCGGCGAGGGGCATCGCAGCTACACTAGCCCGCTCCGTGTCAGAGGCCGAGACTCAGATCGCCACTGCGCAGGCCCCGCGTGACCCCGCCGACGAGGCGATGTGCGCGCGTGCCCGCGAGCGCTATACCGCCGACCGCAAAAGCCGCATGCGGCGGCGGCGCAAAGCGCACGCGACGATGCCGAACCTGATCATCATCGGCGGGCTCAAGTGCGGCACGACGAGCATCCACCACTACCTTGGCCTGCATCCCGAGATCCACATGTCGAAGCCGAAGGAGCTCAACTTCTTCGTCGAGGAGCTCAACTGGGACCTGGGGCTCGACTGGTACGCGAGCCGCTTCGACGACCGCTTCAAGGTCAGCGGCGAGTCCTCGCCCCACTACACCAACCTGCCCCGCTTCGAGGGCGTGCCGGCGCGCATCCGCGAGCACTGTCCGGACGCCCGCCTGCTCTACATGGTGCGCGACCCGATCAAGCGCATCCTCTCGCACTGGGTCCACGCGACCGGCGCCGGCTATGAGACCGGCGACCTGGTCGAGGTGCTCTCCAACCCCGACTCCTCCTACATGAACCGCTCCAAGTACTGGATGCAGCTGCAGCCCTACCTGGAGCTGTTCGAGCGCGAGCAGATCGAGGTGATCACGCAGGAGGAGCTGCAGACCGAACGCGAAGAGACCATGCGCAAGGCCTTCGCCTTCGCCGGCGTCGACGAGGGCTTCACCTCCGAGCAGTTCGACCGCGAGTGGGAGAAGTCCGGCGCCAAGGAGGGCGACAAATACCAGCTGATGGAGAAGCTGATCAAGCTGCCCGGCTTCCGCTCCTTCGACCGCAACTTCGACCGCCTGCCCGAGCCGCTGCGTTGGCGGGTGGAGAAGCTCGTCCACGATCCCGAGAAGCCGCCGGCGCCGAAGCCGAAGCTCCCCGACGACCTCTTCGAGACGATCCGCGGCCGCTTCACCTCCGACGTCGCCGAGCTGCAGAAATTCGCCGGCCGCGAGTTCGCCGGCTGGCACGACTACTCCTGAAGCGCCTACTTCCCGATCCCGGCGAGACCACGGTCGAGCAGCAGCTCGACTCCTACAGGCCCTGGGAGGAGGAGCGCGAGGACCGTCCCTTCGTCGCGATGAACTTCGCCGCCACCGTCGACGGGCGGGCGACGATCGGCGGCGTCTCCGGCCCGATCGGCTCGGACACCGACACCTCGATGCTCGCCGGCCTGCGCAAGCGCTTCGACGCGGTGATGATCGGCGCCGGCACGATGCGGGCGGAGCGCTACGCCAACCTGAGCAAACGGCTGGTCGTGGTCGAAAGCGGAAGCGGCGAGTGGGCCGACCTCTCCGACCTCCTGCGCTCGCTGCACGAGGAAGGCGTGCGCGCGGTGATCTGCGAGGGAGGCCCGACCCTGCACGGCTCGCTGCAGGCGGCCGGCCTCGTCGACGAGCTCTTCCTCACGACCGCGCCGAAGCTGGCCGGCAGCGGCGCCGCTCCCAACATCCTCGAAGGC